>CAYQZD010000126.1:0-10485 GCA_964421875.1 uncultured bacterium
GTGGCTAAACAATTCGGTATGAACAAATCAGACATCTCCGAAATCAGCTCTGAAGTGTTAAGGTGTTATATTAAAAACACCAAAATTGTATAAGTATAAAATATATTAATAATATTTCTTAGAATCAACATTCTATATTTAAAATAGATACCAATACCTTTCGTTTATTACCTGACATCTTACCGGATAGAGCTCTCCGCATCATATAGCTTGTATTTCGATTTCACTCGGAAAAGCTCCCTTGTGTACCAATAAACCCTGTTTTCCGCGAAAAGAAAATATTTTCCTGCAGCCACGGCGCTGACAGGATCGCCCTCGCGGATGTACTTCGCCAGGTATTTCAATCCCATATCGATAGCCCACCGCTTTTCGCCGAAGACCTCCACCGCCCGCTTCAGTTCCAAGGGGGTATCGAGGTCGTGAGTTCGGCGGAAGGATTCTTCAATCCCCTCACGCTCCCGCTCCAATACCGCGACTCCGGCGACAGGCTCCATATTGCCTTCTGCGATATTATCCTTCAGTGCCACGATGCGGGACAAAGCCTCCTCCACCTCGCGGTCGATGGCTTCAATCCCCTTTTCCCAGGCCAACACTACGATCTGCACCGAATCGAAGGGCGGCGCGTTCGCCCAATCTTTCAGCGATACCGTGTCTTCCCATCGAATCCAGGCTGATTGATATTCCTTGTTGGTGAAATTCAGCCACCGCTCTTGGGACGACAGCAGCTCTATCACGCGCCCCCGCTCGATTCTGCCGATGCGCTTTCCGTTGGGATGGTCGAAAACCATAGCTTGCGGCGTGAAAATCGCCAGTTTCAGCAGTGAATCCGAGTCGGTTTCCTGCGCCGGGACGGAAATGTTCAGTAATCCTACCGTAACGGTAAAAACCACCGGCAATCTTATTAAGCGTATAAACAAGGGTGATGAGGAGGTTGTTAGGATGTTAGCGCCGCATTAGTTTTATGAAGCGCCTGACCAACTTATCATTCCCGCAAGCGAAGCGCGCCGGGAATGTGACAGAATGTCAATCGTCAGATTCAGGACAAGCCGGAATGACGATTTAGTTAAAACATACTACTTGGTATAAGTAAAAGGTTAATCCATAATATAGAAAAGCCTGATGGCAAAGGCAAATTTGCCCCGGGCATCATCTCACATTAGTTGCATAATTTTAAAAATCTGCTATATTTAGTAACATTGAATCTTCCTAATCGACAATGGTAATATGAAACACGTTATAATCGGATTCGACCTGGGGGGGACCTCGATGAAGTACGGCTTGGGCACCCCCGACGGCAACATCCGCTACCATTTCAACCGCCCCACCGGGAGCGAAGGCTCTATTGAGGACATCAAGGCTGCCTTCATCGAAGCCGCGCGGGAGTTGATGGAACTCGCCTACAACCGGCGCCTCGAGGTAATCGCCGCGGGAGTGGGCACTCCGGGCGCGGTGGACAAGGCTACCGGCACCGTATTCGGCTCTTCGCCCAATGTCCCCGGCGTAGTGGGATTGTCGATTAAGGGGCTGCTGGAGGAGGAGCTAAAACTGCCGACAGCGGTGGACAACGACGGCAATATGGCTATCTTAGCGGAGGCGCTGGTGGGGGCGGGCAAGGAGCATCGCACGGTGTTCGGAGTGACCTTAGGCACCGGCATCGGCGGAGGGTATATTCGGGACGGGATTCCGGTGCGGGGTTCGCACGGTTCAGCGATGGAAATTGGGCACACGGTGGTGGTGATGGGAGGGAGGCGGTGCGGCTGCGGGAAGCCGGGGCATATAGAAGCGTACGCTTCGGGCGGAGCGATTATCCGCCGCACCAACCAACTGGCGGCGGTGGAAGGCCGTTATCATAAAGAGGACTTCCACGGCACCCGCGCTATTTTCGAAGCCGCCCGCAAAGGCTATGTTCCCGCCCAGAAAGCGATTGAAGAGGCGCTGGAGGCGCTGGCGGTTTTCTTCGCTAATATGATTAACGCCCTAGACCCCGGCTGTATCGTGGTGGGGGGAGGGGTGCTGTTCGGATTCCTGCGGTATTGGGAGGAGCTGGAGCGGCGGGTGGCGGACAAGGTGGTGGACGCTTTAGCGGGCAAAACGCCGACACTGCCGGCGCAGTTGGGGAATATGGCGGGGATGACGGGGGCGGTTTTGGAGGGGGCGCGGCTGGCGGGGGGAAGGAATTAATCGGAGCCGATCACCTTCAATTTTACTATACGAATTAGTCCGTCTTTAACATTTGCCGGTGAATTCAATTCCTTGACTGCTTTATCCATATCGTTTTTAAGTAAATACACTTCAACATCGAACTTCAGATTGGGAACTGTGGTTATTAAATTTCTGAACCTGTCATTTATCGCCTTATTGAATGTGGAAAAAGTAGTAACCACTTCAATCGCTTTCTGAATGTTTCCTCCCCTAAGAATCAATAAATCTATCTCTTTTAATACACTGTATGACTCTCGCGAAACACCCAGATTGAACGCGTCCAAATCGGATGATATTTCCCGAAGCTCCTTATCCTTTCTTGTTTCCGTATCGCCGATATGGACATCGTATCCTTCTCCTGTGAATTTCAGCGCCAGGGACTTGATAACGCTGTTGTGGTCTTCGATGTCGCCGGTAAATATATCTATTTGATTTTTTTTCAACTCATCAACTTTCCCCGGCTGGGGAAGTGATTCCTTCCAGAAATAGACTTCACGTTTGTAACCCGCAATCCTGGTCGTTTTGCAGCACCGGTTCAACACTTTCTTCACCACATCGATACCGGGGCGTTCGGAATTAACCATTTTGGTGAAAATGAAGAACAATACATCGTCCAGCGGAGCGCACTGCTTCTCCTTGAGAAAACTATAAAGCATACTTTCCACCACCCGCTCCACCGGATACACATCGTAAATCTTCAGAGGGCGGTTCTCAGGGTCAACCATATCCGGGGTGTACCATTTCTTCTCTTTTTTAACATATACCAAATAAGGTTTATAAATCCGGCTGAGGTCGCTGCCTTCGAAACGGTGCAGCAGGTTCAAATCGATGAGGGTTTCCACCACCAAATTACCGATGGAGGTATTGTCCAATCCGCCGTGGAATCTAATCGCCTTGCCGATTCTGTCTATTATCGCTTCCTGATGGGAAGTGGAAAGGTCGGAAATGACATTTTCTATTTGAGAAGGTATCTCCACCTTCTTAAAAGTCAGAATAAAGTCGCCGAGGAGCGAGCCCGGCGCTCTGGTGTGGAAGGTGTGCTTGAAATTTTCGATAAAGTCCTGGTATATCATCCCGTGATTTTTAACTTCATCCCTGACAGGGAGGGCGAATCCCGCGCGCCGCGCCGCCCGGTGCAAAGCCATCCAAACCCCGGCGTCCCGGTTATGAAAGGTCAGCGCCATATAACCGTCGTCCTTTAAAACCCGGTGGCACTCCTTGAATACGCGGTAGAGCGTCTCTTCGTAATGCTCCCGGTTCTTGGCGGTGGGGAAACCCTGATGGCGGGTCTCTATGGCTTCGAGGGTGTTGTCAATAATCCCTTCGATGCCGAACACTTCCGGCAGCCACACCACCCAGAAATCGGACAATTCCGCATACTGCACATTCCCGCCGAAGGGAGGATCGGTAATGATGCAGTCAATGCTTTTATACGCAAGAAAAGGGATTTCACTTGATTGAGCTACAACCTGATAAGTGAAGTTAAGATGTGGAAAGCCTAATGAAAAATCATTCAGTTCATTCTGAGATATTCCTTTTCCTTTTATAAATGATTTTAGTCTTTTATAGAAATATTTTAGGTTATCTGTTTCTACAAATATATTTGGCATCCAATAGGCGTGACCCGGCCACTCCGGATTGTTTCCTCTCCAGCTAGGATTTCTACTCATCATGCTATTTGAAAATCTAAGAGTATCGCTAAAAATAAACCACAAGGCTTCCCTGATTTCATCATCGACTTTCAATCCGGCGATGATTTTTTTCAACTTCGCCAGAGCGAGCAGGTTGCGGGGAGTGAAAAGGTCGCTGAAGTTCTTCACTCCTTTGGCGAATATGGCGTCATCCCGCGCCCGGTCTCCATCGGGGAAGGGGACATCGGGGACGAATAAACCTTCTTCGGCAATGATTTTACGGGCGTTTTCCCGGTAGTATTCCGCCTTTTGGATGTCTTCCGGGCTCGCTTTACGCACCATTTTTCCGCAATCAGGACAGTTTACCATCTTATTGACCAGAGCATCTTCCCGCCTTTCGCAGTCCTTGACGGCGAAATGTCCCAGGCACTTTTCATTGGGGCATTCGTAGGTTCCGCCGCGCAGTTTTTTAGCTTCAGCTAACACCACCTTTTCGCCGCATCCGGGGCAGATAACGGTGTTGGACCATTCGAACCATTCGGCGGCGCTCTTTTTCCCGCAGTCTTCGCAGGCGGTGGAGTACAGTTCCTCTTCGACGGGGTTGAATTCATCGACTGCTTGGTTGAAAGCTTTCTCCACTTCATCGAGGTCGAATTGTTTCACCTGCATCCGGGTTATCCAGGCCGCCAGCGGATTCAAATCGACGCCGATGACACGGCGGCGCAGTTTCAATCCCTCGTAAACCGTTACTCCGCCTCCGCAGAAGGGGTCGAGGATGAGGTCGCCGGCGTTGGTGTAGTGTTTGATAATATGTTCGAACACATTCCAGGGCCGGCGGGCGAAATAGCGGTGCATTTGGTAAACGGGAGTGTGCCGTTTGGCGATAACCGGGGCTTCCAGCGGCGGGACCGGTTTGTGTTTGGGACCGCCTTCGCGGGCGAGCTGGTCGGCGATTTGCTCTTCGATGTGAGAATTGAGGGAAAGGTCGTTCATTTAGTTAATATAGTCAATTCACCATTGTTTGTCAATAATGCTATTCCTTTAGTTGCGCTTAATGCCGAAATAGCAGTAATTTTTATCTCCCCCACCCTTTTTTCAAATATAAGTGAAATTTGAAGGGGATTTTTAATAGACTTCTTCATGTCCTCCAATATCGATAAAAACCGCTTTGTCGAATCCTTCAACGAAGAAAAACACTATTCGAGTGTCATAATCGATTCTAAAGCTCCATAGCTCCTTCATTTTCCCAGACAATTTATGAGTATGTAGTTTTTTTGCGAAAGGATTCACTTTGAAGGTTTCGACTCTCAGCCAAAAAACCTCCTCAAGGCGTGCGTTTCCCTTAATCCTTTTTTTAAAGGCGCGTTTAAATGAACTGCTGAACGCTATTTCAGTCATTTTCCAGCATTCCCCTCAGTTCACCCATATCACCGCTAAACCTTAGTTTTCCTTCGCGAAGCTCCTTCAGACTTTCCTGATAATCGGCGAAAATCCTCTCCCGCTCGTCTTCGATGATGTACCTTTCTATCAAGGATTTCACCTCTTTTTTCTCCTCCGGAGTGAGGTTCTGGATTTCCTCGATTAGTTCGCTGTAATTAGTTGTCATAATCCATTGCTCCATATTGTTCATTTTATTCCATTATAATGATTTATAAACACTAATGCAATTTCTAATTGCTGAGTATCGAGACAGAATTTCGACTTTCTATACTATCATCACATTCTACCACGAATGTATGCTATGACAGAAGCGACAGGATTCCTACACCAATCCCTAACCCCCAATCCCCATCTCCTTCATTTCACGTCTTCAACTTCTTCTCCTTCGCGGCGGGGAAGAGGACATTGTTCAGTATCAGGCGGTAGCCGGGGCTGTTCTTATGCAGTGAGAGCACGGTGGGGGGGTCGCCGATTTGGTGACGGTAGTCCTCCGGGTCGTGGCCGCCGTAGAAGGTGAAGGTGCCGTCGCCGTAGTTGCCGTGGAGGTATTTGACTTCGTTTGCCCCTTCCACTTCGCCCATCACCGTGATCGATTTTTTCACCAGAGGTTTCTTGAAACCGGTGGTCTGTCCCATAAAGCCCTTTATAACCGAGGTATGGCACTGGGTCAGCATCGAGGGGACCGGGTCGTATTTGGCGGAAAAGTCGAAGAGGGTGAAGTAATCCCCCTGGTCGCCGCGGGCGGAACGCCCGGTCAGCGGCGTGGTGTCGATGTCGCTGAACTCATAGACCATAGGATCGGTGATGATGGTGAAGTTTTCGAAGGCGAAGGACCGGGTGTAATCGAGGCGGGCTTGGCAGTCCGGGGCGGGCGGATCGCCGTCGAAGACCACTTCGCAGATGTCAGTTTCCGCGGCGGCTAAGGCGATATCGTAGGAATCGCAGGCGGAGCACATCGCGAAGAGGAAGCCTCCGCTGTGGACATAGTCATTGATGGCGCGGGCCACCGCTAATTTCAGCTTTGAGACCTTGGCGAATCCCAGCTTGGCGGCGCGGGCTTCCTGGTCCGCTTGCAGCTTGATATACCAATCGGCGGAATGGTAAGCGCGGTAGAATTTCCCATATTGTCCCGTAAAATCCTCGTGGTGCAGGTGGATCCAGTCGTACTGGTAAAGCGCTCCGGCCAAAACCTGCTCGTCGTAAATCCGGTCATAGGGGATGGCGGCGTATTCCAGCGCTAACCTCACTGCGTCGTCCCAGGGCTCGGCGGTGGGAGGGGGAGGGGCGTAAACAGCTACTTTGGGGGCTTTTTCCAGCAGGACGGTCTCCATATTCCCGCGCTCGATGTCGGTGTAGATGGCTGCGGCTTGGGAGCCGGTGATTTTATCGCAGCGAATCCCCCGGATGCGGCAAATGCGTTCCATCAGGGTGTTGTAGTCCATCAGGAAGGAGCCGCTGCGGTAGTTTAAAAGCCATTCCACGGTCATCCCGTTTTCCAGGGCGTGATAGGCGACGCCGTAGGCTTTAAGGTGGTCCGACTGCGCCAGGTCCATCGGGATGAGGAGTTTCTGGGCGAAACTTGAAAAGGGACTCAAGGCAAGCGTTAGCGAGGATATTAGAATTAAACAGGAAATCTTCATTTTTTAATTGATATCTTGAATTTTTAGTATCATATCATTTATAGCTAAACGTCTAAGATGTTTCACATGTAAAGTGTTCTCTTATCCTTTCATCGTTTTAATGTACCAGGAATATCGATATCTTTAGTATTTAAAGTGTTTCCCAAATATGTCGAGGCCGTCCTTCCACGCATCTGGAGTCGACTCGCCTAACCAGATAAATTGTTGAATATGTCCAATGGTTCTGAAACCGCAATCATAAAAAAAAGAAATGGCTTCCTTGTTTCTTGCTACAGGTCTCACATATAAACAGAGTATTTGCAGCTTTTTCGCTGCCTCAATCGCGTGTTTGATTAATCGTTCACCAACTTCTTTCCCCCTATGTTCTTGAGCGACGATTATCGGCTCAATCTCTGCTTCCTGATCCTTTATTATCAACGAAGTGAATCCTATTACATTTCCTTCGATTTCTGCGACCCAGATATTATCCGCTCCAACCTTTTCCAGATGCTTGTCAAACTCCGCGCCGGGATCGTCGCCTCCAATCGACTGGTCATTGTATATGTCGCGATGACGCTGCACCATTTCCGCCCAGAGCGACCGACAAGCGTTAAAGTCATTCCTTATATAATTTCGTAATTTCATTATAAATTCCCTGAAAAAAAAGGATTATTAAAACAAACCAGGCAGCTTTGTGTCAAGTAGATATCTTATTCTAATTCTCTTTGAGCTACTCTCAAAGTTGTCTTGACGAGCAAATCGACTTATATCCTACAGTCTCAACGGCGCAACAAATTTCGTAGTTAATTTAACGACTTTACTATGAAAAATCAATAATCCCTCGTCTTGTCGGGAGAGATATCTAATTATTATGACAAATACAGCAATTTGTCAGACTATTCAATTCAGACAACGGAAAGTCAATAATTGATAAAGTCGAAAAAATGTGTTAAATTCAGGGTGTAGTATAGAAAGGAGCCCGGCGCATCGCGATACGCCGTGTCGGCTTCAATTATCACGATTGGAGAGGTGCCGGAGCGGTCGAACGGGGCGGTCTCGAAAACCGTTGTAGGCTATGCCTACCCAGGGTTCGAATCCCTGCCTCTCCGCTGAAAATATCCGCGGTGAAGCAAGGGACTCCCGGAACGGTTCACCATCGAAGCCCCAAGCTGATACTGCAGAAAATACCGGAGAGATGTCCGAGTGGCCGAAGGAGCACGCTTGGAAAGCGTGTTTAGGTTAATTCCTAACGTGGGTTCGAATCCCACTCTCTCCGCTTTAAAAAACAAAGGCTTACGAAACGATTTTTACCGATTTCGCAAGCCTTTTTTTACGCCTAAAAACACCCAAGTCCGATATAACACCGATATTCGGGGCATTAACAGCGCCAGGGCTTGACAATTATTTAAAAAATAAGCATATTTTGAAAGGGAGGCGGAATACCCCCCGACATCCTTTCCCAATGATAACACGAATTTCCCCTTTCCCTGAAATCCGACCAAGATTTTACAATTCATATCTACCTTAAAAATGGTTGTCACTATGATTTACACACGTCATTACTTCGCCTTTACCGCAATCCTGTTTATCTTTTCTATCAATGCGACCGCCCAAACCCATGTCCGCGGCTATGTGTCCGGGACTTGGACGCCGGCGGGCAGCCCCTACATCGCCGACTCCACCATCGTCATCCATCAGGACAGCTTGCTGGTCATACAGCCCGGGGTGGACGTGCGCTTCCCCGGCTACCGCGATTCCTTGAAAGTCGAAGGAGAACTCCGCGCTTGGGGAACGGAAAACGATTCCATAACCTTCTTCGGCCGGGATTGGAACGGCATCCGCTTCTACCCCACTGCAGCTCAGAACACCAGGATGGAATATTGCAATATAGCTTCGGGGCACCGCGTTTTCCGGTCTGATAGTGTCTCTATTACCTTCCAGCGATGCATTATAGGTTCGATCGTCAACCTTCCTATGTATATCAATTATAGTCCATTGATTACGCTTCGAAACAGCCGTATCATTTCGTATCTTGCTCTCCAATATTCCACATGTATTGTTGAGAATAATTTATTGGAAGGTCATCTTTCAATTGAAGGCAGCTCCGTATCAGTTCGGAACAATGTGTTTTATGATGGTTGTTATATCACCGGTTCCGGGATTTTCGAGAATAACACTATGATAAACCAAAGCTTGCATATATACTATAATGTGCGGGTGTTGAATAATTATATAGTAGGGCATGTTTTTTTGACAAGCTGCGCTGACACGGTGGCGAACAATGAAATTTATGGAAGGATACAAATTGGAGGTGGCTGCCCTTATGTCCGGAACAATCTGGTAATAAACGAAGGCCGCTGCATTGATGGGGGTCCGGTGGAGTTGGTCAACAACACTCTAATTTGCTTCAATGATCGCGGCGCGGGGGAAGTAATTAGTTTTGGCTGGAGAGAAGGCGGTAATATTAGAAACAATATCTTATTCGGTAGCGGGAATGACTGCGTGGGGATTCGCTACCATAGTCCCCCCACCGGCCGTATAATCAGCTACAACACCTATTGGAACATTGGAACTCTCTACCATAATTGTTCTCCGACAGCCGGGGACACGCTGGCCGACCCGCGCTTGGTCGATGTAGAGGAGGGGGATTACACTTTGCGCCCCGATTCCCCCTGCATCGACAGCGCCGACCCATACGACCCTAACGACCCTGACGGAACCCGCCGCGATCGGGGTTACGCTTTCTTCGACAACCGGATAGACCATCCGCCCGTTATATTCTCCCCTACCTCTGCCATCGCCCAGCGGGGATTCGAATTCAGCTACACTGCGCGTGCGGTGGACGACAGGGGGACGCTGACCCTTTCCTTCCTCGATTTGCCTTCCTGGCTGACGGTGAACCCGCGGGAATTTGTCTATGACAGTTTGACCGTGTGCGGCGAAGTTACGGCGGGAACAAGCGACTTTTCTTTCACGGTTATCGCCGAGGACGGGTCGGCTCAGACCGACACCGAGCGGGTGGAAGTGGAAACCACTGAATACACGGTACTGACAGGTAACATCTCCGGTTTCCTGCCGGTGAGGCGTTCGCCCTATTTAATGGTGGACAGCCTCTTCGTCCCGGCGGGCAGCTCTCTTGTGATTGAGCCCGGGTGCGTCTTGAAGGCGAAATACCACGAGATGCTAGTTCACCGGGCGAGCCTGAATGTCTATGGGCAGTTGACCGCGGTGGGGACGGAAGAGGATTCCATTTATTTTATCTCTGAAAGGACACCGGGACAAAGTTGGGATTGGCATGGGATAATTATTTCAGGGAGACATCCGGATATAAGCACAATATCACACTGCCAGTTTGAAGCCTTTGATAATGGTATATATCTAAAAAATGATTCAGCCACAATAATAAATCAAAACTCCTTTTCATATGGATCCATTGGCATACATTCAAAGAGTTCCGACAGTATATTAGTATGTCAAAACCTTATGCATGATATGCGTGAACACTATGTAAGTATAAGTGCGCGTGGCTCTAGCGTTACAATTGCCAACAATCAACTTGAAGTAAGTAGAAATTTTGTAGGTGGAATTTCAAC
>CAYQZD010000127.1:0-5184 GCA_964421875.1 uncultured bacterium
ATCGAACTTGGGGAAAAATCAAAGGGAATATAATACGCCTAAATAATTACCCACAAGAAACAGCGATGAACCTGCTAACTTGCAAACCTGCAAACTTGAAAACTCTTTTTTAACTCGTTCCCACGCTCCCGCGTGAGAATGCATACCTCCCGTCTCTCCTGCGCAAGCAGGAATCCAGAACGGGGTTAGCGAGCGCGGACTTGATACTTGGCACTTGATACTTGTTACTTATGGTTCTTCGCTGAATCGTGTGGGTAAACTGGTTCTATTAAGAATAATTGCTTGACTGTCTATAAACAAATCCCCCTAAATCCCCCTTTTCCAAAGGGGGACTTTAAGATTCCCCCCTTAGAATAAGGGGGGCAGGGGGGATTTCTAACAATACACCATTGTTTATTTACCCATACAAAACAGCGAGGAACCATACTTATAAACTTGCTAACTTGCAAACCAATTAAACACAATCACCTCCCGACGATCGCGAGCGAGTCAGAATCAAAGCGCTAATACATATCCTCTGCGCGCTTATCCTCACCGTAGCCTCCGCTGCCGCCGGTGAGATAAATTTCCTGCGCCCCCCGGAATACCTATCGTACTTCAAAACTCTGGTTCAGTACCGGGATTTGGAAACGATAGACCTGACCGGACAATGGGAATACTCGGTTAAAGGGGAAGGAAGCTGGCGGAAAGTAATGCTGCCCGCAAGCTGGGAAGGTTACACGGGAAAAGTGGTGTTTCGCCGACATTTCAGGCTCGAGGAGTCCTCCCGCGGGAAAAGTGTTCGCCTGGTTGTAATGGGCTTGTCACGGAAATGCGCTGTGAGCCTGAACGGAAGCCTGATTGCCCAAGCCATTGGTCCCTCTACCGAAATTCGCCTGCCGGAAAAACTGACAAAATTCGGCGAGCGTAACACCCTGGAAATCGAAGTGGACAACCGCCTCCATCCCTTGAAGAGCCTCCCTCTCAGGAACGGAACTCTCACCACCGCGAATTACGGCGGAATAACCGATGACATCTTTCTGATATTGGAATCACTGCCCGCGATAACCAATCTATCGGTCTTCACGGATATTGCGCCGGACTTGAAGTCTGCAGAGGCGGCTGCGGTCATTAAAATTGACCGCCCTCACGTGCAGGAAATTTCCGGCGAGACCCGTTGCAGGCTCTTAGATTCCAGTGGGAATATCATCGCGGAAACCTCCACCGCCATCGGACTCGCGGATACCCTGACCTTGAAACTAAAAATTCAAAATCCTAACCTGTGGAGTCCCCAGTCCCCCTACCTTTACCGAATCGAAGCCGCCCTAAAGGTCAATGGAGAAACACTGCCGCTTCACAGCCGGACCTGCGGATTCAGAAGTTTCACCGCAGATGACGCTTTCCGCCTAAATGGCGGTAAAATAAAACTTAAGGGGATGTCTTACCGGGCGGAGGGTGATTATGGTTATACCTTCAAAGCAGAAGATTACCTCCGCGATTTACGCTTGATACAATTCGCGGGCGCCCAAGCCATCCTGCTCAGACGGCCGGCGCATCCCTACTTTCTGGCGCTATGCGACAGCGCGGGTCTGCTGCTGCTACAATCCACCGGACTTGAAGGAGCCCCGGCTGTGGTTGTCGAGCGGGAAGATTTCACTGCACTGGCCGGCGCTCACGTAAAGAAGATGGTCTACCGCGAATCTCATCATCCCGCAGTCATCGCCTGGATACTGGGAACCGCGTTGGAATCCGGTTTCCCCTGGCGGCTACTCGCGAATTACATACCGGAACTTGACACCCGCGTGACACTGATGGGGCTGGCGGGAAAACCGGCGAAGCTTATCCCGGTGACGACGGCTGACAGCGTCAGCGGCGGACTAATCGCGCCGATAGACCTGGGACCGCTGATGCTGAATGATAGCGAAGAAATCCAGCCTCTGCAGTCAGCGGCGCTGAGCCGGATTTTGCAGGAATGGAAGGAGGCAGACGCCTTGTTCCTGCGCGCACTGGCGGATTGGAACGCAGGGCGGACAATCCTATTCCAAAACACAACCGAGGGTGAAGGAATTTTCCATTCCGGTCTGGTCAGCCGCAGTCGGCAGCAGCGGATGGCTTACCGCCGGCTCCGGGAGGGATGGTTCAATATACCGACCTTGACCGCCGAAGTAAAAGAGGCCGAACCCCTGGTATATCCCATCCTGGGATTCGCCTTACTCACAGTGATTGTGCTGTATCTTCGGGGCAACAAGGTATTCCGGCATCACTTGAGGCGTTATTTCATCCATCCTCACGGTTTTTTCCAGGACATCCGTAACCGGCGCTTCATTCAATCGTCGGAAACCCTCTTCGTGGGAGTGTTCTCGGCGCTGGCGCTGGCGATTATAATCTCCGCGGCGCTGTACCGAATCAGGCTGAATCCCGCCGCCGATTATCTGTTGGCGCACCTGTGTCAGGGGACGGCTCTGCATTCCGCCTTGAAAATCCTCTGCTGGCGTCCTATCGAGTCTATCGCGGTTCTATCCTTAGCGTTGATATTGTTCTATTTATTCGCCTCCATCCTGATTAGAATCATCAGCGCATTTTTCCGCCGGCGGGTGACTTTCGTTCAGTGCCTGATAGTGGTATTCTGGGTCAATTCCCTCTTCCTCTGGCTGACGCCGGTGACTGTATTCTTCTATCGCGGGCTCGATATATACTATGTGCGTTCCCTGGAAATTATGCTGGTGGGGCTGTTCATCCTTATGGTCTTTTTCCGGGCAGTGAACGGCTGCAGGGTCGCCTGCGGCAGCGGATATATTAAGGTCTTGACGGTTTTCCTCTTGACTCACATTGTCCTCATAGCGGCGCTTTTCCTCTATTTCCAGCATCATTCAGCTATATCGTATTATTGGGATTATATATTCAGCGCTGTGATTTGACAAGGTAAACCCTCATTCGAGGATCTCTTTCGCGACCTCGCACCGCGAAGCATGAAAATAATGCCTCGCGAGGAAACGCCAAGGCTATTTTCAAGGTAATCCTAATGATATTCGTGCGTTTTTAGCACAACTTCGATACCGGTTTTGTTCTCTATAATTTTCGCCAGATCCTCCGGAGTGAAATAGGGGCATCCCGGTTTAGCGTTGACCAGGCAGGAGCTAAGGTGGATGACATCGGGTTTGATTTCGGAAAGTTTAAGCGCCATTCCTAAATTATTCGCCACGCTTCTGCCGGGACATTCGCAGCGGATGAAGGAGACCACCTGGTGTTCGCCTTCGAATTCACCTTCGCCCAGCGCCGCCGCCTTGAGGCAGCGCCATTCCCCCGGGCAGCCGTAGCCGCTGTCCATATAGGCGCCGCAGCCGATGATTGCAACTTTTTTCATAATGACTCCGTAATTGGTGAGTAAATGTGATGATAAGCCCCTCATTACAGCCGGTAATCCGATGTAGAGATGATGATGATAATAATCATGATGAAGATGAGGGCGAAGTGTTTGAAATCCCTCGCCGCCCCCGGTTTTTTATAAGCCCCCTCTCAGGTAATATGCGAAATTGCTGAACAAATGTCAAGTTTTTGGTGCAAAAAAGTCGGTTTATACTTAGGGCTTACGCTTGAAGGCCCGGGCGATTTTACGAAAAATAGGGATTCACCGAAACTATAGTCCCCTCTGCTCCCCTCAAGAAAAGGGGGAAAGAAGGATTCCGGCTTTACGCCGTGCGGCGCATAAATCGCTCGGAATGACGCATTTGAATTTGTGGATTGAAGAACCCACTCTACTAATGACATAACAGAATGTCGGCTTTGCATAAGCCGACCTTCAACTGCGATGATATCCCGCCGGGTGCGGGGACCCGGCGGCACGATGGTGATACGGGGGAAGGAATATCCCGGTTAAAGTGCTTAAGAAAGTAATTAAGATTGATTAATAAATAAGAACCTTTATCAATAATATCAAATTTTTTAATCTGAGGCAATATGCCGGAAAATCCAGAAGACGCGCATTCGGGAGCACGCCCTATAAAGGTAATCGCCGACAAAAACGCGATGGATATTCCCCGGGATGAGGACCTTTCGCCGGAGGAACTGCACACCTACCTGAAGGCGCTGCCCAAGGCGGATTTGCATTGTCATCTTGACGGCAGCCTCCGTATATCCACCATAATCGACCTGGCGAAAAAGGATAATATCGAACTGCCCACGAAAAACGAGAAGGAGCTGAGGTCCATTCTCAAGGTGCAGGAATCTCATCCCGACCTTAACAGTTTCCTGTCGCTGTTCGAAATCACATTATCGGTGCTGCAGACCGAGGAGGCTCTATACCGGGCGGCTTATGAATTGGTGGAGGATACGGCGGAGGAGAACGTCAGGTACCTGGAAGTCCGCTATTCCCCGGTGCTGCACACCAGGAAGGGTCTGAACTTAATCCGAGTGATGGACGCGGTGCTGCTGGGGCTTCGAGACGCCCGCAAGAAATTGGGGACGAAGAACGGGGTGATAGTCTGCGGCATTCGTCAAATCAGCCCCGACACCTCATTGAAACTGGCGGAGCTGGCGGTGGCTTACAAGTACCGGGGCGTGGTGGGATTCGACCTTGCCGGGAGCGAGGACCAGTTTCCCGCTAAGGAACACAAGGAGGCTTTTTACCTCATCCGCAACAACTGCATCAATTGCACGGTGCATGCCGGGGAGGCTTACGGGCCTGACTCTATCAAGCAGGCGCTGCATTACTTGAACGCTCACCGCATCGGGCATGGCACTCGTTTGAAAGAGGATGGCGACCTTTTAAACTATGTCAACGACCATCGCATACCGATGGAACTCTGCCTGACCTCGAACCTTCAAGTCGGAGCGGTTCGTGATTACGATTCCCATCCGGCAAAATTCTACCATGATTGCGGCCTTCGTGTAACCATCAACACCGATAATCGGCTGCTTTCCGGGACTACGGTGACCGATGAACTTTTCAAGGCGGTCGATAAATGCGGATTCGAGCTTACGGATATCCCCGATCTCATCATCAACGGTTTCAAGAGCGCTTTCCTGCATTACAAACAGCGGGTGACCATCCTCAATGAAGCGCTGGTTAAAATGGGAATGAGAAACAATCTGGAATTGGACCGTTTCCACGACAACGATTTTTATGAAGATGACTTGTGATTGGTGGTTGGTGGTTGGTGATTAGTTAAGAAAGATTCACTGGCTATTAAGGCTATTACGGCTATG
>CAYQZD010000127.1:5284-10277 GCA_964421875.1 uncultured bacterium
CAGGGCGAGGTATATTACGCCGGGTGCGGAGACCCGGCGGGCACAGTGATGGTGGTTGGTAGTTGGTGATTGGGGATTGGGGATTAGTAAAGAAAGATTCACTGGCTATTAAGGCTATTACGGCTATGCAGGGCGAGGTATATTACGCCGGGTGCGGAGACCCGGCGGGCACAGTGATGGTGGATAGTGGTTGGTGATTAGTAAATTGGTGGGTTAAAACACACCCTACTGTTTCGCAATGACAGTATCGGATTGTAGCATAATATAGTGACAAGGTCGTAAATAATAATCTATAGTTATAAATTATAGGGACTTTACGATGCATAGAATATTAATCACTTTTTTCATAATCATTTCAGGCTCCTGTCTGCTGTGGGCGCAGCCGGCTCAGAAAGTCCAAGCGGCGGGCGAGGGGCTTTCCAAACAAGCGGCTATCGATCAGGCGAAGCGCGCTGCGGTGGAACAGACGGTGGGGAGCTTGGTGGCGGCGGAGACCTTCACCAAGAATTTCCAGCTTGTCAGCGACCGGATTTTATCCAAGGCTAACGGTTATGTGAAGACTTACAAGGAAATCTCCAGCACGGAAACACCTAGCGGTTTCCGGGTGGAAATCGAGGCCGAGGTCACGGCTATTTTCGACGAACTGCTGAAGGACGAGATGGCACTGGAACTGCTGCTCGATTGGCTGGAAAAACCACGGTTTATGATTATGGTGGAGGAGACAAACCTGGAAGAACCCTCCGAAGCCGCCGAAACGGAATTGACGCGCAAGCTCGCTGAAAAGCGTTTCGACCTGGTTTCGCGGGAACAGGTTAAGGCGCTACGGGAGAGCCGCCAGGCTCGGGCGGCAATAGACGGTGGCGCTTCCGAAGCTGCGGCTATTGCGGCCGATTTCGGGGCGGAGATGATATTAGTGGGCAAAGCTTCGACCTCGGCGGCGGAAGGTGTAGCGGTGCTGGAGAGCGCGGGGATGAAATCGGCGCAGGCTGTTTTCTCGGCTCGGATAGTGGACGCGGGCAGCGGCAGAATACTCGCTTCCTTCACCACTCACGCACCGGGACTGCACATTTCGCCTCAGACCGCCGGAGCTAAAGCATTGAACAAGGCGGCTTCGATGATGGCGGATTCTCTGGCGGGGATGCTGCTGAAACGGGGCAGCGAGATGCAGCTTTCGGCGCGTATGATAAAGCTGACGGTTTCCGGCGTGGATTTCTCCAGTTTTAAGAGCTTGAAGGAAAGTCTGGCTGAGGTTACCGGAGTGTCGGCGGTTCACCAGCGTTCTTTCCGGGCTCCGGTGTGTGAATTAGCGGTGGAGTTCGCCGGGACTGCGATGGATTTGGCGACGGCTTTAGAAGGGTACGAAATCGGTGCAAAGAAGTTGAGCGTCAGTGAAGTGGCGGGGAATACGGTTTCTTTGAAACTATCCGAGTGAACCATCACAGATGGTCTCTTTTTCACTAAATTGTAAAATTAATAAAGCGCTATTAAGTTTATGACCTCGATTCTGTGCATAGATTTTTAGAATCGCTGATTATCACTGATTTTCGCTGATGACGCTGATGCATATTCAAATATTAGAGCGCCCATCTCGGAAACAAACGTTTTTCGAATCGAGAAGCAGAAAATTCACACTTTGTGTGAATGTTACAATCGGATAACATAAAATCCGGGTATTAATATAGCGGAGATAGCGGGTAAATATCTGATAAGGTGAGATTTGTCACCTGAACGAAGTGAAGGGTTTCCTTTTGTTTTCCGGCTTGAATTTAGATAGAGATTCTTCGCTCCGCCTGCGGCGGGCTCAGAATGACGACATTGACAATATCCACTATTAACTAACCTGATTAATAAGTTTCACGCCGACTGACCATGCTCTTTTCAATCCTCGTTAATTAGAGGAGAATCAGAAATGAGGACTTTAGTATTTACGCTGTCAATCGCTCTGTTTTCAATGGGATTGGTTATCGCTCAGGAACCTCAAACCGCGAAAAGCGCAGAGCAGAAGCCTTCACTTCAAAGTGTGTTGGATTGGCTGGAGTCGATGACCGAGGAAGCGGGGTGTAATTGTTTGGACCAAGACCTAATCCGATTCAATTGGACCTTCAAATTCAATTATAACGCAGAATCCACTCCTCCGGCAAGCTATTTGTTTAAACTGGTGCGGTATCTTAAATTTAATCCCGTGGATAACCGTAATTTTTCCACTGCGTACGACAGTTTTCAGGAGTATGAATATAAGTACATCTTCGACTTCTCCGATTTCGACCCGGCGCGGTCTGAGGTGGTAAAGGTTTCGCCGGGCGCCCTGGAAGAAATCGTCAATCCCGGATTGCGGATGTCGGTCGAGGATATACATTACAAGGTGGTTTTTAGGATTAAGAAGGGCGGCAATCCGATAATAGTCAGACATACCGGGCCGGAATCGATGAAGTATGAAATGAGCATATATTTCAGAGACTATACTCAAGCTCTGGAATATCTGGGGAATTTCAATATGGCGGTGAAGATGGTGGTTGGTGAATAGTGGTTGGTGGTTGGTGATTAGTTTTCGGAAAGGGCTGTTCGCGAACCGCCCCTACGAAGATAGATTCCGGCTGTGCCTGAATGACTTGTAAATTGGTGGATTAAGAACCCACCCTACAGCTTTGACCGCACAGATATATGTGAACACCGCCGGGTGCGGAGATCCGGCGGGCACATTAGATCATAAAAGTATATTATATGGAGGCTTCGATGAAACATATAACATTGGCGCTCTTACTAATATCAATCCTCTGCGGTTCGGCGGCGGCGGAGGTGTTCCATTCCGCTGCGCCTGGAAACTTGAGCCCGGAGGAGCAGGGAGTTCTCTACCACGATACGGGGAAGACTTTCATCGGCTGGTTCCTGGATAACTGGACCGCCACTACAACGGGGGCGCATCTGGGTTCGCCCAAATTCGCTGATATCAACAATGACGGGGTGGATGAAATTATCCTGCCCACTTACGACGGATTCCTTTTCGGTTGGAACGGCGGTGGAATTCAACTGCCCGGATTCCCGCTGTCGCTGAACGGGGTGGCTCCCGGCACTCCCGCGATAGGAGATATCGACAATGACGGCGATTTGGAAATCGTGCAGGGCACCTGGAGCAATATTAATGTATTCAACGCCGACGGTTCCCCCTACCCCGGCTGGCCGATAACCGGCTACTGCTCCCAAGCGGTGACACTGGCCGATTTGGATGAAGACGGCGACCTGGAAATCATCGTTCCTTCGCAGCAGCAGTTGAAGGTTTATCAACACAACGGAACGACTATGACCGGTTTCCCGGTTACAGTGACTAACCGTTTGTGCGCGGTGTCGGCGGGGGATTTGGACAGCGACGGGGATTTGGAGATTGTGTCGGGGAGTTTCTATCCTTCGGGTTCGACATCCGACAGCGTCTATGCCTGGCATCATAACGGGACTCGGGTGGCGGGATTCCCGGTGGGGACGGCGGGTTCGGTGAAAGCGGCTCCGGTATTGGCGGACCTGGATATGAACGGCGATATGGAGGTCATCGCCGATTGCTGGAACCAATCGGGGACCGACTTCCTCTATGTTTGGGACCATCAGGGCAGTCTTGAACCCGGCTGGCCGGTGAATGCGGCTTACATCCGGCTTTCCTCGCCTTCGGTAGCTGACATCGACAATGACGGCGACCTTGAGATTATTGTGGGAGGCTGGTCCACCAGCCCGGTGGGTGAAGTGGTGAATGTATTCCACCACACCGGTGCGATGCTGACCAATTTCCCGGTGATACTGGCGCAGTCCCCCTCCGGGAATGTGAATTCCACTCCGACGGTGGGCGACATCGACGGCGACGGCTACCCTGAGATTGTGCTCAAGGCAAAGAACAATGTCTATGCGCTCAACCGCGACGGCAGCGTAGTGACCGGTTTCCCGGTGTTCCTCGACGACCTCAATCATTCCGGCACCACCATTGGCAGTCCCGCTCTTGGGGATCCGGACGGTGACGGGCTGGTGGAGATTTTCGCGGTGGGGGCTTTTCAGAATGTGATGCTGATCGATATGAATGGCGCCTACGACCAGACGATGATGTTCTGGCCTAGTTACCGCAACGACCGGATGAACCGGGGGCTTTACGGAGAGCTGTTCACGCCGGCTCTGACCTTGCGCCTTACCCCGGTGAATCCTCCGGTCAATATCCCTGCCGGGGGTGGAATATTCGGTTATACCGCCAGGATTGAGAATACTACGGGGAATGCGATATTCTTCGACGCCTGGACAATGGCGTTGCTGCCCAACGGCGGGATGTACGGGCCGGTATTACTGCGGACCGGACTCAACGCCCCCGGCGGGGCGGTTTTGAGCCGGGCTTTGACTCAGACAGTGCCTGGCAACGCTCCCCCAGGTAACTATTCCTATATGGGTTTCGTGGGGACTTACCCGGATTCTGTGATAGATTCCGACCAGTTCGGTTTCGTCAAACTCGCCGGGGAGGCCGTAGAGAGCGGTTACACCTCCTGGGATGTAAGCGGCTGGGAAGATCCTTCGGCGCTTGAGCTTCCCGCGGAGTTTGTCTTGGGAGAACCTTGTCCCAATCCTTTCAATCCCGTTACCAGTATCGACTTTGCCCTGCCTGAACCCTGCCAGGTTTCGCTGATACTGTACAATATTGAAGGGAAGAAAGCCGCGGTGTTGGTCGAGGGGATGATGCCTGCGGGGCGGCATTCCGTGATTTTTGATGGGGCCGGGCTTTCCAGCGGTATCTATTTTGCGCGGCTGTCCGCTCCGGGCTTCAGCTCGGTTAAACGGCTGTTGTTGATGAAGTAACTTAATGAAATTTTTAGTCTTTATTCACGCGCGGTTACCGAGAGGATAAGGAGGCGTCGCAGAGTGAAGTCAGTCTGTCTGAAGAAATAAAAAAACTTGACCAATTAGTGCAATAGGGTTTCTGCACCCTGTTGCAAGTATTTGTATATTAATTACATGGCGCAGGGTGCGGAGA
>CAYQZD010000128.1:0-10256 GCA_964421875.1 uncultured bacterium
CGTGTTTTTATTTGAGTTATCTTAACTACCCATTTTCCGGATGAACCAGATAAAGTTTTACTAATCATGCAGGTTTAACCGCTGTAATCCACATCAATTCTCTCTAAATCATATCTCTCAATTCCCGCATCATACTCTCATAAACATCATCGACCCGCCCTACAATCTCACCCCGCTTGAATAGCACTCCGCCGCTATTTTTAGCAAATGCGAGTCCAATATCCGCCTCCCGCGCCTCACCCGGGCCGTTCACTTCGCAGCCCATTACCGCGATTTTCAAAGGCGCTTTCAACCCTTCCAGCTCACGCTGCAGCCGCAGCGCCAATCCCTCAACATCGCCGTTGACCCTGGCGCAGGTGGGACAGCTTATAATATCGAGCCCCGGAGGCTTCAGACCCAGCGAACGCAATATCGCCAGCCCCGCTCTAACCTCCCGCACCGGGTCACCGGTGAGCGATACCCTGATGGTGTCGCCGATGCCTTCAGCTAACAGCGCCCCCAAAGCCACCGCGCTCTTCAGCGAACCCTGTTCCGGTAGTCCGGCTTCAGTCAAACCCAGATGCAACGGATTATCCACCGCCTCCGCTAAGCTGCGGTTCACCTCTATCGTAGCCTTGACCGATGAAGCCTTGGCGGAAATAACAATATCACGGAATCCTTCCCCTTCGATAGCTCTGACCTGATTCAAACAGCTCTCTAACATCGCTTCAGGCGTCACACCTTTGCTCTGGCGCAATTGCTTCTCCAGTGAACCGGCGTTCACTCCCACGCGAATCGCTGCGCCCCGCTTGTCCGCCGCCTCCAAAATCCGCTGCACTCTATCGAAAGAACCGATATTGCCGGGATTGATTCTGATTTTATCCGCGCCGTTCTCAATCGCCTTCACCGCTAATCTGTAATCGAAATGGATGTCGGCGATGAGCGGCGTCCCCGCTCTTTCCCTGATCGTATTGAAAGCAATAGCAGAATCTGCTTCGGGAACCGCGACTCTGACCAAATCGCAGCCAGCCTCTGTCAACGCTCTTATCTGGGATACCGTCGCCTCGACATCTCTGGTATCGGTGTTGGTCATCGATTGCAGCGCTACCGGAGCGCCGCCTCCAATCGACACTCCTCCAATATTCACCTGACGACTGTATCTGCGCTGAAAATTCATCGAATCTGAGCGATAGACTTGAAAGTTTTAACCTCCCCCAGGCCGGAAGATTCAATCGCAAAGTGAGCGGGAACTTTCACGCCGCCGATTTCACCCAAACTCCGGCCATTAAGACTGAGTTTAACCGCACCGGCATTATCGGTGAGTATCCAGATTCGCTCCTCCGCCCGGAAATCCCGCGACGCGTCCATACCTAAATAGTAGTCAAGAGAGTCTCCGCCGTCGATGGACACCATAAGATAGAGCGAGGTATCGGCGCTCACCGTTAGATTCAATCCCGAAGCCGGCAGACTTGTAGTCATTCCGGTCTCTTCAGGAACCGCGGACTTTTTATTCCCCGTTGAAAATACAATTACCAAAATCACAATCACTGCTAATATACCGCTAAGACCATACAGCGCATAATTACCGTAATCCCGCCATAATTCGCTTATTTTAGCCGCATACTCCGGCTGTGTCTCCTCCAATTGCGGTTCAATCTCATCACGTTCCCCCTCGGATTCAGCCTCTTTAACCAAAGCGTCATACTCACTCATCACCTTATCGAGATTCATCCCCACCGCGCCGACGTAAGCTTTGATGAAAGCACGAACATAGGGCGCCGGAAGGATTTCGAAACGCTCCTCCTCAAGCGCGGTCAACGTTTTCAAATTTATCTTGGTAATCCGCTGAATATCCTCCAGCGTCAAACTCTTGAACTCTCTGGCGCGGCGAAGTTCTTCTCCAAACCTGCCCATCCTTGACCTCCGACCATCGATGAAAGATGGTCATTTGGTGTTTATATTGTCGATTCTCGACCGGAAATCCATCCAGGCGCGTCTGAGTTTGGCTAAAGGAAGCCCCACCACATTGAAAAAACAGCCCCGGAACTCCTCTATCAGAAATCCCCCGTAACCCTGAGCGCCGTAACCGCCCGCCTTGTCAATATATTCCCCGGTCGAGAGGTAATCTCTTATCGTGTTATCGGACAAAGGGTAGAATATCACATCCGTCGATGAGAAATCGGAAACGGATTCCATCCCCGGTAAATGTAATATCGTAAAACCCGTTATCACCCGATGACGCCTCCCCGAAAGCCGGCGTATCATCGCTTCCGCCTCTACCAACCCCTCCGGCTTTCCCAAAATCTCCGCCCCTAAAACCACCACAGTGTCAGCCCCGATTATCCATCCCTTATCCAGACCGACCGCAGCCTTCTCAGCCTTTCTTCCGGACAGCTCCATTACAGCCTCTTCCACCCTAACGCCGCGACTGAGAACTTCATCTACCGCCACCGGTTTAACTTCAAAGTCCAGCCCGGTGTCCTGCAGCAGTTTTCGCCGCCGGGGTGAACTTGAAGCTAAAATCACCGGCTCCCCTTGTAAAAAGCCCCACATTATCGCCCTATATACAAAGCTATCAATCCTAGCGCCATACCCGTTTTCAATACCGTGGAAACCCTCTGCAATTCGCTCCCGCTCCTTTTCATCAATTTCAGCATTACCCAGATTAAAGGAAATTCCACTCCTAATACTGCAATAATAAGATAATTAATATTATATAAACTTGCAAAATAAGGTATTGGAACGATTATAAATAGAAATGCCAGCGAAAACGCGCTCAGTCTTGAGGCTTTGGCTAATCCAAAGCACTGAGCGAAAGTCGCTCCCGCACGAATCTTATCGCCCGCGTAATCCTGCATATCCTTGACCAATTCCCGGCTGAAATGAAAAAACAACGAAAACACCGCGGGAAAAATCCCCCCTGCAACCCGTCCCGCCAACACCGCGCCGAATATGAAAGCCATACCGGTCAGCAGCGAAACCGCGGCATTACCCCATAAAACCGTCATCTTCAACCGAATATTATAGACAAAGAGCAGAGACGCAGCCGACATCGTAATCATAAATGGAATCCACCCCAGCAAAGCGCCCATTACCACCCCCATCGTCGCTAAAACCAGCGCAAAAATCCCCGCGGCTCCCACGGAAACCAAATTTCGAGGCAAAGGCCGGTCAGGGCGGTTCACCCGGTCCACCTCTATGTCGCAAACATCGTTGTGGACATTGCCGGCAGCCGCGATCAGCATCGCCGCCAGCGCGCCCAGCGTAATCCTGAACGCCGCCAAACCACCCACGGATTCAACCGCAAGCAAAGCCGCTACCCAAACCGAAACGAAGGTGATTGAAGCGTTGACCGGTCTGGTGAGTTCTATATAGGCGACCAATCTGCGCAAGGGACGCTGCCAGTCTTCCTGAACAGTAAATAAAACAAAAGCCCCTGACACTCAAGGGCTCATTAGCTTTCGTGAGGGTGGAAGGACTCGAACCTTCGACCATCGCCTTAAAAGGGCGGTGCTCTACCAAACTGAGCTACACCCCCAAAATCTTATTTATAGTATCATTGAACTCTTTCCAATATACATAAGCATTTTCAAATATCACAATATAATCATACTGTTCCGCTCATATCCCACGGAAATAAAGATGAATCCCACGCCTGTTAGTTCCTGAATGAAATCAAGATACCGCCTAGCTTCATCAGGCAAATCCTCCAGCCGCTTGGCGCCGCGGGTGGAACGCTTCCAACCAGAAAGTTCACGATAAACCGGTTTTGCCCGCCGGAATGAGGCGCTGTCCGCCGGAACCTCCTCCACCCGCTCACCGTCTATCTCATATTCTACCGCGACCTTAATCGGATCGATATCGTCCAGTACATCCAGTTTGGTCAAGGCCCACTGATCCACTCCGTTGACCCGCGCCGCAAAGCGCGCAATCGGCCCGTCGAACCAGCCGCACCTGCGGGCACGGCCCGTAGTGGCGCCGTACTCGTCGCCTAAATCGCGCATTCGTTTAGCCACCTCCCCCTCAAGCTCGGTGGGAAAAGGTCCCTCGCCAACCCTGGTTACATAAGCCTTGATGACCCCGATAACACGGTCAATGTACTTCGGCCCCAATCCAAGGTTGACAGCCGCGGCGGCGGCTACTGTATTGGAGGATGTCACATAGGGATAGGTGCCTAATCCTAAATCCAGCATCGTTCCCTGACCGCCTTCGCAAATAACCTTCTTCCCCGCCTGCAAGCGCCGGAATATGGTCAAACTGACATCCCCTAAATTATCCTTCAGCCTCAAACAAGCTTCCGTATAGTCCCGGGGTAGTTCTAAATTCTCCCCACGCTCGATACAATCGATCATCTCTCCCAAACGCACTCCCACCCGGCTGGTACGGTCGGAAGAAGTAGGACCGATTCCCTTGAGCGTGGTGCCTAATCGCTTCGAACCCAGGCTCGTTTCGACTTTCCGGTCACGCTCAATATGCTCGGGTGTGATTAAATGACACCTGGGGTCCACCATCAAACGCCCCTCGGTGGGAATCCCCCGAACCTTTAATTCTGCAAGCTCACCGGTTAAAACCAACGGATCCACCAACACGCCCGGGCCGATACAGCACTGCGCGTTCCCCCCCAATATCCCCATCGGCACCAGATGGAATATATACTTTTCCTCACCGATGTAAACCGTGTGACCGGCGTTAGGTCCCCCTTGAAAACGAGCCACTATATCCACATCCGAAGAGATCGCGTCTACGATGCGGCCCTTCCCCTCATCCCCCCATTGAGCTCCGACTATCACAGTCAGCGGCATCCTGAACCTCGAAGACTTATGTCAGTATTAGTATTCACCAATATGCGTCGAATGCCGCTGCTTCAGCGTCGCGTCCGCTTCTTCATTAAAGCCTCTTTCCGGCCCCATTCCAATAAGACGGGAGCGGCGATATACATAGAGGAATATGTCCCCACAATCACCCCGATGAACAAAGCCAAGGCGAAATCCCGAATCACCTGCCCTCCAAGGATTAAAAGGCATAAAACCACCAGAATCGTGGTCCCGGAAGTGATGACGGTGCGGGACAAAGTCTCGTTGATGGACAGGTTGATTATCCCTTCAAGGGTCTTGGAGGAGTGTTTTTTCAGATTCTCCCGAATGCGGTCGAAAACCACAATAGTATCATTCAGGGAATAACCTACAATGGTGAGAAACGCCGCCACAATCGCCAGCGATATCTCAAGATCCAACAAGGAGAAAATCCCCAGCGTGATTAAAACATCGTGAAACAGCGCCGCCACTGCGCCCACTCCGAAACGAAATTCAAAGCGCCATGACAGATAAATCAGAATCAGCAGCAATGTTATCAAAACTGCGAGAATGGCGGCGGTTCGCAGTTCCGCGCCGATTTTCGGCCCTACCCGGTCCACAGAGCGTATGTCGTAACGATTGCCCTGAAAATACTCGTTAAAAGCCTTTTTGACCGTTTCCTGAACATCGGAATCGACGCTCTCTTCTATTACCCTGATTAAAATTTCAGGAGTCTCCCCCATCTCCCGGATAGTCTTCACTTCGCTTGAACCAAGCCCCACGCCGGCTAAAGCTCCCCTGACTTCGCTTTCGGAAACCGCCTGCTCAAATTTTACGCGGATGGACACACCACCCAGAAAATCGATCGAATACCTCGGCCCGCCGTGGAAAACCAGGGATAATATTCCGATTACAATCAGAGCGACTGAAATTATAAACGCCGTCCTCCGCTTGCCCTGAAAGTTGAAATGTGTCTCTCGAAAAAACTGCATCTGTGTGTAGATTTGATTGATATTGTTGTATGGATATCCTGAAAAACTAAAGTAAAGCCAATACGGGAGCCGATAATTCTCATTCTTTGGAGCGCGGTGATTCGCGAATAAAATCCATCTAATGACGGTTAATGTCTAATTCGTTCTGTCTTTTGTCGCTGCGCCGTCTAACTGCGCTTTCATCGGACTCTTTTATCAGCTTCAACCGTTCGCCTATCTCGGAAACGGCGCTGAACTCAATCCCCCCTCCGGCGATAAGTTCTGTGTTCCCCTCCGGAATCCGGTCCAAAGCATTTCCGGAAAAAACCAGCAGCGGAACTCCGGCTTTCAATGCAGCGTGTCCCGTTTGAATCGAACCGCTGCCCGACTCAGCCTCCACCACAATCACCGCCCTGCTCAATCCCACAATCAGGTGATTGCGGATTATCCCATAGGAATTTTTCCAGCCTTCATCGGGATGAAACTGCGAAAGGAACAAGCATCGTTCCAAATCCAGGTAATCCGCCAGATTCCCCCGATACTGCGCCTTCTCCAATCCGCAGCTCAAAACCATCACCGTATAACCTCCCGCCTCCAGAGCGCCAATATGCGCCGCGGTGTCAATCCCCCGCGCGAAACCAGAAACTACGGTTAATCCTTCCATCACCACCGCTTTGGCGATATCACCCGCAGCCTCCAAAGCGCCACTGTCGGCGTCGCGAGCCCCCACTACCGCCGCCAAGGGCGGATGCCGCAGCAATTCCAGCGCTCCCCGAGCAAACAACAAGGAAGGCGCGCTGTCCATATATAAAAGCAATAAACGCTGAGGATAAAGCTCGTGCTCAGGGTGAATGACTTCGACCCCCTGCTCCGTCAAACCGGTATAACGCTCCCTAAGCTCGGACTCGTCCACCTCCCTGAGCATATAATAAATCTCAGCCCCCCCGGGACTGAGCAATTTTTCGACCTCGGCTTTATTGAGTTTAAACAACTCAGCGACTGAAATCCCCCCGGCCTTAGCGCGGGCGTGAATCCGGTGTATCCGCGCAGGTCCCAACCCCGGTGTGGAAAAGAGCCGGAACCAGTTGAATGATTCCTCCCCGGTCATAACGTCTCTATGTCGAACTGGAACTATGAGTCAATGTGGAACCTGAAACATAAATCAACGCATCGTCAATGTAAGATCGTCCTAAAACGCTGCGGCTGAACCTCACGCCTTCGGCGCTCCTTATATTGACAGCGCTTCTTATATCTCTGATTATTTCATCGTTAGGGCTGAACAATGTAATATCGATTAACGAAATTTGGGAAGATAATCCCGATTCATCTAAGATACGCTGAATTTCTCTATACGCCGCTTTGGGCCCTTTTTCATTTTTTAGAGGAGTGGCAATTACTAACCGCCATAATTCGGATTCATCAAAATAATACCACATTGCAGCATCCACTGCAAATTCTGCTGAATCCAGCGCTTCAATCAGTTTATTGCCCGCCTTTATATCCTCATCTACCAGTGTTCTTTTAACCATTCCAGCACTCCATGTTTTGGATCCTTAATAGCATTAACTAAATCTTCAGCATCCTTTTGTCCAATCAGTTCGTATCTTTTCTCGACTTTCCAGTCTTTGATAATTGTCCAATTTTCTTCAAAATCTTTATCATCCTTTGCTTTATTCTCTAATATTTGTTTCAAATCAGAAACATCTAAAAGGCTACTAATCATATGCGAGTAAACCTTGTCATAAGTCTTTTTCTCCGGTGGAAAATCAAATTCTCTTGTCCGTCTCGCAATACAAGCCTTTAAACCACACTCAACAACATATCCCGCTAAATAGTAAGCGCCGGAATAACAATCCTGTTTCAACAAGGCTTCAGCTTCTTCAAGTCTGATTATCGCCAGCTTCTGAAAATCATGCCGATTCATTTGAATACAGTATGTTTATATCTTCAACGTCTTCAAATCATACTTCCCCGTTATCCAATCGAAAACCGCCCTGGTGACCACAATCGCGGTGAACATCGAAGCGATGATGCCAATCATCAGCGTCAATGCAAAACCCTTGATAGGCCCAGTGCCGAACTGATACAGCACCACCGCCGCAATCAAGGTTGTTATATTCGCATCGAGAATAGTCACAATCGCCCGGCTGTAACCGGCGTCTATCGAAGCCTTGACCGTCTTACCCGTTCTTATCTCCTCCCTGATGCGCTCGAATATCAGCACGTTGGCGTCCACCGCCATACCGATGGTGAGAATAATCCCCGCGATTCCCGGCAGTGTCAGCGTCCCCTGGAAACCCGCTAAAACCGCCATCACAAACAGCATATTCAGCGCCAAAGCGATGTCCGATATCACGCCTCCCAGCCGGTAATACCAGAGCATAAACAATATCACAAAAATAAGACCTACCGCGGCGCTGGTCGTACCTTGAGTGATGGAATCATGCCCCAGCGAGGGTCCCACTGTCCGCTCTTCGATAATCTGAACCGGCGCGGGCAGCGCCCCCACTTCCAGCACGTTTGCCAGGTCCTGGGCGTCTTCCATAGTGAATTGCCCTTCGATTATACCCTGGCCATTGGGAATCTTGGACTTGATACGAGGCGCGCTGAAAACCTTCTCGTCCAGCACAATCGCCAAGAGTTTGCCCTCATTGGCGCCCGTAACACGGGAAAATATCCTCGCCCCCTGACGGTTCATTTCAAAACTTACCACCGGTTGCCCCGTGGTCCCCGGAGAATCGCCGCCGCCAATTTGAATCTGCGCCCTGGTCAGCATCGCCCCCGTGACTTCAGCTTCCCGCGTTAATAAATACAGCCGGTAATAGCTGTTCCCATCCGCGGGAGAAACCTCCGACGACCGCGACCACAGAAACTCGTAATCAGAAGGGATTAACGCCCTCACTTCACGGCGGTGAATTATTCGGTTGACTATGGTGCGGTTCTGTTCCGGCACACCGATATCATACTCCATCTGGCGAAGCAGTGAAAAGAACGGATGCTCACCCATCAAATCCCGGTCCACCATAATCGATGTGTCCTCCCCTGAAACCGAAGCTTCCTCACCAAACAATTCCTGCACACTGACCACTTCGTCCTGGCTCTCTTTAGGCGCAGGTGCGGTGGTGTCGGCTTCAACTTCAGCAACGGTATCCTCCTCAGCCAGAGCCAAGATAGAATCGATAGCCGCCGAATCCCCCAGAGCCAATTCACCCTTAAGAGCATTTTCACGCTTCAGGAATCGGTCGATGCTGGAAAGTACTTTTTGGGTTTTTTCAGGGTCCGCCAATAATTTGAACTCCAAAAGCGCGGTCTGCCTGATTAAATTCCGGGCGCGGGCAGGGTCCTGCACCCCGGGCAGCTCCACCACAATCCTCCGAGCCCCCTGCTTCTGAATGGTAGGTTCGGAAACGCCGAAACGGTCCACACGATTGGTAAGCTTAACCATCAAGCGGTCCACCGCATCCTTCGCCTCCGTTTTAATCAAACGGATTATTTCACCTTCGGTGCTCCGTAAATCACCGAAATACCGATTCAATGGAACATTATTCCTCTGAAAAACCGCTACAATCACATCGTAGAAATCCTGGTCGCCGCCCGCCATCACCGAATCTATCTCCTCAACCACACGATAATATTGCTCGTCCTTTTGCCGGGCGATATTGTCCAAAAGGCGCACCATATCCACCTCAAGCACTATGTGCATCCCCCCCTGCAAATCCAACCCCAACTTGATGGAACGACCCCGGTAATCGACCAGCTTCTCGTTCAAGTCGTCGCGCAACTCCTTCGTCGTCTTCTCCGCCCGCTCCAGGGTATCGCCGGATACACCCAAATCGGAAAATTCCGCCATCATATCCACATCTTCATTATAAATCTTCATATAAATATCCGCGGCGGGCATCCCTGTCAATTCAGATAGAGTTTCTATCTTGTTCCGTTCTTCCTCCTCCACTGAATTCAGCACGAAACTGGGATAGATATAATAGAGAGCGAGGATTACGAAGAACAATATAAGAATAGTCCTGAAAGTTTTACGACGCTTCATATCTAACCTTTAGATTGAAAATAGCAGTCAGTGAATTTGTAATGCGGGTTCCTAACCCGCCTAAATATTCTGATTAGCAGCCGCCGCGCTTGATATTTTCATCATCAGGGGCGCGAGGCCGCGAAAAAGACCCTAGAATGAGGGATTTTCTGATTGAACACTCATAAATGAACAAGTGTTAAATATAAATTTCTTTTACATAAAAATCAAATTTCAACAGTTAAATAATAGATTAGTATTTTTTATGCGAGCTTTGAATAATAATTATTCCGGGCGCGGTGATTCGTGAAAAGAATCCATCGAACGAAGGTTTTCTATAAGATTTGATTTTAAAAACATTTAATGTTAGATTGAGAAAGCCGGTTGTGTAACCGCTATTCAATCTTAAGTCGATTCTTCCGCTTAACCTAATCACTTATCATTCGATATTTATAATGACCGAAGATACCTCTAATAAACCCAAGCGCC
>CAYQZD010000129.1:0-4804 GCA_964421875.1 uncultured bacterium
ATTTCAACTGCAAAATTTAATAAAAGAGTATCATTATTAGGGATTGTTAATGGACCCGCATTGGCATTTACATATCCCATACGATACGTTTTTACAGTAATACTATCTATTTTAACTTGTTCAAATTTAAACTCTCCATTTTGATTTGTTGATCTAATATCATAAAGTTTATTCTGATCATATATCATAATAATGCTTTTCTCGTAGGGATTTAATATATTAAACCCCTACAATACAAGACGATAGGAGTATTTGGATATTAGTAAAATTTTAGCTTTATTAAGCTGCAAATAAGAAGTCATTCCTGCGCGGCCGGAATCCTTCCTTAAAGATGGATTCTGGCTCGCTTCGCGGCCAGAATGACACTTGCGCTTCAAATCGGTAATTTGTTGCGAATGTTATAATTATTACGAATCATCTTTAATCGTTATTCAGTGTGGCGGTAATTTCTATCGCCGGCGCGGCTGCGAGGTCGATTTCTTCTCTATGCGCCGGCGGGATTTCTTTTCCTTTTGCATCTTTCAGTATTCTTACAGTCGGTCGTTTTAAATCGCGGAAGTTGTTCTCCGTCACCAAGGTTTCTTCGCCGGTGGATAGTTTGACCATAGATCCTACGTTATAAGGCGGGACTCTACGCATAAATAATTTCAGTATAGCCTCGTCGAATTTATTTCTTACTGTATTGGACATATATTCGACCGTTTCGGCGAAGGTCCACCTTCCCTTGTAGGGCCGGTCTGAAGTTAAGGCGTCGAAGACATCGCAGACCCGCGCTATGCGGGAGAAGATGTGGATGTTTTTGCCTTTGATTCCCAGGGGGTATCCTGAACCGTCGAAGGCTTCGTGATGATTGAGCGCCATAGCCTGGGAACGGGGTTTAATCAACGTGTTTTCACATAGCAGTTCGAATCCTTCCCGGGTGTGGCGTTTCATCACAGAGAATTCATCTTCTTCCAGGGGCCCGTTTTTGGCTAGGATTCCATAGGGGACGTGCACTTTTCCGATGTCGTGAAGCAGCGCCCCCACCGCAAAATCCTCCATTTCAGTCTTTTTCAACTTCAGATCCCGGCCTAAGAGCACACCAAGAGCCGCGACATTTACGGAATGGAGGTAAACGTAATTCTCGAAAGTTCTGATTTCGGTGAGGTCGACAGTGAACTTGTGTCCGTGCGACACAATTTCGTGCACCATATCGCGGGCGATGGTGCGCAGCTCGTCCATTTTATCGTTGTCTGAGACCAGTTCCTGGTTGTTGAGCAGTTCAAAGACGATGGCGTTAGCTTCGTTCCGCAGGTTTGTGCCAATCAATTCCGCTGGCTGAAGATCCTGGGTGTATTTGTCCACCACGTAAACATGTTTGTAACCCAATTCCAGCAGGCGCCTGCGGTAATATGGGTCCAGCTTGACGCCGCGTGTCAGGAGAATGGAGCCGTCGCAATGCGAATAGATATTCTGCGCTAAATAGGCTCCCTCACCGATTGGTTTTTCTAAAGAAACTAGTCTGATGGACGGTGCCTCATAATTAACATTCTACTATCATCGCCGAGGCTTCGCCGCCTCCGATGCAGAGTGAGGCGCAGCCCCGTTTAGCGCCAGTGTCCTTCAGGGCGTAGAGCAGGGTGGTTAGGATGCGCGCGCCGCTGGCGCCGATGGGGTGGCCGAGCGCTACTGCGCCGCCGCGGATGTTCACCTTGGCGGGATCGAGCTCTAGCAGGCGGTTATTGATGATGGAGACCACGCTGAAGGCTTCGTTGATTTCCCAGAGGTCGATGTCACTGGTCGTAAAGCCGGTTTTCGCCAGGACTTTTTTAATGGCTCCGGCGGGGGCGGTGGTGAACCATACCGGCTCCTGGGCGAAGGAGGCCTGGCCGATTATCTTAGCCAGCGGTTTGAGGCCCATAGCTTTCGCTGTATCCGCGGCCATCACCACCAGGGCGGCAGCGCCGTCGTTGATGGAGGAGGCGTTGGCGGCGGTCACTGTGCCGTCTTTTTTAAAAGCGGGGCGGAGCCGGGCAAATTTGTCGGGCTTGCCCTTGGGCGGTTCCTCATCATCTGACACCACCACCGGATCGCCTTTACGCTGCGGAATTTCCACGGGGACGATTTCCGGTTTGAAGAGCCCGTCAGCTATCGCTTTCTGGGCGCGGGTGTAGGATTGGGCGGCGTAGGCGTCCTGTTCTTCGCGGGTGATGTTGTATTTTTCGGCACAGATTTCGCCGCAGTTGCCCATATGCATATCGTCGTAGGGGTCCCAGAGCCCGTCGAAAATCATTCCGTCCACCACTTTGCCGTCCCCCATGTGGTAGCCGGTGCGGGCTTTATGCAGGTAATAGGGAGCGAGGGACATATTTTCCATCCCTCCGGCGACGACGATATCCGCGTCCTCCAGGGCTATGGCCTGCGCCGCCAGCATCACCGATTTCAGCCCGGAGCCGCAGACCTTGTGGATGGTCATCGCTTGGACTTTGTCGGGCAGGCCGGCATAGCGCATCGCCTGGCGGGCGGCGGCTTGTCCCAGTCCGCCTTGCAGGACGCAGCCCATGATGCATTCGTCGATTTTATCGGTATCGATGCCGGCTCTTTCCACCGCGGCTTTAATGGCGATAGCTCCCAGCCGGGGGGCAGGGACGGCGGAAAGAGAACCCATAAACGCGCCCACCGGGGTGCGGGCGGCGGAGACTATGACGACTTCTCGTCCGTGTTTCATAGGATGAACTCCCAGTGATTTATTTGTGATTTATAAAAATAAGTCCAAAAGTTTACAAGTCGGCAAGACTACAAGTCGAAGAATCACAGTTAATCAGGTAAAGAGTCTTCTTGTGTCTTCCAGTTTAATTTTGTGAAGAGATTCTTCGCTCCGCCTACGGCGGGCTCAGAATGACAATAACAGCGATGTTAACTATTAACCGGCCTGATTAGAGCTATTCGACCAGGACATCAGCTGTCACCATAAACCACAATTCCCCATCGTCGTCGAACACCGGCAGGGAGTAAGTGCGCATCCGGATTTCCGCTCCGGCTCCGTCCACATCGTTGTAAGGTTTGCTCCAGACCGCTCTTTTTTCATCATAGGGTTTGCTGTACCAGTCTGCGTGCAGGGATTTGATGAAGTTGTAGTTGGTGTTGTCCCTGGCGGGAAATTCATCGCCCTCCTTGTAATTGTAGAAAACCTGAACGATTTCAGGATTATCAGGCAGGGGGGCGGTGGCGAAAGCGGAGCCGAAGACCGGATCGTTACCGCGCAAATAATCGATGATGAGGGTGTGAATATCTTCATCGGTCATCTCTTCGTACTGCATGAAGATTTCCGCCAGTTCAGCCAGCGACTGCTCGATTTCAATCCTCTGCTGCATCTGGCTCTCGCTCTCTTTGCCGGATTTGGAGCATCCGTTCAGGAGCGCGAAGGCAGTGAATCCAGCGATAACGAAAACGCGCTTTACAGTGTTCAGTCCAATCATTGGACTATCCTCCTATTGTTATCCGAGAGTTGTTGGCCTGCAGAAACGCAGGTGTTGCAGATAGTTATTATATCTCCGCTTTCTCCAGGGCGAACCTGCCTTTGTCGTCTTTACGCAGGTAGCCAGCTTTAAGGCGCGGGGAGTGTTCGAACAGCAGCAGGTATTCCCCGGCGAAGGCTTCCTGGAGGAAGCTCTCCTTGAAATCCACCGTGTCCACGGGGTAGAGGTCGTAGCTCATCACCCAGTTGGCGCGGATTTGGGCGGTCAAGGGGATGGTGTCCGCCAGATAGACTGCGGTTTTGTCGCCGGAGCGGATATAGATTATCTGGTGGCCGCGGGTGTGTCCGCCGGTAACCCTTACGCTGACGCCGGGGATTATTTCGCTGTCGCCCTCGGTCAGCCGGAGTAGTCCCGCTTGTTCGATGGGGGAGAGGTTATCCTTCAGATACGACGCCTTGGAACGGGAATTGGGGTCCATCGCGTCCTCCCACTCCAGGCGGTTGATGCAGTGCTGCGCATTAGGGAAGACGGGGACAAGGTTCCCCGTTTCGTCGTACATAGTGTTCCCGCCGCAGTGGTCGAAGTGGAGGTGGGTGTTAATCACGCGCGTGACATTCTCGGGCTCCACTCCCAGCGCTTTCAAGCCGGGGATTAAGCCGCGCGGCATATCGATGGCGTATATCTTATTGAATTTATCCGTTTCCTTTTCGCCGGTTCCGGTGTCCACCAGCGCGATTTCCTTTCCGGCGCGGATGAGCAGGGGATTGCAGGACATCAGGATGCGGTTCTGTTCGTCAGACTCTTCGTGCCGCGACCAGAGGTTTTTAGGCACCACGCCGTACATCGCCCCTCCGTCCAGGCGGAACAAGCCGTCGTCGATGAGGTTAAGTTGGAAGTTTCCGAAGTGCATGTTTAATTGAGAATTAAGAATTGAGAATTATGTAAATATGTGTTATTAGAAATATTTAGCCACGAATGGACACGAATTATCACGAATTCTCTTGTTTTTTAGTGTCATTAGCGTTTCGAAAAACTCCGAATCGCTGATTTTCAATGATAAATACTGATTGCGCTGATTTTTCTGTGTCTTCTGTGTTTTCCGTGATTCGGGAGATTTGGTGGGTTAAAACCCACCCTACGAAGAATCATTTAACCACTAATGGACACGAATCAACACGAATTGCTTCTTTTATTATCTGTGTCATCAGCGGACATCTACGGTCATCAGCGTTTCGAAAAACTCCGAATCGCTGATTTTCAATGATAAATACTGATAGCGCTGATTTTTCTGTGTCTTCTGTGTTTTCCGTGATTCGGGAGATTTGGTGGGTTAAAACCCACCCTAC
>CAYQZD010000129.1:4904-10156 GCA_964421875.1 uncultured bacterium
TGTCTTCTGTGTTTTCCGTGATTCGGGAGATTTGGTGGGTTAAAACCCACCCTACAAGAGCTTTTTTTATGATTCGAAAATTGGTGGATTAAAGCCCACCCTACGAAGAATCATTTAACCACTAATGGACACGAATCAACACGAATTGCTTCTTTTATTATCTGTGTCATCAGCGGACATCTACGGTCATCAGCGTTTCGAAAAACTCCGAATCGCTGATTTTCAATGATAAATACTGATAGCGCTGATTTTTCTGTGTCTTCAGTGTTTTAAAATTTGGTGGGTTAAAACCCACCCTACGAGAATTTAATATTATAACCTATTGATTATTTATGTTTTCTGGATTCCCGTTTTCGCGGGAATGACAAGTAGGCGACATTCACGGACAGCCTGGCGGCTGTAATCCCTTTGTGAAAGAAGGAGATTCCGGCTCGCTTCGCAGCCAGAATGACAAGTGTCATTATGGTAAAACGATGTTTTTTTATCAGCGTTATCAGCGGACATCAGTATTAATCAGCGATTCTAAAAATTCCCACTTTTGCGTTTTCGTGATTTGAACAATGGCGGATCAAGAATCCGCCCTACATTATCTCACTCCTAATACATCCCTGGCAATCACCAGTCTTTGAATCTCGGAGGTTCCTTCGCCGATGGTGCAGAGCTTGGCGTCGCGGTACATCCGCTCCACCGGGAAATCCATAATGAAGCCGTAGCCGCCGTGTATCTGGATGGCGTTGTAGGTAACGCGCATCGCCACTTCGGAGGCGTAGAGTTTCGCCATCGCCGACTGGGCGGCGAAGTCTTTGCCTTCGTCCTCAAGGCGGGCGGCGTGGTAGCAGAGGTGGCGGGCGGCTTCGATTTCGGTTGCCATATCGGCGATTTTGAACTGCATCGCCTGGAATTTAGCGATGGGTCTGCCGAATTGCTCCCGCTCTTTGGCGTATTTCACCGCCTCTTCGTAAGCGCCCTGCGCGATGCCCAGCGCCATCGAGCCGATGGATATCCTTCCCCCGTCCAGAATGGTGAGGAACTGGCGGAAACCGGCGCCTTCGTCGCCCAACAGGTTTTCTTTGGGGATGCGGCAGTCTTGAAACTGCAGTTCCGCGGTGCTGGAAGCGCGCAAGCCCAGTTTATCCTCTTTTTTGCCAATGGAAAAACCGGCGGTATCCCGCTCCACGATGAAGGAGCTGATACGCTTGCGCCCATCATCTTTTTTCCCGGTGACCGCCGTGAAGACCGCGGTTTTGCAATAGGCGGCGTTGGTGATGAAGTTCTTAGTGCCGTTGATGACCCATTCATTGCCGTCGAGGACGGCGGTGGTTTGCGTGCCGCCGGCGTCGGAGCCGGCGTTGGGTTCGGTGAGTCCGAAGGAGCCCAGGGCTTGGCCGCTGGCTAAAGGCGTCAGGTATTCCCGCTTTTGTTCTTCGTTGCCGAAGAGGTAGATGGGGTAGCTACCGAGGGAGATGTGGGCGGCGAGGGTGATACCGTGTGAGCCGCAGACGCGGGAAATTTCTTCGACAGCGATGATATAGCTTAAATTATCCATCCCCGCGCCGCCGTATTTTTCGGGGAAGGGTATGCCGAGGAGTCCCAGTTCCCCCATTTTCTTAATGGTGGCGTGGGGAAATTCCGAATTCTGGTCGATTTCCGCCGCGATGGGGCGGATTTCCTTTTCCGCGAAATCGCGCACCATATCCCGCAGCATCATTTGTTCATCGGTGAGGTGCATATCGGTTTGAAGCATCGAAACTCCGTTATGTATTTTTATTATAAATAGTCTTCAAGTCGGTATAAAGTTTACAAGTCGGCAAGTTAACAAGTTTGCCAGTTATCAAGTCAGGTCTCCGCTTCGCTAAAGACCTGACTTAACGGGGGTGTTGCAAAGCCTTTCCGCCACGAATTCCAGCGTATGTTTAACCTTAATCGGAATCTTTTTCGCCTGCGCTTCTTCCTTCAGTTTCAAAACGCATCCCGGCGAGCCTGCGGCTAACTCATCGGCGCCGGAAGCGGCGGCGTTTTCCAGCTTTTCGGTTGAAATTTGGGTCGAATCGCCGCCGTGAAACAGCGAAAAGGAGCCTCCGAAACCGCAGCATAGTTCAGAATCGGTCATTTCCCGGAAATCAATCCCCGGCAGGGCTTGCAGGATTTTCCTGGGCGCTTCCCGCACGCCTTGTGTGTGCCGTAGATGGCAAGAGTCGTGATAAGTAACCTTCGCCGGGATTTCCTTCATCTTTTCTGGCAAGCCCAGTTCCAGTATCAAGCCGTGGATTTCCCGGTATTTGCCGGAAAATTCTTCGTAGTCCGGTTCGCCGCCGATGAGCTGGTTGTATTCGTGGGTGAAACTGCCGCCGCAGGTGGCGTCGGCGGAGGTGATGATGTCCACTTCTGTCTGCAGGAACGCTTGAACGTTTTGCCGCGCCAAGCCCTTAGCCGCTTCCGGTTCCCCGTTGTTGAAGGCGGGGGCGCCGCAGCAGACTTGGGCTTTGGGAATCACCACTTCGCAGCCCAGCGCGGCGAGGACTTCAATCGCCGCCAGCCCGATTTCCCCTAAGAAGAAGTTGGAGACGCAGCCGATGAAGTATCCGGCGCGCAGTTTTTTCTCACCCTTAGCGGGGATTATTTCAGGGAGCAAGTCTATGAGAAACTTATCCTGGAGGCTGGGCCTGAATTTTCCATCGCCGGATTTAAACAGACCTGGCGCAGCATTTCGAGCGGTTTTTCCCCAGCGCATCAGGCGGTTGAGGGATTCACCCCGGGAAACCGCCCTTAATACCGGTCCCTTAATCCCGGAACCCGCGTAACGGGAGAACCAATCCCGCGCTTGAAGCCAAATCCGGTCGGTCCTGACCCCTGAGGGGCAGGCGGTGGCGCAGGCGTAACACATCAGGCAGCGGTCGAAAATCCCGCTACCGACCTTGCTGAAATCCAATTCGCCCGCAGCCAGAGCCTTGAGGATATGGATTTTGCCTCTGGCGGATAGAGTATCATCGCCGGTGAGGTTATAAACCGGGCATACGCTGTGGCACACTCCGCAGGCGGCGCATTTTTCCAGTTCCGCCAGCGTCTCCGCGTCGAATATCGACCGATTCACCTTCGAATCACTGTCCATCGCCCTGTGATTCCCTATTTCAGGTCTTTGACCTGGAGCTGTGTGTTCACCCGGTTCATCCATTCGTTCCGCTCGATATGGTAAATCAAGTCGAGCCGCCCGCCTTTTTTAGCCAACAGCGGGTACTTATCCCCTAAATTGAAGGCTATGGCGTCGAATTCATGCCCCTCCTGCCTCACTCGAAAACGCAGATGCTGGCAGTGAGATCCCACTAACTTGGGGTAGACCACGTTCAGATCGTGGGAGACGAAGAGGGGTTTGGGATTTTTGGGTCCGAAGGGGGCGAAGTAGTCGAGATACTTGATTAAATCCGGCGTGATTTGCTCGAGGGAGATATCGGCGTCGATTTCGTATTTTGGAATCAGGTCGTCGTCGGATATCATTTTCGCCGCCACCTCCTTGAAACGACGGGTGAATTCGGGGATGTTGTTCTCAACGATAGTGAGTCCGGCGGCGTATTTATGGCCTCCGAATTGCAGCAGCAGGTCTGAGCATTCCCTGAGCGCGGAGTGAATATCGAAACCGGGGATGGATCGGGCGGATCCCTTGCCGACGCCTTCCTCGATGGTAATCATTACCGTGGGGCGGTAACAATTTTCGATGATGCGGGAGGCGACAATTCCGATGACGCCGGCGTGCCAGTCCTGTTTAGCCAGAACGATAGCGCGGTCGGTGTCAGGATTGAATTCATCGCTTATTTTGACCTTGGCTTCTTCCAGTGTTTTGGAATCGATATACTTCCGCCGCCGGTTCTCCTCTTCCAGGGTGAGGGCGATACGGTGCGCTTCTGACTGGTCCTGGGTCGTAAGCAGTTCCACCGCTATTTCGGCGCTTCCCAGCCTGCCCACAGCGTTTATTCTGGGGGCGAGCCCATAGACGATTTGGCCCACCGAAATACACGTTTTCTTCAGTCCGGCGACCTTGATGAGGGCGGAGATTCCCACTCCCCCGTCGGCGTTAAGTTTGAGCAGTCCGAGTTGGACAAAAACCCGGTTTTCATCGATGAGGGGAACGATATCGGCGGCGGAGCCGATAGCGACCAGTTCGATGTAGCGTTCATGAGTCTCAGGCTTCAGCCCCCAGCTGGTGCTGACGCCCTGCGCCAGTTTATAGGCGACTCCCACCCCGGCGAGTTCAGGGAAGGGATAATTGCAGTCGGGGCGCTTGGGGTCGATAACCGCCAGCGCCCCGGGCAGAATCTCGCCCGGCTCGTGATGGTCGGAGATGATGATGTCGATTCCGGCTTCTTTGGCAGCCTTCACCTCCTCAACGGAAGTGACGCCGCAGTCCACGGAAATGATGAGGTTCGCCTTCCACTTGATGGCTTCCTCAACTCCGGCCAGCGAAATGCCGTAGCCTTCGTTTTGCCTGTCGGGAATGTAGTACCTGACCACGCCCCCCATGTCCTTTAGAAAGAGATACAGCAGCGCAACTGAAGTAATGCCGTCCACGTCGTAATCGCCGTAGATGAAGATTCGTTGTTTCTCCGTCAAAGCTTCGATGATTCGATCTACCGCCTGGTCCATCCCCTTCAAAAGGAAGGGGTCGTGTAACTGCTCCGGGCCCGATTTGAAAAACTCTCTGATTTTCTGGGGGTTTGAAATCCCCCGCTTAACCAGAATGTGAGCGACGACGTCCGGCAGATTCAGTTCGCTGGTTATCTGCTGTTTCGCTTCCAGGTCTACATTCTCATTCAGCTCCCATCTTGAATTCATTTAATTTTGTTTCGTATTTATTTAACATTGAAAAATTACCGATATTTGTGGAAATTTTAGTAACAATATAAAGCGTTGCGCTATATGGAAATGATTAATTGTAACACTTTACTGATATGAAGCGCAATCGTCATCAGCCGTTCGGCTGATCCTTCTTTTCCAGAGGGATTCCGGCTGCGCCGGAATGACTACCCTGACTGCAACTTCATATAACTATAGTGTTACGATTGATTCAAATGTCGGTTATAACGCTTTACTGATATGAAGTTGTGCAAACTTACACAAATCTATATTCATATAAATTATAAATATACCTTTCTTAAATTCGTTTAATCCGTTTAATTCGCTGTGAATATAAGATTTTAATTAACAATTATAGTCATTCTTGAAGGGCGTGTTGCCCAAATCGGTTTTCTTTAGAAATATTT
>CAYQZD010000130.1:0-10080 GCA_964421875.1 uncultured bacterium
AAAATAACTATTTCTCTCATTGATAATGCACACTATTATTCGCCCCCATTAATAAGCGAAAATATTGAAACGTCATTCTTACAGCGAAGAAAACAAGAATCCTTCTTTTCCGGAAGGATTCCGGCTTCGCCGGAATGACTTTGTTTCTGCTATTTCAAAACGCTGAATTCCTATTATTATTCAGATTCGCCCAGTTTCTTTTCTACAATCTCAATGACCTCCCTGCACAATGGTCTGATTTCATCCAACACCTTCTTCAGCTTATCTTTGTATTCATTCCTGAAATCCTCGTCCTCGATGCCCGGCAGGTTGATTATCACATTCAAAGCCGCCCCTTCGGCGCAAGACAGCAGGCAGTGCGCTCCCACACCAGCGTCGGAAACGCTGTTGGGATTGCCCCGCTCGGCGACAGCTTTCAGCAGGGGGATAACCTCCAGCGTCTGTTCCAACATCTCCATCGGGACCTTGGTGGCTTCCTTGTTGGCGTTATCCATGGAAGTTTTGCGGGCGGCTTTCTGCGCATCGGTTTTCTTGGGCATCCTCATCGTGTCCATCACCGCATTGAAAGCGTCGGTGTCGCGGTCGATAGCGTTCAGGAACCATTCCTTCAGGTGCTGCCCCTTCACACCAACCTCTTCCATTTCATCCCATACGTCCGGGTATTCCTTTTTACCGTGCGTGAGGTTGGACACCATCGCCGCCAGCGCCGCCGCCAGCGCTCCGCACAGCGCCGCAGTGGAACCCCCGCCCGGCGCCGGGGCGTCGGAAGCCAATGTGTCGGCGAATTCCTCCACCTTCATCTTCGCCAGCGATTCCTCCCGCTTGAAGCGGTATTCCACAATCTTATCGTCAGGATTAAATTCGGATACATCACGCAACCCCAGCGAAAGGATGGCGGATTCCACTATCTCAGACTCGCTCACCGCGGTGGTCAAGCCCTGCCGCTTTAAATAGTGCCTGCCCGCCTCCAGCATCGCCTGCAGGGGCACCAGCCCCACAATCTCACTGCCGGTAACCCGCATTCCCCGCTCGAAAGCCTGCTTTTCCACCACATCGAAGACCTTGTGGATGGGGGTTTCATCAATATCGGTGAGGTTCATCGTTATCTGCGCCCGCCCGTATTCCGGGATAATCCAGGCGCCGCCCTTGCAATTGGTGAACAGTCCGGGGATTTTCACCGGCTTGCCGTTAGGGTGGCGGACTATTTCCCCATCGGGGTAAGATACCCGCTGGGAGCGTCCCTTTTCGCGGATGTTGAAAGCGATGTCCCGCGCCATTTTGAGATTATTGGAGTTCATATTGATATTGTAGGCGACTAAGAATTTCCGCGCACCTACCGCTATCGCGCCGAACTTGGGATTGAATTCCTCAGGTCCGAAATCGGGTTTCCATTTGGGATCGCCAACGCGCCCCTCCAGGGCTTCATATTCCCCCTTGCGCACTTCAGCCAGGTTGCTCCATTCCGGCTTGGAGGCGGCGAATTCATAAAGGTAAGCCCATACACTCAGCTCTTCACCCAGGCGCTTGGCTAAAGCCCGGGCGATCTCCGCGCAGTCCTCCATCGTCACCCCCGACACCGGGACGAAGGGGCAGACATCGGTGGCGCCCATACGGGGATGCTCGCCGCGATGGTTACGCATATCGATCATTTCTTTGGCTTTGGCGATAAGCTCGAACGCGCCGTCGGCGATGGCTTCGGGAGGTCCCGCCAAGGTTATCACTGTGCGGTTGGTGGCGGCGCCGGGGTCCACATCCAGTAGTTTCACCCCTGTCACCGTTTCGCAGGCCTCCGCCACAGTGTTATAAATATCGGGATTGCGGCCTTCGGATATATTGGGGACGCATTCGACGATTTTCAGCATATTTCGGACCTCAGATTACTTATTCTGTTGTTTTCCTGATATATCAATCTTGCCAGCCTAAATATCGTAATACAATTCTATCTCATAAGGATGGGGCCGGTCGCGGAGTTTTTCAACCTCGTGCCTCATTTTGTAGTCAATCCATTGATCGATAAGCTGGTCGGAAAACACGCCGGTTGAAGTCAAGAATTCTCGGTCGGAGTCCAGGCTGCTCAATGCTTCTTCCAGGCTAGCAGGGACGGACTTGATATTATTTTTCTCTTCTGGGGAGAGCTCTTTCATATCTATATCGAAGGGCCCAAATCCACTCTTCATCGGTTCAATTTTTCGCTTTATCCCGTCCAATCCGGCGACAAGCTGCGCTGCAATCGAAAGATAGATGTTGCCGGTGGCGTCTCCGGGACGGAATTCTATCCGCTTCACATACTCATTGTCATCGTACTTGGGTATCCTGATGCAGGCGCTGCGATTAGCCAAACCGTAAAACAGCTTGGTCGGCGCTTCAAAACCGGGCACCAGACGTTTGTAGGAATTCGTGGAGGCGTCGGTGAAGCCCATCACTGCCGAAGTGTGCTGAAGTAGTCCCTCGGTATATTGCAGCGCCAGGCGGGAAAGGTTGCCGTAGCCGCCCTTTTCATAGAAGAGGGATTTCCCGTCCCGGTGCAGGAACTGATGGTAGTGCATTCCGTTGCCGGCGGCGTTGTAAAGTGGTTTCGGCATAAAAGTAACGGTCTTACCGCGCTTCCTAGCCGTCATCCGCGCGAAGTACTTAATCAACATCCCCTGGTCGGCGGCAAGCAGAGGTTCTTCGAACAAAACCTCGATTTCAGTCTGACCCGCCGCTCCTACCTCGTGGTGGTGGTACTTGACCTTGACACCTTCAGCTACGGCTAATCTCACGATTTCCGAGCGCAGGTCGTACAGGGAATCGTTGGGCGGCATTGCGTGGTAGCCGCCCTGGTGGGGAATCACACTGCCTGAGCAATTTTTATCCTCGGAATTCAGAGCATAGCCCGCTTCTTCGGAATCGATATAGTATCGAGCGCAATTAATACTGTTTTCTACCAAAATCCGGTCAAAAATATAGAACTCATACTCCGGACTGAACCAGCATCCGTCGGCTAATTTCAAGGAAGTCAGGTATTCCTCGGCGCGCTTTAAAACGCCTCGGGGGCAAAGTTTGAACGGATTCAAAGAACCGGCTTCCTTAACGTCGCAAATGAATGCCAGCGTTTTGGCTTCCCAAAAAGGGTCCAGCCTCCCAGTGGTGTGGTCCGGAATCAGCGCCATATCGCTGGAATTCGCGGTTTTGAATCCGGGGACGCTGGAAGAATCGAAGGCGGTGCCGGATTGAAAAATATTTTCGTTGAAAGTGGCGGCCGGGAGAGTGATATGGTGCCACCTTCCCACTAAATCGGTAAAAGTTAAATCGACCATTTCCACTTCATTGTCAGCGATGAAGCGAAGCGCGTCTTCAGGTGAAGTGAACATAAATTTTCCCGTTGTTTTAGCTTAGTTGTTATATAGACACGAAATCCATCTGTTAGTTGTGGTTTTCACAATGCGGACGTGAGTTATATTCATCGAATCGGTTCACAGTATATCGATAATTCCCTTGGCGTATAAAAAAATTCCCAGCCTGAGAATGATGTTTGCGTAAACTCCGGCGAATACATCGTCGAATAGCACTCCCGCTCCTCCGGGAAGCTTATCCTGCGCCCAATTGGCGGGGAATAACTTAACGATATCGAAGAATCTGAAAATCAAGGCTCCCGCAATAACCGTGTAGAAATTGACCGGAATCAGAATCATCGTCACCATATAGCCGCAGACCTCATCCAGGACTATAGGGCTGGCGTCTTTTTTGCCCAGCGCCTTTTCAGCGGCGTCGCATAGATATAATGAAACGGCGATAACCGGAATTAATGAAACAATGTACCATCCCGGTGATAACAGCTTCGATAACAGTAAGAACAGCGGAATACCCGGAAAGAATGTTCCCACTGTGCCCGAGGCGATGGGGGAATAACCAAAACCGGCTCCGGTCGAGATAAACAAAACTATGAAACGCCAGCTCCCCTTATCCAAATTCAATCGGTTTCTCCTGTAAAATCGAAATTTGTGCCTACCGCTCTGACTATGGGGACTGTGAAAATCACTCCCGTATCCGGCTGGGTGAAATCTATCTCTATTTCCTTTAATAACTTCTGTAGTTCATCTACCAGAGCGATATCGCTGATAGCGGCGAAGATGGTTTTATTGTAGGGTTTTCGGTCCCGAATTTCGTTCATAAAGCCAGCGAAAATCGGGAATTCGAAGGCCAGTGTGCGGCCCATACCTTGAGTGTTTACGATAGTGGCGCCTTGAATCTCCAATTCCAAAAACGCGTTCAGGATGTCCTGAACCAGTCCCTCATTCACCACTATTACCATCAGCCACATCTTCTTTATATTCTCACAATCCATGAACGAAAACCTCGAATGATTGAATACTATGGGATATGAGTAAATCGTCTCCCTATCAGGTTTAATCCTGATATTACCCGGAATCCTTCTCTTTCCCGATACTTTTTAATTTGCCTCGTTCCAGTTTATCCGGGGGAACCTCACCGGCTTTCACTATAGCGATTTTAGTGCAGGGGGGACCGATTATCTGCACCACAAAGGTGGTGGCGGCGATAATGTTGATCACCATATCGCCTAATCCCTTGGTTTCAGGCGTGTTCAACATATCGGCGGCTGCAAGGGATAGTCCCACCGCCACCCCGGCTTGGGAAAACAGCCCCAATCCTAAGTACCTCCGCACAGTCTTCGGCGCTTGCGAAATCGCCGCGCCCAAATAAGCCCCGCCGAATTTACCTCCCGCCCGCAGTATCAAGTAGAGTAATCCCAACAGCCCCATCTGAGGCAGCAATCCTATCTTGAGCCGCGCTCCCACCAGCACGAAAAAGAGCACATAAATGGGCGGGGTGAAATCGGTTATCGCTTCCTGGATGCGCCGGAGTCGGAGGGGAACGGCGTTACAGACGGTGATGCCCGCAGCCATATTGGTCATTATGGGCGAAATGCCGAATTGAAGGGCGACGCCGCAAGTGATTACCACCAATCCGACCGAGAGAATCAGGGTTTCCGTTTTGGTAGCCATCCATTTCGAAATACGGATGAAAAGGAAACCAACGGCGACGCCCACTAGTATAGAACCACCGATATCGAGCGCCGGATGCAGCAATCCCTGCATCAAGGTGCCTCCGCCGCCTAATAAGGATTGGGCGATGGAGATGCCGAAACCGAACAGGAGCAGCGAGATGCCATCGTCGATTCCCACCACCGCCAGCAGGGTGGTAGTTACCGGCCCCTTGCTTTTGTATTCCTCCAGCACATCGACCGTCGCCGCCGGAGCCGTGGCGGAAGCAAGCGCTCCGAACACCAGCCCCATATAGACTTTCCCGGTGAGGAGGGTGACGCCGACTCCGACCAGGAGGAATGCGCCGAAGGCTTCCAGCAGCGAGATGCTGATGATGGATTTCCCCAGACGCTTCAATACACTGTAGCGAAGTTGAGACCCAATGCCGAATCCGATGAAGCCTAAAGCGATATCGGCGATGATATCGGCGCTCTGAGTATCGACCAGTTTGAAGCCGGAATCACCGATTATTACCCCGGCTATGATATAGCCCACCACCATGGGGATTCTGATTTTCTCCATCCCCTTGGCTGCGAACAGTCCGGCGAGGACTGCGATACCCACCATCAACAGAGTCGTCAAACTCACTTCCCGGTGAATACGTTAATAATGTCAGCCGGAGTTTCAGCCTTGTCTAGTGATTCTCTTATATCGGATTTCTTCAATAGCCGGGAAAGCTTAGCCAGGATTTTCAAGTACACTGAGATTTGGTCCGGCGGGATACCGAATTGGAATATCAGGTTGGCGGGTTTGCCGTCCTGCGCCCCGAAATCCACTCCATTTTTCAGCCGGGCGAAGCACAGCACCAGTCGCGAAACACCGCGGCTCCGGGCATGAGGGATGGCGCAGCCGTGCTCAAGCCCCGTCGGTATGTTGTTCTCCCTCTGGACTAAATCAGCCTGGAAAAGGCTGCTGTCGACCACTCCGGCATCGCTGGACATCCGTTCCGCCAGCAGAGCGATAACTTCCATTTTATCCGACGCTTCCAAATCGAGAAATACCAGCTCTTCTTTCAGCAATTCATCAATTTTCAATATCCGACCACTCCATGACTTTATACAGGTTTGTATTATGCTGCGAATTAGCTTATTATTCCCGTTCTTTCTTCTTTTGGGCTTTTTTCTGCTGTATATATTCGCTGTAGTTCATTATTTTCACTGTCATTTCAATTCTCTCAATCGGATTGTCTTGTTCGCCGGTGCGGCTGTGGACAATTTTATCCGTTGCTTTCATCCCATCGATTACCTTACCGAAAACCGTGTACTGTTTATCCAGAAAGCGGGAATCCGCAACCACAATGAAGAATTGAGAACCGGCGGAATTAGGGTGATTGGAACGCGCCATCGAGACGATGCCCCGGTCGTGATGGATATCGTTGAATTCGGCGTCGATAGTGTATCCCGGACCTCCGCGTCCGTCATTGGAACGGTCATTATCCTTGGAGTTGGGGTCGCCGCCTTGAATCATAAAATTGGGAATAACGCGGTGGAATGTGCTACCGTCGTAGAATCCCGACCGCGCCAGCTTCTGGAAGTTTTTGACGTGGTTGGGAGCTTTATTGGGGAAGAATTCAAAAACGATGTCGCCGTATTTCGTGGATATCACAGCGACTTCCTTATCTTTAGCTAAGGAAATCCCAGTAATAAAGGATAGAGCGATGAGCAGGAGCAGTAGTTTTTTCATGGTAACTAATCCTATTGATTTATTTATAATATTTTATTTGTCATGCTATCAAAAACTGATTATTTCAGATGTCGGGTTCAGGGACGAACCCGACTCCCTAGAAAAGTGAATCATAGTGACTCAGGCTATCCGCATCCTGTTCTATCAATTGTGGAGTCGGGATGGGCTCCATCCCGACATTATTCCTCCACGGGGATTAATCACAAATCGAAGGGGCCTGTGGGGGTGTATCTTTCCGCCGCCACCAGTTTCACTCCTTTGGGCAGGCTTGGATGTGATTCCTCCAGCGCCAGTTGAGGGTGGTTGTTCTCCTTGCTGAGGTGAGCGAGCGCCACCAGCTTGAGTCTATCGCCGGAGGCTTGCTTCAACGCAGTGGAGCATTGCGCGTTGGAAAGATGCCCCCATTTTGACAGAATGCGCCGTTTTAAATCTTCGGGGTAGGAACCATTTAACAGCATATCCACGTCGTGATTCGATTCCAGCACTACGGCGTCGCATTGGGAAATTTCCTCTAATAATCTGTCCGGTATGTATCCTAAATCGGTGGCTATCAACATCCGGCAGTCGCCGTTTTCGACGATGAATCCCAACGGTTCAACCGCGTCGTGGGGCAGGGGAATGGTACGAATCGACAACCGGTTCATCCTTTTTTCAAAATGTAAAGGCTGAAATCCAACTTTGGGACAGTTTCTCAAGAGCCTTTTGATAGTGTCAGGCGCGGAGTAAACCGGGTAATCCTCATATTTACACAAAACCGGCAAGCCCCGGCAATGGTCGGAGTGTTCGTGGGTGATGAATACCGCGTCGATTTCGGAGGGAGCCACTCCGAATTCCTTCAGACCAGTGACTATCCTGCGCCGGGAAAGCCCTGCGTCGATAAGGATGCCGGAATCGCCCTCGCCGATATAGATGCAATTGCCTTCGGAGCCTGAGCCTAAGATAATCAGTCTCATAGATTACGGCTTCCCGGTTTGGTTATCTGCTGTCCCTTGGCGCATAAGGGGCATTCCTCCGGATTATAGACCGGCAAATCGAGGTTTAGCAGGGCTAAATGCGGCAGCCCCAGGTCCGCTCTACCGCCTGAACGGTCTGCCAGGACTCCGACGCCGACGATATCCGCTCCCGCCTCCTGGGCAATAGCGATGGTCTCTTTTACAGATCCGCCGGTGGTCACGATATCGTCCAGAATGAGCGCCCGTTCCCCCGCCTCAAGTTTGAATCCCCGCCGAAGTGTCAGCTTTCCTCCTTCTTTTTCCGCATAAACCGCCCGGATTCCAAGCTGTCTTGCGGCTTCGGCGGCCATTATCACCCCGCCCAGCGCAGGTCCTAAGACTGTTTCTATCTTTAATCCTTCGAATTTACCGAGAAGAACTTCAATAAGCCGGGAATGAATTTCAGGCCTTTCAAAGACACGGAATTTTTCCAGATATTGGTCGCTGTGCAGTCCGGAGGAAAGCAGAAAATGACCGGTCATCAACGCGCCGCAATCCCGGAAGATTTTTTCAATCTCTGTGGTCGACATTGTTTATTTCCTGATGGAACTGTTGATTTTCATTAATCCATCGCCCGGTTTATCGCATCCCGCAGCCTCATCGCGGCTTCACCGGCGGCTGAGGCAAAATCGCTCCCGGACGAGGAATAGATTATGCCCCGCGAAGAATTGATAATACCGCCTCCGGGAAAGCCCTTCAGAGCGTTGTTCACCGTCGCCTCAAGGTTTCCCCCTTGAGCGCCGATGCCGGGAATGAGAAAGGGCAGTCCGGGAGCGGCCGTTCGCAGACGTGCGAGGTGTTCTGCCTGAGTGGCTCCCGCTACCAGTCCAATGTTGCTCAGTTTGTTCCACTCCGCGGCTTTCAAAGCTACCGTTTCGAACAACGGCTTTTCGCCGCCGAGGAATTGAAAATCCTCCGCTCCTTTATTTGAAGTCAGCGTGAGGATAAACACGCCCTTGTCCCGGCGCGAAATGAAGGGAGCGACAGAATCGACGCCCATATAAGGATTGACCGTGGCGGCGTCGAAGTCCAGTTTGTCAAATAACGCTTCCGCATAGAAACGGGCGGAATTTCCTATATCTCCACGCTTTCCATCGGCGATGACAAACCGGTCAGCAGGGATTGCCCGTCGAACCTCGGCAAGTATATTCCATCCTTCGGAACCTATAGCCTCAAAAAAGGCTAAGTTTAATTTGTAAGCTGCGGTGAAAGGCAGAGTAGATTCTATGACATCTTTAGAAAACTTGAAAATCCCATGAGGACTGTCGGGAAGTTCCGCAGGTAATTTAGCGGGATCAGGATCGAGCCCAACGCATAAGATACCGCCGCTGGCGTTTTTTGCCTGCTTAAGTTTATCGGTAAAATCCAATATTTAACTCAATTAATCGCCTGAATCGTGGACATTATTAGAGAAATTTATTAAATGTTAAAGTTATGAAAATTATCTCTAAAAGGCAAATACCCATACAATACCTAAGAAAGGGATTGCATCTTATTCAACTATTTGTTAATTTGTTTCACCTTAATAATCTGTAATCCGTGAGCTATAAATGAAACTCGAATATCGCAGCCACTATTTTGACGACTCCAGAGCTAAGGTAGCTTTCGAAAAATATGCTCAGAGAGTCTTCGGACTCGATTTTGGGTTATGGAAGGCGAGAGGATTGTGGGATGAGCAATATGTGCCTTTTTCCGCGTTCGCCGGGGGCGAATGCGTTGCGTCTATTTGTGTCTATCCTTCGGAAATCACAATAAACGGCAGGCAGGAAAGGTGGGGGCAGCTTTTAACGGTGGGCACGCTGCCGGAATATCGTAAGCGGGGTATTCAAAAAGAGATATGGAGAGAAGCTGAGAGCTGGATAAGCGAGAATTGTGAATTGGCTTTCCTTTTCACTGACGATTCCGCAGCCGGATTCTACGAGAAGCTAAGATTCATAAGACAGCCTGAATATTACGGTGCAATCAATTATTCGATGTCTTCCCCCGCAGGAGGTTGTCGTTTCAGGAAACTTGACCTCAAGCGTGACGCCGACTTTGCCATAATAAAACGCTTGGCTTTTTTCAGGGAACCGGTTTCCGACCGGCTTGGATTCAGAAATCCCCGTCTGCTCTTATTTATGTTTCTCTATGTATTTCGGGACTGGTCTTATTATCTCGAAGATTTGGATGCAGCCATAGTTGTTGAAGAAGCGGATGATAAAATACGGGTGCACGACATTATCGCCCGAAAAATGCCGCGATTTGCAGAGATTGAACGTTTCCTGGGACATTTTCAAAAGGGTGAAATGGAATTCTTATTTTGTACCACTACTGTCCCAACTTTTAGTCTAATAAAGACAATTGATTAGGATTTATTGTTG
>CAYQZD010000131.1:0-9816 GCA_964421875.1 uncultured bacterium
TCTGACAGTAGAATAATCGAGGTTCAGATTCCCGACGCGTTCACTTCGCTCACTTTCGGAAATGACAAAATGGATAGTCGCTTCACATATTAAAAGTGATATGAAAATTATAAAAAATATCCCTCTAAAACAAGAATTTACTTGACAATTAGTCGATCTTTCAATAAATTGTAAGTTATGTGGCGCAGGATCTCCGACCCCTGCGCTGACCACAGTAGAGTCGGAATGGTCTCCGTCCCAACCGACCAATTCCGCCGCGCTGACAATTATCCCTCCGAGTAATAGCGCTGGATGTGTTGACATTGCGCTGAAAAAGCCGAGTCCCGCTCGGAACCTATTATGGAGGAATACGCTATGAAACCGCTTCGCATCACGCTTTTCATCATCCTGCTATCGCTGCAAATTGCGGCGGGGGAAGAAGTCCCAGTTTACGAATTCCAGCACCTCACTAATTTGGAAGCCGCTCACTTTCCTGAGCGTATAAAGTTTATGACCGGCGACACCCTGGAAGGATGGGTGCACTCCAACGGACAGATTGCGATTATGCAATCCCCGATTTTCTACGGTTTGGTCACCACCTGCGCCCCAAGCTTCTGGCATGGAATAGCATACAATCCCATATTTATGGGACCGCCGCCGGTGTTCAACTATCCGCGCTTTCATTTCACCGAACAGTTCACCCGTTTCCGCCAGCAGGCGACGGTTTACTCCGCGCCGGAGTACAATTTCGCCGTCGTTTTCCGGGGCAGCCAGGGCTACGACATCGTCCGATGGCCCCTTACTTCGGGCGCCGTTTACAATCCCAGGAATCCTCAAAATACTGTCCAACGCCGTGGCCGTCCCCATAATCAAGCGCTTTTTTTCGAAAGCGACCTCTATGTCACTGGAACCCGGATGGGTATCGACTATGGCGTGGCGGGAACCGTCACCATCGGCTGCTCCGGAAATATGTGGCTGATGGACAACATCCGCTATGTCGAAAGCGACCCTGTAACAGGTATGATATACGGTCCTACGCCGACTTCTCTGGGGCTGCTCTCGGAATCGAACATACTGATAATGAACACCTGGGCTAACGGCAGGTGCAACGGACGATACCGCACCAACTCTAATCCCGATTCCAGCGATATCATCATTAACGGCGCGCTTTACGCGCTGAACGGATGTTTCTCCTTCCAAGACCAGAACGACGACCCCAACAATCCCGGCGCCTACCCCCCTGACCTCCCGGAATGGTATTTCTCCGCCCCGCCCGGCGGAGGAATCTACCCCTACAATCAGACCCGCGATGAGCGGGGAACCATTCACCTCTGGGGCTCGGTCGCCCAATCACGCCGGGGATATGTCCACCGCTCAAATTTCAGCGGCACGGGATACTTTAAAGACTTCAATTACTATTCACACATTCTAAACAATCCGCCGCCGTTTTACCCTAAAGTCTCAACAGGCTTGACCTTCAGCGACACCCTGCTGAATTTTGGGAATATTCCGGTTCATTCAATTGCTCCGCTGGAACTGAACATCATCAACGAATCCTACGACTCGATTTATATCTATGATTATGATATCATAGATTCTCTTCACTTTATCACGGACTTTCAGGACACGGGATATTTTTATAATGGTGAGACCATCACCGGTTTTGTCTATTTTACGCCATATGCTACAGGTTGGGGGTGGGCCCTATTGTATGTGAGGACCGATATGGGGGATTTCTCCATCCGTATGGAGGGGAGAGGAGTCAGTAATATAGATGAAAACATGATTTCGGCGCGCGGTGATAAGGGTAGTATTACCTTCCGGGACGCTTCCCCCAACCCCTTCAACAGCAGCGTCACCCTGAAATTCACCGCCCCTTCTCCCGGTAAAGCCCGTTTCGAAGTCTTCAACACCGCCGGAAGAAGAGTTTACGCCAGCGTGGTCGATTATTACACCGGCTTGAACTATGTGGCGTGGGTGCCCCTGAAAGAGCCTTCCGGCGTCTATTTCTACCGCCTGAAATGCGGTGAATCCGCTTGCAAAGGAAAGGTGGTTTATCTGCGGTGATTTGCTATATTTCGGATATTTGACTAAATTCTCCTTGTAAATAGAGGCAATAATGAAAAAAAATTGTGTCATTGCCAGCGAAGCGAAGCGCTCTTTTCCTCGTTCCCGCGCTCCCGCGTGGGAATGCAGACATATCGTCTTATAAATTCGTTAAATTCGTTTAATCCGTTGTGAATATAAACATATTGTGGCGCATGGTCTCTGCATCCTACACCAAGTAATTTATGATTATAAAATTGCACCTGAATGTTCAGAATCGGCAGCACTACAAATGAGGTTAAAATGGATATTAGATGTCTAAATTGCCAGACCATTATTTCAGATGTTTCCGCACCGCCCGACAAATGCGCCAATTGTGGACATGATTTCAGTTATGGTGGTTGGATTAGAATTATTGGTCCTGATGAAGCAAATGCCTTGACTTTAGGATTATCCGATTCTGAAAGTGAAAACACCTCAGGGCAGGGAAGACATGCGTCTGTGCCAAACGAAATAAAAAATTGGAATTGGGGCGCTTTTCTTTTTACCTGGATTTGGGGAATAGGCAATAACACTTTTATTGCCTTTCTTTGCTTTATCCCGATAATAAACATTGCAGTGGTCTTTGTGTTGGGAGCAAAAGGTAATTAATGGGCTTGGCAAAATAAGCGTTGGGACAGCGTTGAACATTTTAAAAAAGTACAAAAAAATGGGCTATTGCGGGAGCTATAGTAATATTATTACAATTAATAATCCTAATAATATGTAATTCCTAATCTATCAATTCCCTGTTGTAGTCAGTCTGTCCGAGGTTAGAAAAAACACCATATTGTCATTGCGAACGAAGCGAAGCGCTCTTTTCCTCGTTCCCACGCTCCCGCGTGGGAACGCAGACATATCCTCTTATAAATTTGTTTAATTCGTTTAATCCGTTGTGAATATAAACTCCAAATAAACAAATGCATATATTGCTTGCTTCTGAGAATTAAAGTGGAATCCATTTGCATCACTCTTTATTATTGTTAATATAATCATCTTCCCGGAGCCTTTGATGAAAAAAACAATCATATCTTCAGTCTCCATTATCCTGCTTAGTCTAACCGCCGCCGCCGCCGATTTCATCCCCTTCGATAAGGTCTCCGCCGCCGGCGGGATGAACGCGGAATTCACCGATACCGGCCACTCCGGCGCGGAGCTTTCCCTCCGCATCGACGGAGTGATGGTGGAAACTAAAGTCTTGCAGGGTGAACGCTTCGCCCGCCTGTTCTGGGAAAACGCCGGAGTTTCCGGACAAATCGGCCAGCCCCTGATTCCGGTTTACCGCTTTTTCCTAAGAATCCCTCACGGCGCGGAAGTATCGCCAATGATCGTAAGTTCGCATACCGAGGAATTCGCATTGAGCAAACTGCGCGCCGCCGGGCGGTTGGTCCCGGTGCAGCCCCCGCTGGAAAAGCTCCCCGGCGCCAAACCCGATTTCCGTATCGACCGCGCCGCGTATTCAATAGATTCCTATTCCGATGCAGCGCTGGTGCGGATTGAAAGCTATCCGGTTATCCGGGGACACAGCTTAGCTGTAGTGGAAGTCCGCCCCCTCGACTACAATCCCCTCGCGGGAACGGTCAAAATCCACACCGATCTGCGCCTCCGGTTCAATTTCACCGGCGGGGATTTATCCCGTACAAAGGCTAATCTGGATAGGTATAACTCCGCTCATTTTAACCGTATGGTGAACGATTTGGTGAAAAATCCCGGCGTATTCGCCGCCGATTCCCTCCCCGACCCGCCGGGACTGCTGGTAATCTGCCCCGATATTTCCGATTACATCAGCGCCCTCCAGCCCCTGCTAAATTGGAAGTCCGGCAAGGGATTCCACACCTCTCTGGTCACCACCACTCAAACCGGCGCTTCCGCCCAGCTGATAAAAGACTACATCACTAACGCTTATAACACCTGGACAGTCCCCCCTTCCTTCGTCCTGCTGGTGGGGGACGTGCAATACATCCCCAACTGGACCGGCGGCGGTTCCGGCAGTCCCGCCACCGACCTCAATTACGCCCTGCTGCAGGGCACGGACTACTTGCCCGACATCGGCGTGAGCCGTTTTTCACCCGGAACCGCTATCGAGCTTCGTAATATGGTGGGAAAAACTCTGGAATACGAGCGGGTAGAGTGGACCGGGAACGACACCTGGGAACGTTACGCCGTCTTTATGGCTTCCAATGACAACTGGCAGGTTTCTGAAGGCACCCATGAATATGTGATTAACAATTACCTTCTGCCCGCCGGTTACCAGGTGGACCGGCTCTACTGCCACACATACAGCGCCACCACTCAGCAGGTCGCCAACGCCTTCAACGCCGGCCGCTCCCAGGGCACCTATTCCGGGCACGGCAGCGAAACCAGTTGGGGCGACGGCCCCCCCTTCAACCAGAACGATGTCCGCGCCTTGACCAACGATGTGTATCCCGTGGTGCAAAGCTATTCCTGCCTCACCGGCAGGTTCACCCGCGATGAGTGTTTCGCTGAAACCTGGATAAGGCACGAGCAAGGCGCGCTGGCGTTCTGGGGCTCTTCGGTAACATCATACTGGGACGAGGACGACATCCTCGAAAAGCGGGTCTATCAAGCCATCTATGACAACCAGATTCCCAACGACACTGTTAATTTCACCTGGATAAACGGCTTCACTGACTACGGCAAGCTGAAACTATACGAACACTACGGCCACAGCGGCACGGTCCAGCGCTATTTCGAAATGTACAATGTGATGGGGGACGGCTCCGTAGATATCTGGACCAGCGTTCCCCAACAGGTGGTCTTTACCCATCCCGCCGCCGTATTCTTGGGGACTACGCAGGTTCAGCTGAACGTGTCCGGTCATCCCCACTGGGCGCTGGTATGCGCTCGCTCCACGGTGGAAAGCAATGTTTACGCTTCAGGATACGCCGACGCTTCCGGCGCCATTACCCTGAACTTCAATCCGGCTCCTTCCCAGCCCGGTACTATGATTTTCACCGTCACCGGCCATGACCTTCACCCCGTAGTGGACTCGGTAGCCCTGATTCCCGCCTCAGGACCTTATGTGGTGTTCGATTCGGTGGCGATTAATGATATCGGAGGCAACAACAACGGACGCCTCGATTTCAACGAAAATGTCTTCCTGACTATACGGGTGGAAAACGTGGGCATCGCCGTCGCCAACAACGTGGAGGTCAGAATCTCTACCGATGACATCTACACCGCCGTGCTTGACAGCGCGGAAAATTACGGCAACATCGCCGCCGGAGCCACCGCCGCTGTCCCCGACGGATTCCGTATTCAGGTTTCCGGCGAGGTGCCGGATATGCATATTATCAGGTTCATCCTGCGCGCCACCGACGGCCAGAATGTCTGGGAATCCCCCTTCACCATCCTCGCCCACGCGCCCGAAGTCCATTTCGTAGCGCTGACCATCACCGAGGTCATCGGAAACAATAACAACCGCTTCGATCCCGGAGAAACCGTCAACTTCGAGGTGACAGTGAGGAACGCCGGCTCCTGCGATGTGCAAACCCTGGCAACCGAACTCAGCGCTTCCGAATCCCGGATAACCATACCCGTCAATACCTTCGTTATGAGGTCGGTGTCAGCCGGAGCAACCGCCAACCTTCATTATAGTAATATTCAAGCCTCTAATACAATGCCGCAAGGCGCGCTGGTCAATTTTTACCTCAATATGACCGGCAACAACAACTATGCCGCCGAGGACAGCTTCGATGTCATAATCGGCGACACCCTCTGCCTCCCCACCGGTCCCGACAATTACGGCTACTCAGCCTACGACCCCTTCGACGCCCCCGAAATGCCGATTTACCGCTGGACGGAAATCAGCGCCGATTCCGGCGGACCCGGAACCATGGTTATCTTCACTATGGATGACCAGGTCTTCCAGTTTCCCCTTCCCTTCAGTTTCACATATTATGGTCAAAGCTACGATACCATTTCCATTGCCGCCAACGGCTGGATTGCCCCCGGAGTTGTCACCCAGGACGACTATTCCAACTCCCCCATACCCAATCCCGACGGCCCCCCCCGGATGATCGCCCCCTACTGGGAAGACCTCTCGCCCCAGCGAACCAACTCCGGCAAGGTCTGGCGCTATTACGACATTATCGACCACCGCTATATCGTGGAATACAACCACATTGAACAGTACCGGCCCACCGGCTCTTTCGAAACCTTCCAGGTTATCCTCTTCGATCCCGCCCATCACCCGACCACCACCGGCGACGGGCGCATCCTCTTCCAGTATAAGGATATGTCCGCCTCCATAAACTCGGAAGGCACCATCGGCATCGAAAACGAAGCTCAGAACGATGGACTGGAGTACTTCTTCGACGGCGATTATCATCCCTACGCTCATCCGGTTCAAAACCTGTTCGCCCTGATGATAACCACCCCTGCGGGAGCCCCCGCGCCCCTGACGGTGACTATGACGCCGATGAATCCCCCCATCGCGGTTCCCGGCGGCGGCGGAATATTCGAATATGATGCGGTCATAAACAACAACAGCGCCAATCCCCTGACCTTCGACGCCTGGATTGATGTTATCCTTCCCGGCGGGAACGTCTATGGTCCACTGTTGCTCCGCACCGGTCTGAACATCCCCGCAGGGGCGGTGATATCCCGCCATCTGACTCAAACCGTGCCCGGAATCGCCCCTCCCGGAAGCTATACCTACCGCGGCAATGCCGGACAATACCCCGATTCGGTCGCCGCCAGCGACACTTTCCCCTTCACCAAGCTGCCCGCTTTTGACCAGTGCGAAGAGGCGTTTGAAGGGTGGAATTTGACCGGCTGGGAGGAAAGCGGAACCGCTTTCGCTTTACCCGAATCCTATGAACTGTCGCAGAACTACCCCAATCCTTTCAATCCCGCCACCACCATCGAATTCGCCCTGCCTCAAGCTACGAATGTCAGCCTCCGAGTATTCAACATCAAAGGCGGGGAAGTCGCCGTTCTCACCCAAGGATTCCACGCTGCAGGCGGTTATTCAATAACCTTCGACGCCTCACGGCTGGCTTCAGGCGTATATCTATACAAACTCCAAGCGGGAACGTTTACCGCTACGCGAAAGATGCTCTTAGTCAAGTAGGGGCGAAGCATTTTTTGAATATATATAATAATATCAAGCGCTTGAAAAATGCTTATCATGGCGCAGGGTCTCCGCACCCTGCGATATATAATTAATATACAAATACTTGCAACAAGGTGCAGAGACCCTGTTGCACAAAACTAATCTTCAGTGCCAGTAAAGGTAAATCCTGACCAAATATCGGGGGCGGTAAAAATCGCCCCCGTTTTTATGAGCGATTTTAGCGGAATGGTAATTATGCCGGAAATTGTTGTCGAACCTTATTCGGAGAAATACCGCCCCTGGGCGCAAGCCCTACTCCGCCAACACTGGGGAGCGGTAATGGTGGTGTCGAGAGGCAAAGTTTACCAGGCGGACGAACTTCCCGGTTTCACCGCGCTGATTGAGAACGAACCGGCGGGATTATTGACCTACAGGATTGAACAGGAGGAGATGGAAATCGTCACTCTTGATAGCGTGCGAGAGGGTAGGGGGGTGGGGAGCAGCTTAATCGAAGCAGCGCGGGAACTCGCCGTGAAACGGAATTGCCGCCGCATTTGGCTGATAACCACCAACGATAATCTCTCAGCCTTAGGATTCTATCAGAAACGAAGTTTCAAACTGCGTGCGGTTTATCCCGAAGCTTTAGAGCAGTCACGCCGATTGAAACCGCAAATTCCGATGAGTGGAAAGGAGGGAATACCTTTAAGGGATGAAATTGAACTTGAATTGATCCCGGATTAGAGAATCAGAAAATCCCCCTTTTGAAAAGGGGGATTAAGGGCATAACCGCTAACTTAGAGATTAATTTGGTCTATATTGGCTCTGTAAGGGCGAAGCATTCTTTATTTAACAACAATATTTTTAATGACTTTAACCAAAGTGCTTCGCTCCAACTTATTTATCCCATACATTTCATCGAAGAACCATGAAATAAGTTGCTACTGCACAAATTCATCATGGAAAGTCTTCCAGGGAATGCAGTCTATAATATCTGAGAAATACGAGAGGTCTAAGTCCAACGCCTCCGCGCTGGAAACTAAACGGTCGGTTTCGTTCCTCTCCATCTGAGTCCCCACCTGGAAACGGCTCATCAGTATGTTAGCCAGGTAAATCAAATGCGCCAATTCCGGGTCCACCCTGGCCTTTTCAGGTTCATGATGCCGCCCTATCGCCTCCTTCAAGTTGCCCGGTAATTCCCATAATTCCGCCAAACGCTCTCCGATAAGGGGATGAGTAATCCCAAGCGCTTCCTTCTCCACTTCCACCAGGTTCATATCGTCCGAATATATCCGTCGATAAAAAAACGGATAGAGCTCAGATACATACTGGTCCAATACCGCTTTGCCGATGTCGTGCATCAAACCGGCGGTATAAGCTACATCCGCTGGAACTTTCCCCGTCAATTCCGCCAGTTTCTCCGCCGCCATACCGGTTCCCAGCGCATGGTGGTAGAGCCCGCCCTTGCAAAGAGAATAACCCTGTTCGCTCTGCTGAAAAAACATCTCCACCGAAGCGGAAACCACCATCTGCACAATCCAGCGCTCGCCCATCATCGCCAGAGCGTGGTCTATGGAATCTATGGGCTTGACCGGACTAACACGAACCGAGTTGCACAATGTCAATAACCGGGCGCTGAGCACTTGGTCCTTGCGAATCTCTGAAGCTATCTCCTTCATATTATAATTCTTAGAGTTGACCAGACGCATCACCTTCAACGCTATCTGGGGAATCGGTTTGACCCGGTCGATCAAAGTGTCGATTTCCGCCAATGTGAGCTTCGATATCGCTGGTTCTAGAACTGAGTTCTTTCCATTGACAATCGGCTCTATGCTGCAATCCAAGTTGGTGAGGTCGAGCTTTAGACTGCAGCTGAAGTATCCACCGGTCTCGGAGCGAGTGATGGGAATACCGTCGCTTCTCAAAATCCCCATAGCCACATCGGCGGTGCGTCCCCCGATATCAAGGTTCAGGTCGTTCATCGAAACCGGACCCACCAAGGCTCCACCGGCGACAGTGGCTTCCATCAAAGGAATTCGAGCCCCCGCTTCCTCAAGAGCCTGGATGAAAAGAGGCATCCCCGTGGAAGCATAAGTCTCTGCGTCCCAGGGAGTCCTAGTCCCCGGAGGCTCCGGAAGCAGAATATGATACATACCCCCAATTCCCACTTCTCGGTCGCTAATCGCTACCGCAACGCAGGTCCCAATGTGGGATTCCAAAACTTTGTCTTCCATCTCACTGACAACGAAATGGCCCGACCTGACTGATTCTCTGGATAAGTTTGTCATAACTGTAAGGTTGTTTCAATGTAACAATTGTTGGTTCGCTGAGCATCAGTGATTGATGTCCAAAGAAATGTCTAGCTATCTAAAAGATAGGTGATTCTATCAATATTATTCTATATCCTGCGTCACATATTCTGAATTACTCTGAAAACAACGATTGCGTTAACAACCAAGCTGATGATGCTCATTCTTCGTTGAGGAGAATCGGGAATAAAACCTTCCATCAGGGTTTATTCGGAGTTTCCGGAAGGAAATTAAGATGAGGACTTCTCCCTATTTCTAAATGAACCGCATAAGTATACCGTTAAATGCTATCGGAAAGATAACAAATTCCTATTAGAAATGCAAACTTTTTACAATTGACTCTATGATTTCCGGTAACTTACTATCCAC
>CAYQZD010000132.1:0-9783 GCA_964421875.1 uncultured bacterium
ATGGTGAAACGGTTTCCCCCCTTTTCTAAAGGGGGGCAGGGGGGATTATAATGGTTTCCGGTTACCAGTTTTTTGCTTTCTAACCGTTTAGTATTGTAGGGCGGGTCATTCAGACCCGCCAAGATAATCAGAATATTTTCTGTTTATTTTTTAACCATTAAGTCAGGTCTTTAGCGAAGCGGAGACCTGACTTGTTAAAAGCTAGGCGGATTTTCAACATCCGCCGGGGAAAGCTGCAAATAAATGTCGGCTTTTAATAAGCCGACCTACAACATATAGTATGTTACATCCGCAAATATTCGATAAAACCATCGGCAAATCCCGTATCCGCATCTACAACGAGGACTGCCTCGAAGGGATGAAACGCCGCATCACGCCCGGCTCTGTGGATATGGTGGTCACCTCGCCGCCGTATAATATCGGCGTCGAATACGGCGAGTACGACGACACCATCTCCCGCGGACAATACCTCGACTGGCTGGAGAGCGTGGCCCGGCAGGTGAAAACCGTGTTGAAAGAGGACGGCTCCTTCTTCCTCAATATGGGCGGTAAACCCTCCGATCCTCTGGTTTCGATGGAGGTCGCTCTGCGTCTGCGGGAAATCTTCGTTCTGCAAAACCTCATCCATTGGGTCAAATCCATCGCCCTGGACAGGGAGGATATGGGCGACTACCCCGGACGCGACGGCGGCTTGGCGGCGGGGCACTATAAACCGGTCAACAGCCCCCGCTATCTGAACGACTGCGCCGAGTTCATCTTTCATTTCACCAAGCGCGGCGACATCCCTATCGACCGCTTAGCGTTAGGAGTGCCCTACACCGACAAATCGAATGTGAGCCGCTGGAAGGGGGGGGGGCAGGATTTGCGCTGCCGGGGGAACACCTGGTTCATCCCCTATAAGACCATCAGGAACGGCGCGCTGGAGCGCCCTCACCCCGCCAGTTTCCCCGTAAAGTTAGCGGAAATGTGCGTCAAACTGCACGGACTGGACAAAACCAAACTCGTCCTCGATCCTTTCAACGGAATCGGCAACGCCGCCGCCGCCTGCGTGAATTTGGGGGTGGATTTTACGGGGTTTGAGATAGAAGAAGATTTCTATAAATCATCAATAAGAATAATAAATAAACAAAGGGTGGTATCATGAATATTGGAAAATTCCAGTTGGAAATTCATACAACTAATCAAAATTTCGATCCCATTGAACTTGCTCATTTTCTGTTTCTATTTAGAGCAACTTATTCTGCTTCAGTAGGTTTCATTGAAAGCAAAGATTTTAATGCTGACAATATGTATGAGTATAAGGACGATTTCTTAGATCAATTGAAGAAAATGAGGTTTACTGAACGGAATAGTCTTTTTTCAGTTGATTTAAAAGAGATGAATTTAGCAATCGAGGAAATCTTAAAAAGTAGTCCAATAAGAATAAAAATAAGCGGTTTATTAAGAGCAATTATAATCGCGGTAATAATTTCTGGAGGTGAAGTTGATTTCAAGTTTTTTAGAGCTAAGATTAATCCCATTGGAAATGGAATTAGAAACCTTAGAAAAGCTTTCACTGTACAAGAGGGATTTGAGTCAGGCTATGTCATTAAAAACAAAATAGTTACTTTGAGTGAAAAAGAGTATGATTTGTTGATGAAGGAACCAAAAGAAACTAAAGGTAAAGGTGGATTTCAGAGTTTTCTTGTTGGATTGCAATACCGAATCAATCATGATACCCGTGAACTTGAATTAACCGATAATGATGTTGATAAAATAATCAAATATGGTACAAGACCTAAAGAAGGTGGATGGCAACAGAGATTGAGAACGATTTTCAACAGTCATTTTAAGTTTGATGATCAATTAGATATTCCTTTTGAGGAGTTATCTTCTGATAGTCTTTAATAGGATATTAAATTTGTTATATTTTATTATTCAGAATCGCTGATTTTAATTGATTTCCGCTGATGACGCTGATTTCTCCCCCAAAAGAAGCGGGCAGGCATTTCAGGGGGAACTTGTCGACTTGCTAACTTTTATACTTTCACACTTTCATACTTTTACACTTGAACACAATTTATAGTCAAGACATTTGATATTACTGTCAGGTCTCCGCTGCGCTAAAGACCTGACAGAACGGGTAGTTTTTTGAATCGCTGATTTTCACTGATTTTCGCTGATAACGCTGATAAATTCTCAATCGAAGCGGGCAGGTATTTCAGCGGGGAACTTGCAAACTTGTTAGCTTTCAAACTTGTCAACTTTTTAACTTTCATACTTTCATACTTTTACACTTGAACACGATTTTTTAGTCGGAGCCTGTATGAACAAATTATACTACGGTGACTGTCTCGATGTTTTGAAACATTCCATCGAGGATGAATCAATCGACCTGATATATATCGACCCGCCCTTCAATTCCAAACGGGGGTATAATGTGCTCTTCGAGTCCATCGATATGACCGACGCCAAAGCGCAGAAAGAGGCTTTCGCCGACACCTGGAGCAATGTGTCGTATCTTGACGAGATGAGCGAAATCCAGGACCTCGATTTGGATTTGTTTCGGTTTTTGCAGAACCTCGACCGCCTCAAGATTTCCAAAGGCGCGGTTTCCTATCTCACGATTATGGCGTATCGCATTTACTATATGCATAAAAAGCTGAAAGACACCGGGAGTTTTTATCTGCATTGCGACCCGACAATGAGTCATTATTTGAAATTGGTTTGTGATTTGGTATTTGAAAGGAAAAACTTTTTGAATGAGATAATATGGTATTATCGCAGGTGGACAGCGCCAAGTAAGCATTTTCAGAGGATGCATGATATTATTTTATTATACGGAAAATCGGATAATTTCATTAAAAATATGATAAAGATTGAACCAACAAAAGGTCAGAAAGCGAAACATGAAAAAGGATGGGACAGAAATTCCGTTATAATAGATGGAAAAAGGCAGCCACAATTAATTATTTATAATAAGAATAAAGTTAATGAAGCTGTTAAAGAAAGTAGAATCAATCTTGATGAGTTTGCACGAATAGTCGAAGTGACTGATAAAAGAACAACCGCTCATGATGTTTGGGAGATACACTATATTAATTCTCAAGCGAAAGAGCGATTAGGTTATCCCACGCAAAAACCCGAAGCCCTGCTGGAAAGGATAATTGAAGCCTCCAGCAACGAAGGCGATACCGTGGCTGACTTTTTCTGCGGCTGCGGCACTTCTATCGCTGTCGCGCAAAAGCTCAACCGGAAATGGATAGGGGCGGACATTTCCCACCTCGCCGTCCGGTTGGTTTACGACAGACTGCTGAAACCGTATGAGGGGAAAACCAAAGCCTACCAGAAAATTAAGAGTAATATCGAAGTGAACGGTTTCCCCAAGGACATTGCCTCCGCTAAAGATCTTGCTCAAAAAACCGACAAGAGCCGTATGCAATTCCAGGATTGGATAATCGAAATTATGATGAACGGCGTGGCTAATCCCAAGAAAACCGCCGACGGCGGTTATGACGGATACCTCACCTTCAATATATCGGAAAAAGGCAAGGATGTCATTCTCATCGAAGTGAAGAGCGGTAATGTGTCGGTCAAAGAAATCAGAGCCTTCACCGAAGTTGTCAAAAAAGAAAAAGCCTGCATCGGAGCCTTTGTCTGTTTTTCGGAACAAGTCACCAAACCGATGTTGGAATGGGCGAAACAGAACGGATACTACAAGCCGGAATTATGGGGGAATAAATACGATAAAATCCAGATAATAACGGTGGAGGATTTGTTAGAGGGGAAATCGGTTCGTTTCCCCTTATATCAGAATTTGACTTTTAAGACCGCCACCAATATCCCGATGAATAACAATAATAATTCCAAAACCTTGTTCGATAAGTCTGATTAATATTTTTTTGAACCGCTGATTATCATTGATTCTCGCTGATGACGCTGATTTCCCCCAACAAAGCGGGCAGGCATTTTCGGGGGGAGACTTGTTGACTTGCAGACTTGCAGACTTGCTGACTTATTAACTTTCACACTTGCTCACTTGTACACCTGCACACTATATATTTAAAATATAAAGGATTATATAATTGTTCAAAATCAAATCCCATATCAAAACCGACACCCCGGAATTTAAAGCCAACCGCGAACATATGCTGCAATCAGTTGCGGTTTTCAAAGAAAAACTCGAAACCGCCAAAGCCGGCGGGCCGCTTTATATGCAGGAACGGCATATCTCGCGGGGTAAACTCCCCGTGCGCGAACGGGTGCGCAAATTGCTGGATAAGAACTCTCCCTTCCTGGAGTTTTCCGCCCTCGCCGCCAACGACCTCTACGATGGTCAAGCCCCATGCGCCGGCGTTATCACCGGCGTGGGACGCGTGCACGGCAGGGAAGTCCTGGTGGTCGCCAACGACGCCACGGTCAAGGGCGGCACCTACTTCCCCCTCACGGTGAAAAAACACTGCCGCGCCCAGCAAATCGCCCTGGAAAACCGTCTTCCCTGCGTCTATCTGGTCGATTCCGGAGGGGTGTTCCTGCCGCTGCAAGACGGCGTGTTCCCCGATGAACAGCATTTCGGGCGCATCTTCTACAACCAGGCGGCGCTCTCCGCGCATAAAATTCCCCAGCTTTCAGCCGTGCTGGGCTCCTGTACTGCCGGAGGGGCTTATGTCCCGGCGATGTCCGATGAAACCGTTATCGTCCGGGAGCAGGGCACCATTTTCATCGGCGGGCCGCCGCTGGTTAAAGCCGCCACCGGGATGGATGTCACCCCGGAGGAATTAGGGGGCGCCGACGTCCACACCCGCATTTCCGGCGTTTCCGACCATTTCGCCCAGAACGACGAACACGCCCTGCAGATACTGCGCAACATTGTCGAAACCCTGCCCGCGCCGGATAAATTTCCGCTGGATATCGCCGAACCGGAAGAGCCCGCCTACGACCCGGAGGAAATTTACGGCATTATAAAAGCCGACCTGCGCCAGCCCTACGATGTCCGCGAAATCATCGCCCGCATCGTGGACGGCAGCTATTTCCACGAATTCAAGGAGCGCTATGGGATTACGGTGGTCACCGGCTTCGCCCGCATAATGGGGTATCCCGTAGGTATTGTCGCTAACAACGGAGTGTTGTTTTCCGAATCGGCGAAAAAAGCGGCGCATTTCATCGAACTCTGCTGTGTGCGTAAAGTCCCGCTGATTTACCTGCAGAACATCACCGGTTTCATCGTGGGCAAACAGTATGAACACGGCGCAATCGCCTCCGACGGCGCGAAAATGGTTCACGCCACCGCGGTTGCTCAGGTTCCCCGCTTTACCGTTATCATCGGCGGCTCCTACGGCGCGGGGAACTACGCGATGTGCGGCAGGGGTTATTTCCCCCGCCTGCTGATGATGTGGCCCAACTCCCGCATTTCCGTGATGGGCGGGGAACAAGCCGCCAATGTGCTGGCGCAGGTCAAACACGACCAGCTCGCCGCCAAAGGCGAAGAACTCACGCCGGAGGAAGAGGAAGCTATTAAAAAGCCGGTATTGGAAAAATACGAGCGCGAGGGGAGTCCCTTCTACGCCTCTTCCCGCCTCTGGGACGACGGAGTGATAGACCCGCTGGACACACGCACCGCCTTAGCGCTGGGAATCTCGATGTCCCTGAACGCTCCCATCCCCGCCTATAAGCCGGGGGTGTATCGGATGTGATTCTGGTGAAACAGTTAAGCAGGTAAACGGTGAAACAGTCAAATAGTGAAATGGTGAAATAGTTAAACGGTGAACTGGTTAAATGGTGAATTCGTAAAATCGTAAATTCGTAGGGTGGATTTCAACCCACCAATCCCCCGTCATTGCGAGTCCGCCCTGCGGCGGACGAAGCAATCGCGCTGTCTAACGGAAGAATTCACTGGTTATGGTGGCTATAGTGGCTATGTAGGGCGGGTCATTCAGACCCGCCATTGATAAAATGATTGTCGGCTTTTAATAAGCCGACCTACAGTCTTCTGTTTTCTGTTCTCTGTTTTCTGAAATTATGCGTTATCTTATATACATATTATTTCCCGGTCTCCTCTTCGCCCAGGAATTCCGTTTCGTTTTGGAAACCGATTCCATCCCGGTAGTGATAAATCATTGGCAGCCGTTTTGCCCTTGGGTTGGGGGATACAGTGAAAGCAGTCCCGACTTTGTAGATATAAATGCAGATGGAACATTGGATTTGTTTTTAGGTGAATATTTCGGATGGGTATCTTATTTTTCTAATACCGGGACAATTCACAATCCGGACTTTTCTCTTATTTCAAAGCAATGCGACTCACTATTTACTATAGGAGATTGGGGAAGGTCGGGTCCGGATTTTTGTGATATTGACAATGATGGAGATATGGATGCTTTCATTGGAAGTGGCTATGTAACCTTCGTAGAAAACATAGGTACAAACACAGAGCCTAATTTTGTGTCAACCCGAGATACTTTGTTAGACTTACATGGTAATTGGGTATTTGGAACTCATGTGGCTTTAATAGATATAGATTCTGATGGTGATGGTGATTTATTTGGCGGCGAGTGGCTGGGACATATACAGTTTTATCGCAATATTGGAACTCCTGATAGTTTCAGTTTTTTACTAGAGGACAGCCTTTGGTTGAGTATAAACAATATTGAATTTGCTGATCCCTGTTTTATCGATATAGATAATGATAGTGATTATGATCTTTTCATTGGTGAGGAACGCGGCAATATCTGGTATTACCGGAATGACGGTGATTCGGTGAATTACAATTTCGTCTATGTGACGGATAACTTCGAGGGTATCGATGTGGGTGATTACGCTTCGCCGGAGTTTGCGGACATCGATGGGGATGGGGATTACGATTTATTTGTGGGGCGGGAAGCTAATAACAATAGTTTAATGGGAGACATTTTCTTCTATGAAAATGTGGGAACAGCGACAAATCCTCAATTTAGTTTTATAACTAAGAATTATCTTTCAATCGATATTGGTTACACAAATGTGAAACCACAGGTAATCGACCTTGATAATGATTTATCAGAAGATATAATAATCGGAGTTTCAGATAATTTAGTTTGTTTTCATAATATTGGGGATTCATTAGATCCGAGTTACAGATTTATTACCGATAACTTTCAAGGGATAAGCAAGTCCTCTATAAAACCATGTTTTCTAGATATTGATGCTGATGGCGACTATGACCTATTATGTGGTGAGGGCGAAATTCCCGGTCCTCCCGAATTAGCATTGTACATTAACAACGGCACACCTCAGAGTCCAAACTTATACTTATATAACCAAAATTTCATCACCAATCCGGATTTCGATGTCAACATTTTTCCGGCAGTTTCTGATATAGATGCGGATGGGGATTATGACCTTTTTATCACGGACGATGGCGGTCACTTTTTTTTCTACCGGAACAATGGTTCTGTTTATTGGCCTAATTTTTCTCTTGAAAATACACAGTGGCAAGGGATTCAATTCTATCCTCCTTATGCAGGTTGGCGGGGATTCTGTTTTGGTGATTTTGATAGCGATCTTGATTTCGACCTGCTAATAGAAAACATCTGGACTCAAAACCAACCTAATCTTCGTTTTTATCGCAATGTAGGCACACCGCAATTAGCGAATTTAGAATTAGAAACTGCAGTTTTTTTACCGGAATATGAGATATACTCAAGTGTTCCTTTCTCCGTGGATATTGATAATGATGGGGATCTTGATTTATTTATTGGAGAAAATAGAGGCGGCATCATGTTTTTCCGCAATATGACGGGAGAGTTTCCTAATATAACTCTTACCCCCGGCGTCCCCTCGATAACCATTCCGGCAGCGGGGGGCAGTTTCGATTTCACTTTCACTGTAAATAACCCTCCCTCCAATTCCTTCAATTTCGACGCTTGGACCGAAGTGGCGCTTCCTACCGGGAGGCTGATAACGCCGATTCTACTCCGTTCAAGTCTCACCATCGCCGCAGGAATAACCGCGTCCCGGCAAATCACGCAGACCGTGCCCGGCAACGCCCCTGCGGGGAACTATATCTATATCGGTAATGTGGGGGTGTATCCGGACAGTGTGGCAGATAGTGATGAATTTGGGTTTGTGAAGACGCCGTGAAAACAGGATTTAGGGATTGGGGGTTAGGGATTAGTTAATAAATATTCACAGGCTATTAAGGCTGTTACGGCTATGATATGCGATCGGAATTTAATAATCGGTCATCTGTGTTTGGGATTCGAAATCCTATATCAACAATCACCTAAGCCTTAAAATAATAATAGGTGATGCAAAATGCTGAAGCTTACCCATAAAATGTCGCGGAAAGCCGGGCTCGCCCCCGGAAGTTTGATTTATCTGGGGAAAGCCAAGGAAGAGCCCCCGGAAATAACCTATATGGACTATGACGCCGAAAATGTGCGCGAGATGAAAGTGGAATCTATCGAGCAATGCGCGGATTACAAAGATACCGACACTATGACCTGGATAAACATTTCCGGTATCCACGATGTCGATTTGGTGGAAAAGGTCGGGAAAATTTTCGAGGTTCATCCCCTGGTGCTGGAAGATATTTTGAACGCCGCCCAGCGCCCCAAGTCAGAAGACTATGACACTTACCACTACACAGTATTGAAAATGCTGCAACTTAACGAGGAGGGCGGCGCCAGGTCGGAACAGGTCAGCATCATCACCCGCAAGAATTTGGTCATCACCCTGCAGGAGGAATCGGGCGATGTTTTCGACCCGGTGCGGCGGAGAATCAGGGAAGCGCCCCGGCGGGTGCGGATGCTTAACGCCGACTACCTCACTTACGCCCTTATCGACGCGGTGGTGGACAGCTATTTCGTGGTGATGGAAAATTTCGGCGAGACCATCGAGGAACTGCAGGATGAAATCCTCTCCGCGCCCACCCGTTCCACTCTGGAGGAAGTGCACCATCTCAAGCGTAACCTGATTTATGTGCGCAAGTCGATTTGGCCGCTCCGGGAAATCATCAGCGGATTGACCCGGGGGGAGAGCAAACTCTTCAGCGCCGAGACCCAGGTTTACCTTCGGGATGTTTACGACCATACCATACAGGTGATAGAGACGCTGGAGAATTTCCGGGATATGCTTTCCGGGATGATTGACCTCTATCTGTCCACCGCCAGCAACCGGATGAACGAGGTGATGAAGGTTTTAACTATCATCGCCACCATCTTCATCCCCTTAACCTTCATCGCCGGGATTTACGGGATGAATTTCGAATTTATGCCGGAGCTGAAGTGGCGTTTCGGCTATTTTGCTTCCCTGGGTGTGATGCTGGTGATTTTTGCAGGGATGTTGATATATTTCAGGAAGAAGGATTGGATTTAGACGGGCTTGTTTGAGTTTAGCTTAATGAAGTTGAAAATATGTATTTGTTTGTTAATAATTTAGTTACATTCACAACGGATTACATGAATTACACGGATTGGATTCTGTTTAACAATTCTTTGAATCACTGATTAACACTGATTTTCGTTGATTTCACAGATACAAAATCAGTTAAAACAAATATATGATCCCTTGTCAGAAAGAATAGACAGGATTAACAAAATTTACAGGATTATAACTCGGTATTTATTTGTTTATTAAAACATTATATTCACAACGGATTACACGGATTAGATTCTGATTATATCAATAAAATATAGGAACATAAATTTGTGAATATTGGCTCAACTTCACATCAATAAAGTAGTATAAAGGAATCGACTGAACGCTCGATTTTTCGTCAGAAATCAGATATATCATAAAGGGGGGGCATCGATGGGGGGGGAGTTGCAA
>CAYQZD010000133.1:0-9625 GCA_964421875.1 uncultured bacterium
TAAATAATTACCCACACGAAACAGCGATGAACCAGAAAGGTTCTGTCTTCCGCCGTACTGCGGATTGACAGAATGACGGTTTTAGTTATCGCTTATAGAACTTAATAGCTGCTAAAAATGAAATGTATAGTATGCAGACACGGTGAAACTGTCCCCGGAAAAATTTCTTTGACCTTTGAACGGGGAAAAACACTGGTCGTGTTCAGAAATATCCCTACTGAAATTTGTTCGAACTGCGGTGAATCATACATTGACGTGGGAATCACCCAACATTTGACTCAGAAAGCGCAGGAAGCCGCTGCCGATGGAATTCAAGTAATAGTGCGGGAATACGAAGAAGAATTAGTATAATTCTAAAACATCGGCTCTCTCATTGTATTGACTGGTCGATAGATAAAAGTACTGTTTAGGCATCGGAACACAATACCGTTTGCTATGGTTTAATATAGGGGGAAATTGTTGACTTTTTCCCTTAAATTTCATATAATAATAATTCTAATTCGGCTTGGTTTAAAGTCGCCGATTTTATAACAGCGAAAACAATCTAATTACCAACCTTTCGGAGGATATCTTATAATGGTAGATCTCTTCTTACAGGGCGGGCCCTTTATGTATCCCATCTTAGCCTGCCTTATATTGGGATTGATGTTCGTTCTGGAACGCTTTTTTACATTGACCAGAGCCTCGATTAACCGCCGTAAGTTTATGACCAATCTGACCAAATCCCTCGACGGCGCAGGATACGAGGAGGCGACCGAGCTTTGCTCCAGAACCCAAGGCCCTGTCGCCTCGGTGATTCACGCCGGACTGTTGCGGGTGAACCGGGGAATCGAAGCGATGGAAAAGGCGATTATGTCCGCCGGAACCATCGAGATGGCTTTCCTGGAACGGAACCTGGTGTGGATTTCCACCTTCATCTCCATCGCTCCTATGTTAGGATTCACCGGAACCGTAGCCGGGATGGTCAGCGCTTTCCGCAGCATCGCCGAAGCCAACGACATCTCCCCCTCTATCGTCGCCGGCGGTATCTCCCAGGCGCTGCTCACAACCCTGTTCGGCCTTATCGTGGCCATCATCCTCCAATTCTTCAACAACTACTTCATCTCCCGCATCGATAAAATGGTGCTGGATATGGAAGAGGCTTCGGTGGAATTTGTGGACTTGATGGTGGACAAGGAGACTCCTGAAGCGAAATAACCTCGGAGTCTGCCGCACTTGAACTGCGGCGCAAAATAATTGCCTTCACCTACATCTAAATCTAAATCGCAGATTCGCTATGTTCACCGAAAAAAAGAAGAAGGCCGAATCCGGCATCCCCACTGCATCGCTGCCGGACATCGTGTTCCTGCTGCTGGTGTTTTTCCTGCTTACCACCACCATCGATATGGATAAGGGCATCAACCTCACCCTCCCGGACAAGGGAGGCCAGGTCAAGGTGCGGAAGCAGAATATCAGCAACGTGTTGATAAACGCGCAGGGGCAGGTGCTGGTGGACGACGAGCCGGTGGAAATCCCGCTGCTCCAGGATACGATGAAGGAGAAACTGCAGGCCCGAGGTTTCGACGCCGAAGGCAAGCCGATTCTCATCGTCTCCATCAAGACCGACCGAAAAACCCCTTACAACACCTACATCGAGGTCTTGGACCAGGTGAAACTTGCCGGAGCCACCCGTATCTCCATCGCCGAACCGGAGGGGTGATTTGCGGGAAATATGGCCGTACTATACTCTATCAGGCGTCGTATCCTCAACTTCGGCGCTATTGAAAGCTGAATAATAATTATGCGGCGTAATCTATGAAATTCTCCAAGAAAATCAAGGTATCAGCAGAGATTCCTCAGGCGTCGCTCCCGGACATCATCTTTATGCTGCTGATGTTCTTTATGGTGGTTACGGTGTTCAAAGAATTCCGGGGACTGCCTATCGTCACCCCGGCGGCGCGTTCCACCGAGAAAATCGACACCAAACGCAATGTGGCTTATGTCTGGGCTGACCGCAACAACCGGGTCTCCATCGACGATCAATTGATTCAGATAAAGGACGTCTCCAGCATCATTGGCGAAAAATTCGCCCAAAACCGCCGTCTCATCGTCTCTATGAAAGTCGATAGAGACACCGAAATGGGGCTGGTGACCGATATCCAGGAAGAACTCCGGGACGCCTACGCGCTGAGGATAAACTATTCCACCCGGTTTAAGTAACCATATTATTGTGGCGCTGGGTCTCCCCATCCGGCATCATACCATTATTATTATTGAAAATGCTGTCAACCACAGAGAGTCGGCAGCGTGAAGAGTGCTTAGCCTTTTACACTTAACCATATATTGGTCATTTTAGAATGCAGCGAAGCAAAGATCCCCAAATTGACCTGAAGCTGAAGTATACGAAAACCCTGGAGCTGTCGCTGGTCATCACTTTGGCGCTCGTTAGCGGCCTTCTGCTGGGTTTTAAGAAGTTCGAGATTAAAGCGCAAGCGATTAAGGCGGAGCAGGTCACCATTAAAGCCGAGGACATCCCCCTCACTCAGCAGGTGAAACGCCCGCCGCCCCCGGCGCGCCCCTCTATCCCCGTGGAATCGGACGATCCTGAAATCGATGAAGACTTCACCATCGACGAGGTGGAATGGGACATCACCGACGAACCGCCCCCGCCCCCGCCCCCGCCGGAGGAAGTGGTCGATTTCTTCGCGGTCGAAGAGAAACCGGTGCTGCTGGGCGGAGCAAAGGCGATTATGGATTATATCAATGAACACCAGCTATACCCCGAAATGGCTCGGCTGGCCGGTATCTCGGGCGCAGCGGTGGTGCAATTCATCGTCAGCCCCGAAGGCATCCCCCGCGATTTCCAGGTGACTCAGGAGAGACCCAAGGATATGGGGTTCGGCCAGGCCGCTATCGAAGCGATGAAGCATATGAAGTTCAAACCCGGTAAACAGCGCGACCGCTATGTAGCTGTCAGAATGCAGCAGGTCATCAACTTCAGGACAAAATAGCCGGCGCTTAGCGTCCACAATTGGCAAAACAGACCATCGCCTAAGGGAACGAGCCATTGTTGTGGATGCCGCCAAAGAGGCTGTCTATGACGGCTCCCTTGGCAGGAAAAATGCAGCGAAATCGATACCGGAAAGTTATAGATGGGGCCTCACCTGAGGCCCCAAAAATTTATCAATCCCCATGAAAAAGCCGCCACATTCGTACCGAGTTTATCTCTCCCCCTCAGCCCTAAAAATCCAATGCGCCCGGAATCCCACTCCATCATATACAGCAAACCTATGCAAATATGATTATTAAACAATCGAAACTAATGTTTCTGCTCCTGGCGCTGGCAATTGCGCTCCCAGCGGCAGGGCAGGAAAATCCGATTCTTCAACCGGAGGGGATATTCTCCCACAGCGGCTATCAATCCGGAGGCAAAGGGACATTGGCGGTAGTATTCAATACACCTCCGGGCCACCATATCACCTCGTTGAATACCGGCAATTTTTACATAGAGATTGATTCACTGGCGGGATTTCGCTTCGAAACGCCCAGATTTCCGGCGGGTGTGGATTTTGAAGGCGATATGGTCTATCGGGGTAAAGTTCCGGTACTGGTCGATTTCTCCCTCGATAAAGGGTTAGAACCGGGTGAATATCGCGTGAAAGTCAGCTACGGTTATCAGATTTGCCGCGAAGCCGGACTGTTATGCTATATCCCGGAGTACGGGGAGCTGGAATTGGCTTTGCAGGTCCTGCCTCCGGGAACCACCCCCTTCCCTTCAGGCGATGAAATTTTCCAATCGACGGTCGCGCCTGAATCAGAACCTTCGGAGGCGGGAACGCTCGCCGGACGATTCTCTTCGGCGCTGGCGGGAGGGTCGATAACCGCCTTCCTGCTGGTGTTCCTCGCCGGGATATTGACCAGTTTCACTCCCTGCGTTTACCCGGTCATTCCCATTACCGTAGGTTACATCGGCGCCCGCGCCGACGGCAGGAAATCCACCGGCTTCGTCCTCGCCCTCTTTCTGGTGTTGGGGATGGCGCTGGTCTATTCGACCTTAGGGGTAATCGCCGCCGCTACCGGGTCGGTGTTCGGAGCCTACACCCAGCGCCCTGCGGCGCTGATAACCGCCGCGGTGATATTCGCCCTGATGGGCGCTTCGATGCTGGGAGCATTCACCATCTCGCTCCCGGCGTCGATGCAGACCAAGCTCCAGACCCGGCGCACCGGGTTCATCGGCGCGGTATTGGTGGGAATGGTGACCGGACTGGTCGCCGCTCCCTGCGTGGGACCAGTGTTAGTGGCGCTGCTGGCTTGGGTGGCGGGGACCGGGAACATCGTCCTCGGATTCCTTTTGCTCTTCACCTACGCCGTCGGTTTGGGATTGCTGTTCATCGTTATCGGGACCTTCGCCGGGGCGATGGGAGCCCTGCCGGGGGCGGGCAAATGGATGGAGACGGTGAAACACATCTTCGGCTTCGCCTTGCTGGCGGGAGCGCTGTTCATCCTCAATCCTCTGTTAGGGGATGGAGTTTACCATCTGCTCTGGGGGATAATCCTCATCTTCGCCGGAATCAGCCTCGGCGCGCTTGATTTCAGCGCGGGCGAAGGTTCTTCCGGGAAAAGCCTGAGCCGGGGAGTGGGGATAATCCTGCTGGCGGGAGGACTGCTCTTCTTCATCGACGGTTTCAAGACCACATTCGGTCTTTTATCACCGCCTACAGTGGAGGCTCTCAGAGAAACCGGGGACATCGATTGGGTTGAGAACGATGCGGAGGGAGCCTTCGCCCTCGCCCAGTCCGGTGGGAAAGGGGTGGTGATTGACTTCCGCGCCGATTGGTGCGTAGCCTGCCGCGAACTCGAAGAGAAGACCTGGCCCGACCTCGACGTGGTATCCGCAGGGGAAGGGTGGGTGTTCCTTCAGGTGGATTTGACCCGCCCGGATTCTACCCAGGAAGCCCTGCGGGAGCGGTATGAAGTAAAGGGACTGCCCACCGTGATTTTCCTCGACTCCGAGGGTAAAGAGTTGCACCGCTTTTTCGGCTACAAACCTCCTAAGGAGGCAGCGGCGCTGTTGCGGGAATTGTAATGATGCGATTCGTCCGCATTGAGGGTGTAAACCTATTTTTGAATCACGAAATACACGAAAGAACACTAAGGACACCAAAACAGAAACGGTTAATATTATTAATCAGGACTGTTAAAAGTTGCTAATGTCATTGCGAACCATCCATACAGCTTTAGAAGCATTTCTTTGTTTATAATGGGATTGCTTCGCTTCGCTCGCAATGACAATAATCTATTCCTCACACACTATTAATTGACCCCATTAATAACAAAATCATTCTGTCTAAGAATTTACAGAATGGACGCAGAATGATATGACAAAGATGATTATTAGACATTTAATCGCATATGTTTTCGTGTGTTTCTTGTCTTTCGTGTTTTTCATGTTTCGAGAGCGTCGAGTATACTCAACAACCTTATTATATTCAATAAGAAACTTTAACAATCCAACCATATAGAGGAACCTTATGGCAACGCTTATCGACCTTAATCCTGATAATTTCGAACCTGAAGTATTGAAATCGGAAATCCTTGTCATCGTCGATTTCGGCGCGGAATGGTGCGCGCCCTGCAAGAAAATCCACCCCATAATGGAGCAAATTGCCGCGGAGATGGGGGGGCGGGTCAAAGCCGGCTACCTCGACGTGGGCAGCCACCCTCAAATCGCCCAGCAGTATGCAGTGATGTCCGTGCCCCGGCTTATATTCTTCAAAGAGGGCAAACCGGTGGACTCTATAGTGGGCTTCATCCCCAAAGAAAAGATTATGGATATCGTCAATAAACACCTGTGAAGGACAGAGAATAGATTGTCTGTCAGACAATAACTGAACTCCTGAATGTCATTCTGAACGAAGTGAAGAATCTCTTGTTTATAAATGATTTACTAGAATGCAGATGCTTCGCTTCGCTCAGTATGACATGTTCATATTGTCAAATAGACAGTAAAGAAAAGAGAACAGTAATTGAAATACAAATTCGATATCACAAATAGAGACCGAATATGAAGCGCCGATATATTTTTATTATTTGCCTGTTTTTAGGACTGGCGGTATGGGCGGGCCAGCTTTTCGCTGCAGCTCCCAGGCCGGTTTACGGGCGCAACGGGATGGTGGTCAGCGCCAGCGAATACGCCTCTGAGATTGGAGTGGATATCCTCAAAGCGGGCGGCAACGCGGTGGACGCGGCAGTTGCGGTCGCATTCACTTTGGGAGTGGTCGAGCAGTACTCCTCCGGCGTCGGAGGGGGTAATTTCATAATGATATACCTCGCCGATACCGATTCCGCCGCCGCCATCGACGGCAGGGAAAAGGCTCCCCTCAAAGCCCAGCGGGATATGTATATCGACCGGAAAACCTTCCTCCCTATCCCCGAACTATCCACTACCGGGATTTTAGCGGGAGGAACGCCGGGAGCGGTCGCTTCGCTCAGCCTGGCGGCGGAGAAGTACGGCACGATGCCCCTCGCCTTGCTGCTCGCCCCCGCCATCAAACTGGCGGAGGAGGGATTCGCAGTCAATATGACCTATCACGAGCGCCTGCTCTACACCCAGTCCAAACTGGCGATGTTTCCCGCCAGCAAAGCGGTTTACTTTAAAAACGATTCGACGGTATGGGGACTGGGGGACACCCTGGCGCAGAAAGACCTGGCGTGGACTTACCGTCAAATCGCCCAGGACGGCGCCGACGCCTTCTACCGGGGGGAAATCGCGCAGCGCATCGCCGATTTTATGAAGCGGGAGAAGGGGCTTATCACCCTGAAAGACCTGGAGAAGTATCAAGCGATAATCCGCCAGCCGGTCCGGGGGACTTACCGTGGTTTGGAGATTATTTCTATGCCGCCGCCCTCCTCCGGCGGAGTGCACCTGATTCAAATGCTGAATATCCTTGAAGGTTACAACCTGGCGCAATACGGCCACAACTCCTCACAGTATCTCCATATTTTGGCGGAAACGATGAAACCCGCATTCGCCGATCGCGCTCTCTACCTCGGAGACCCTGATTTCAGCAAAATCCCGGTGGATACTCTGATTTCCAAGGGCTACGCCGAAATCCTCCGCGGACGCATCAGCCCCTTCCAAAGCGGCAAAGTCAGCGCCGGAGAATTCGAAACCGGAGACCTGAAAAAACACACCACCCACCTCTCGGTGGTAGACCGCAAGGGGAATATGTGCGCTATCACCGCCACAGTCAACACCACCTTTGGCTCCGGAATGACCATCGAAGGCACCGGCATTATCCTCAACAATGAAATGGACGATTTCGCCGCCGCGCCGGGCCAGCCCAATTTCTTTGGTCTCATCGGCGCGGAAGCCAATTCCATACAGCCGGAAAAACGCCCCTTGTCCTCGATGACACCCACCTTCGTGCTGGATGAAAATCAGGGGCTGATGGCGCTGGGAAGCCCCGGCGGACCCCGTATCATCACCGCCGTGCTCCAGACCATCCTGAACGTGGTCGATTTCGAAATGGATATTCAGGAAGCGGTCGCCCGCCCCCGGGTGCACCACCAATGGAAACCGGACATACTCTATATCGAGTATGAAATACCCGCCGATGTAGTGGAAAACCTGGTCGCTAAAAGGCATCGGATTCGCCAGACAGGCGCCGGCTACACCGTGGAAGCCATCCTCATCGACCGGGAAAACGGACTCCTCTACGGAGGCGCCGACCCTCGCAGTGAGGGGAAAGCGGTAGGGTACTGATTGGTGAATCGCTTAAACGTTTAAACAGTGAATTAGTAAAGTCGTCGTAGGGTGGGTTCTTAACCCACCAATCATTTGTCGTTGCGAGTCCGCCAGCCGGCGGACGAAGCAATCTTCTCCTCGTTCCCACACTCCAGCGTGGGAATGCATACCGCAGCCTGCCATTGCCAACGAAACTCGTAGGGTGGGTTTCAACCCACCAATTTACAAGTCATTACTCCCCGCCAGGGACCCTGAGCGGAGCTCATCTTAAGGCGGACTTGTTACTTGATACTTGACACATAGTACTTAATTAATGGTAGGCGGGGGGTTTATCCCCCAGCACTAACTCAGTCTCTCAGAACACCGTTAATACATCTGGTTCCTCGCTGTTTTGTATGGGTAAACCTCTTATAATAATAAAATTCGGTCAAGCACCTATAAAACAGATACATATGCTGTTCTGTCAGGTCTTGGACGCCGTTAGGCGGGTGTGACCTGACAGTCCGGTAAGGGTGAGGCGTTTCTAGTTCCCACGCTCCAGCGTGGGAATGCATACTAAACCGGAATAAAATCACATATCCCTATAACCAGAGGAGTCACTCCAATGTTCGTAGCTGACCTTGATAAAAAAATTATCCACGATGCCATGAACTCGAAATACGAGTGCCACATCAAGGACATTCCCAAAGATAACTCCAAGAGGATATACAGCATACAAACCGTGAAGCGGATGATGTCCGCTGAACACCGCCCCCAATTCAACGGCTGCCAATACTGTATGTCGGAATACCACACCTTCGACTTTACCTCCATCTTCCACAAATGAAGGCGCAAATCCAGCGGCTGTTTCGAGACTTCTCCGCGGACGACTTCTCCGGCTCGACGGAACTGGCTCGCCGCGCCCTGGATATCCTGCGCCAATCCGCCCTCCTCCACCCCAAAGTAGATTTCGAAGAAACCGCATCTGGCCTTATCCGCAGCCAGCCTTCGATGGCGGCGGTAATCAACCGAGTTGACCGCGCCCGCCGGGAACTGCAAAGCATACAACCCGCCTCAAAGGAATCTATAATCGCGCTTTTCGAGCGGCTGGAACGAGAGTATGCGCTTGAAACGGAACAAACAGTTTCCGCAGCAGCAACGCGGCTGAAAGGACTGGCTGAGATTGCAGCCTATTCCCGCAGTTCGCTGGTGGAAAGGGCGCTGGTAAGGCTGAGTGAGTCCGGCGGGCGGTTTGAAGTGGTGGTATCCGAAGGCCGTCCGGGATTGGAGGGAGTGACTCTGGCGAAAACCCTGGCGGACCATTCCGTGCCGGTGACCCTTTGTGTCGATGCAGCGCTGCCGGGATTAATCGCGGGATGCGGCGCGCTGGCGCTGGGGGCGGACGCGGTGACAGACTCCCGCTTCAGCAACAAAATCGGTACGGCAGCGATGTGCCGGGCGGCGCGGGAAGCCGGCGTTCCAGTATTCGTCATTGCCTCAAGCGATAAATACCTCCCCCCGCATCTGGAAAAGCACTATCAAATTATCGACCGCAGTCCCGATGAAATCCTAAAAGAACCTCCGAAAGGAGTGAAAATCTACCACCGCCTCTTCGAATGGTGCGACAACCGGCTGGTGGAGGAATTCATTAAGGGGAAGTGAGCGTCAGAGCGGGGGAACGAAGTATTCCGCCTCAGGCGGATAGAAACAATGTATTCATTTTTCTATAATGAGCGGCTTATATTCATGTCCCAATAACGATTTATCCCATTGTAGGGGCGAAGCATTCTAAATTTATCAATAAAGTTTGTAGCAATTTAGACTGAATGCTTCGCCCTTACGTAAGACTATAGCTATCTGAAGTCATAAGTGAAATAGTCATTCCGGCGCAGCCGGAATCCTTCCGGAGAAGAGGGATTC
>CAYQZD010000134.1:0-9610 GCA_964421875.1 uncultured bacterium
CAAGAAGATGGATTCCCGCTTTCGCGGGAATGACATCCTTTTTCCGTCATTCTTTCAAGAATGACTATAATTCCGGTTTTTATCCCGAAGATTCGGGAGGAGACCTGACTTCTTCCCCGGTTTTCTGTTTTCTGTTCTCGGTCTTCGCTTTTCAGTTCTCAGTCTTGGTTTTCGGTCTATCTCACATCAATATCGCCGAGGCGATGCTCAAATATATCATAACACCAATGATATCATTCGAAATGGTCACAAACGGTCCCATCGCCACCGCAGGGTCCACATTCACCCGCTTCAGCAACAGCGGCGCTGAAGAGCCCACTAACGCCGACACCATTATCACCACCAACAGCGAGAAGCTGATGACGAATCCCTGCATTGTCACTCCCTGCCACAGGATGATTATCGCCGCCAGCAGCGCCGCCACTATGAAACCGTTGAACAGCGCCACCCCTAATTCCTTTAGTATGCGGTGGCCCGTGTCCCTAAAGGAGATTTCGCCGGTGGCTAATCCCCGCACCACAATGGTGGAGGCTTGGATACCCACATTTCCCCCCATCGCCGTGACCACCGGAATGAAGAAGGTGAGGGTGATTAAGGCTTCCAGCGATTCCACAAACCCGCTCATCACCCAGGCGGCGATTATCCCGCCCGCCAACCCCACTATAAGCCAGGGGAGCCGCTGGCGCGAGGAGATGAAAACCGAGCGCGAAGAAGGCTCTTCCTCCAGCGTCCCGGAAATATATCCAATATCCTCGGATGACTCCTCGTCCAAGACCTCCATTGCGTCGTCCCAGGTTATCCGGCCTAAAAGTCTTCCTTCGGAATCCACCACCGGCGCTGAGACCAAATCGTAGCGGTTAATCATCCGCGCCACCTCCTCCTGGTCGGCTTCGGCGTTCACCGGGTGGACCTCCGGATCCACCAGCGATTTCACCAGTGTTTTAGAGGGCGAGATTATCAGGCTCTTGAGCGAAACCTTGCCCAGCAGCACTCCGGAGTTTTTCACCACCCATACGGTGTAAAGGTCCTCGACTTCTTCCGACATTTTTCGAATTTGCTCAATTGCTTGCTGCACGGTCTGGGTTTCGAGCACCGACACCAACTCGGTGCTCATTATTCCGCCGGCGGTGTCTTCATCGTATTTAAGAAGTTCCCGGACATCCTCACGCTTCTCCTCCGGCAGCGCCGACAGCACATCCTCGACCACCTCCGGTTCCACCGCCCCCAAGACGTCGGCTGCTTCATCGGAATCGAGTTCATCCACCAGCTCCGCCAATCGCGGGCTGGTGATATCCTTCAGCACCGCTTCCTGCTCGCGGTCCGCCAGTTCCACCAGCACATCGGAAGCCAGCTCCGGTTCCAGCAGGTCGAAGATGATATGCTGAGATATCCGAGGGAACCGGGGGAAAAGGAAGGCGATGTCCGCCGGATGCGCCTCCAGCAGCAAAGCCTGCAGCGAATCGAAGTCCTCTTCCTCTATCAGTGATTCAATCCGTTCCTGCAGTATTTTCAGTTCATCCTCAGTCATAACGCGTCAGCCTTGGTTTATAAGAGTCATCTCCTCCGGTATAAATGTTATCTGATTACGGAATCAATTTATAACCACAATCGGCAGGGGGGATTTTATCCCACCGAATTATTTTTATTCAAAACCGGCGACTTTTAATCCCATTTTCGTAAAGCCGCCCGGGCCTCCAAGTATAAGCTTTCAAGCGTAAAGCAACTTTATTTATTATAAAACTTGACAAATGTTCAGCGTTATCGCATATTACCTGAGGGGGGCTATTGCTAACAACGGTAGCGCTGGCTGCGAGTTCATTCGCTTCACCCTCATCTTCATCATCATTATCATCATCATCAACGCAGCGAGTTCGGTATACATTTAATTACCTGAATTACATTACAATAAATCACAATTATACTATTCCGTCCCGCTTTTAAGATGACCGATTTTCTGCAGGTATTTCGCCGCGTTGGGATGGCCCAATTCTTTCGCTTTTAAGAAATCTTTCACCGCGTCTTCATCGACGCCGAAGGCGTAGTAAAGATATCCCCGGCTGAAGTAAGCCTGGGCGAAGTTAGGGTCGAGTTCGATAGCTTTATTGAAGTCGTCCAGCGCTTCCTTGTCGCCGCCGAAGTTGAAATAAGCGTGCCCCCGATTGTTGTAAATCGAAGGGTCTTCGGGATTAAGCTCAATCGCTTTGTTGTAATCGTGAATCGCTTTGGAATAATCTCCTTTAAGGTGGTATGCCATCCCGCGCTTGCTGAAGGCCTGAGTCTTTTGGGGATTGATACTGATAGCCTGAGTGTAGTTTTCGATGGCTTTATCGTAATCCTTCCGCTGGCTGTAGGCGTGGCCGCGGGCGACATAAGGTTCAGCGTAATTGGGCATCACCTCCACCGCCTTGGTGTAATATGCGATGGCTCTGGTGTAGTCCCTTTTCTGCAGGTAATCATGCCCCCGCGCCATATACTTACGCACCAATTCCATATCCCCGGCGCGGGTCAGGCAGGTTATGAACAACAACAGGATGGTTGATAAAAATATCTTTCTTAACACGATGAAATCCGTTATTATATATTCGTGGTATTATCGGTGTCACTTTGATTATACAGCGGTACCGGTGTCATTTTTTCTTGCGCATAACATCGTCGTAAACCCGTTTCAACGCGGCAGCCTCTTCCTTGGAAAGCGATTCGCCCCGGCGGTTCATAACTTTGTGGGCGATGAGGATGGCGTCTCCGTGGTCGGAGCGTATCAGTTGTTTTCCGTCGCTCCAGTGGAAAGAGGGGATGAAGCGGGGCTGGAATCCGGGGCCGTAAGCCATCGCCGCCACCCCGACTACGGAGCCGGTGTTGAAGGTGGTGTTGATGCCGGTTTTGGAGTGGTCGCCCATAAACAAGCCCACGAAGATTTTGCCGGAGTTTACCCGCCGTTCTCCGATTTGCACCTTGACCGGGGTATAGTTGTTCTTGAGGTCGCTGTTTTCGGTGCCGGCTCCGAGGTTGCACCATTGACCGATGTAGGCGTGCCCTAAGAAGCCCTCGTGCTGTTTGTTGGAATAGCCGTGAATTACACTCTCTTCGACTTCGCCTCCCACCTTGCATATGGGCCCGATAGAAGTCCCGGGATAGATTTTTGCGCCGATTTTCAGCAGCGACCCTTCTCCTATAGCCGCCGGACCGATTACCGCCGCATTGGGCATAATTTTCATCCCCTTGCCCAGTAAAATCGGTCCTTCGGATGAGTCAAGCACAACGCCGGGCGAGAGGGAAACCTCGCCTTCAGCGAACACTCCAGCGCCGGAGACGATGTGGACGCCCTGCGGGGCGTATTCCACGGGATTAATCTGCCTGATTCCCTTCATTCGCTTCAAATCCCGCTCTATCCAGGTGTGGGTTTTATCCACCAGGTCCCAGGGGTATTCGATGATTTCCGCTTCGATTTCGCGGCGGGGGAGGCCTTCCGCCAGCTTGGAGGGGTCGATTACGCCAGCCGCTGTTATAGGATTGTCCATCAGGGCGGCGACCAGTTCCTCCTCGCAGAAATAGGCGGCTTCCCCGTTGTATTCCAGCAGGGGAGCGGGATTGTCAATGAGCGCTCGTCCATTGAGGAACAGGGTTTTTCCCTGCGGAGTTTCGTTTACGTGGGCTCCGGGGCGGAGCTGTTTCGCCAGGGGCGCAAGGTAATCCCGGCAGGTGTAGCCGAGAGTATCTTCCCCCGCCAGCAGGGCGAGTTTATCCGCCAGTGCGGTTATGCCGCACTTCAGTTCCCAGACCGGGCGGGTGAGGGATAAGGGCTGGAGTTTTTCCCAGCCGGGGTCTTCGTAGATGATGATGGGCATAAGGGTAGTTGCTTATAACTATTATTTACAGATAATTAACTTGGTTTCCAGGTAAAATCCAGTTTGGTCATTCCGGCGCAGCCGGAATCCCTCCAGAAAGGAAGGATTCTGGCTCGCTTCGCGGCCAGAATGACGATTTCAAGTATCGCTCATAGAACTTGATTGTTGTTTTACAACTTCATATGTGAGCCGGAACCTTGTTCCGACAAGTTGTTTTGAGCTTTTTTATGGCGGAATGAGATTCCGCCCTACAGTTACTATTTTTCTAAGATTTTCCTTGACTTAATTGAAATATTTTATTATCGTAAGGCGAATTGTCCGCCCCGATACAATCAAATTCAGAGGCAGATTATGAAATGCGCTATGTTTCTATTCCTGACGCTGCTTCTCCCTGTTTTAGCTTTCGCGCAGGCGGAGGAACCTATCCTGAAGTACAATCCCTTCGACAACAACTGGCAATGGACCAATCCTCAGGCTGAACTGCAGTATAATCCCCATACCAACACCTGGGATTTCACTGCATCGGGACAGTTTCTACAGTACAATCCTCATTCAGGCTCCTGGGAGTGGGGCTCGGAAAAGGCGGGATTGCAGTACAATCCTCATTCGAACCAATGGAGTGTCGAGGAGCCGGGCAGTGAACTGAAGTACAATCCCTTCGAAAACAAGTGGCAGTACGCGCCTCAGGAGAGTCAGTTGTCCTACAATCCCTTCACCGGGAAATGGGAGTATCCCTCTCCGGGCGGCCGTTCAGCGGCGCAGTTGCTGCGCGAGCTAAATGGTTTAGATACTTCGAAACTAGTCGATTGGTTCAACAAGCTTACTAACCGGGAGTTGGAAACTCTGAAGAATGCTTTAGAGCATAATAAATAAGACAATTTATGAATTAACGGAAATTTTAGCAAGCGGAATCCAAGATTCTATAGACTGAATGCACCGGGATATAGTCAGGAATAACCAAGCCTATGATATTATTGAGACGCTAATACATGTCATTCTCATTTCCCTTCACCTGAAATCCCACCTTCCCCTTTTTCTTTTCCGGCGGGGTCATAAGCTGGGCGATGGCTTTAAATACTACAGCGAACTGCTTATCGTATTTTTTCTCCATTTCTTTGAGTTTGCGGGCGAGTTCTTCGTGTGAGATGAGCATTTCCCGGAGTTTCACGAAGGTCCTCATAATCTGGATATTGACCTCCACCGCCCGTTTGCTCCGCAGAACGCTGGAGAGCATCGCCACACCCTGCTCGGTGAAAGCGTAGGGATTATGACGCACACCACCTCTGCCCCTGTTTGAAATCACAATTTGTGATTTCAAAACCTTATATTCATTATTATCAAGCTGAAACATAAAGTCTTCGGGGAATCTCTCTATGTTCCGCTTGACTGCTTGCATTAGAACTCGATGTTCAACGCCGTATAACTCAGATAGGTGAGCGCTGAGCATTATTTTCAATCCCCGGATAAGGAATATCCGGTTTTCAATTCTTTCAAGAGGGATAATGTCTCCCATAGTCTCCCTTAGCTATTATTATTTATGACTTTCACATAATAGACCGCTGCGTCCAGTAGGGCGGGTCATTTAATTCCGCCGAATATTCCGCAGAGTGCGGGGACTCTGCGGCACAGTGGATTGTCGGCTTTGAATAAGCCGACCTACAAGACAGCAACAATGTGGTATAAAGGAGAGATTCGTCGCTCCGCCTTCGGCGGGCTCAGAATGACAGCCTTTTTTCCCACTTAACCAGCCGTTTCATCCAGAGCCAGCCGATTCCGCATCCGATGAAGTAATAGGGGAAATCGCTCCAAACGAAATGCGTTCCCACCAATGCTCGCCCAATGAAACAGCTCCTTATCCACTCCAGCGCCGGATGATGAGACAGTTGCAGAAATTCCAGGACGCAGGTGACAGTCAGCACGGAGGCGGCGATTATCCGGGGTTTCCCGCCTTTGACGAGGAGGAGAATGAATACGCACCAGAATATTTCATAGAACAGCCCGCCCAGGGAGTCGTTCACCCAAACCTCGGCGGGTCCGGAATAGAACTTGCTACCAAAGCCGAGGGGGATGATAAGCAACAGCGAGAGCAGTGTCCACCTGCGGTATTTCAAGAAGCGGAGGACTGACTGTACAATTGTCGGCAATATCATACCAGCCTTTTCGCCAGCCAGCTCATTTTCTTCTCAATCGCGCCCACGGCGCAGACTTCGTCACAGCAGTAGCAGCTAATGCAGACCTTGTGGTCTATCACCGGAGGTTTGCCATCGACGAAACACATCGCTTCCGTGGGGCAGTTTTCAGCGCAGTCACCGCACATTTCGCAGGCGTCCGGGGCGACTTCGGGGCGGGTCCAGATGAATCTGCCTAAGATATCGTGCGCCAGGCGGGGAATCATCCTCAGGTAGCGTCCTCCGGGAAGTTCGAAGTTTTTCACCTCGGCTTCTTGGGTAGCGAGTCCGGTGACTGAGGTATCCGCCAGCCCCTGGGTGTAGCCCCGGAGTTCTGCAAATCGGGTGGTGAGGATTTCACCCGGTTCGAAGCCTAACAGTTCGGCGGCGACCGCGTCCATAGCGGGCGCGTTGTCGGAAGCGAGGATTAATCCGGTCTGCCGGGGCTTTCCGTTCGAAGGTCCTTCACCCTCCATCGCCAGCACACCGTCCATAATGTTCACCCGGGGCTGGAAGCGGGAGAAGATGTCCACCACCACCTGACTGAACTGTTCATTTTTAGGGGCGCGTCGATGCCAGTTGCCCTTTTGGAAACCGGGGAGACAGCCGTAGAGGTTTTTCACCGCGCCGGTGAACAGGGTCAGGGAATGGGTTTTCAGTTTAGGGAGGTTAATCAAAAGGTCGCATTCCACTGCAGACCGCGCCAGGTAATAGACATTCCCCCGCGCTTCAAACTGAAGCGTCCCCGCCGAGCCGAATTCCACCTTCTCCATATCATATTTCCGGGCGATTTCGTCCATCCCGGTCGCTCCCCAGATGGATTTTCCGGGATTTCCGCCGGGGCTGTCTCCGAGGAAGGGTTTCCCGCCGCAGTCCAGAACGAGTTCCGCCGCCGCTTGCACCAGCGAAGGATGGGTGGTCACCGCTCTTTCGGGGCGGCGGGGCGCGAGCAGGTTAGGTTTCAGCAGGACTCTGTCGCCGGATTTGACCGGTAATCCGCCGAGGGCATCCACTGCGGTCTGCACTGCGTCTTTGACCCGCGCGTAATCATAATCCTCACAGTGGGCGATGTGCACTCTGTGCGGGGTCAAATCAGCGTCTCCGGTAGCGTTTGCCCGCGACTTCGCTGATGTAGCCGGACATTTCCAGCTCCAGTAGTATAGTCAGAGTTTCGGAGGGATTCATTCCCGCGGCCTGGGCGATATCATCGATATATACGGGGTCGGTATTTATTACATTGTAAACTTTTAACTTATCTCCTTTGATTTTGGGTTTTTTCGGTTCCTGAATGTCGATTTTGAGGGCAAGCTGGATCTTGAGCGCTTCCAGTATGTCTGCTTCCGAAGCGGCTAATTGGGCGTGTCCGGCTCTTATCAAAGCGTTGCAGCCTCGGCTTTGCGGGCGGTCGGCATTGCCGGGGAGGGCGAAGGCTTCGCGATTCTGCAGTACCGCGTAGCGGGCGGTTATGAGCGCTCCGGAGCGGTCTCCGGCTTCAACCACCAGCGTTCCTGCGGACATCCCGCTGATGATGCGGTTGCGGCGGGGGAAATTGTGTCCTGTCGGCTCGGTCCCGAAGGGAAATTCGGTGATAACCGCCCCTGATTCCGCGATTCGCGCTCGCAGAGCTTTGTTTTCGCGGGGATAGGTAATATCCAGACCGCAGCCGAGGACTGCGATGGTGACGCCTCCGGCTTCCAGGCAGGCTTTGTGAGCTTCGGTGTCGATGCCGCGCGCCATACCTGAGACGATGGTGAAGCTGCGACTTGCCAGTCCTCCCGCAATGCTGCGGGTATGGGATGCGCCGTATTCGGTGGGGGTTCTGGTACCGACGATAGCGAAAACGGGCTCGGTCAATCGCTTCAAATCCCCTTCAACGAAGAGCGCGGGCGGCGGGTCGTAGATTTCCTTCAGCAGTCGGGGATATTCCTCATCCCACAGGGTAACAGTTTTAGCGCCGAAGCGGCGGGCTTCATCCAACTGGCGGGCGGCTTCATCCCGGTCCGCTTCCTTCAGCGCCTCCGCTATCTGCAAAGACAAGCCTTCGACCCGGCTGATTTCCTGGGGCGAAGCCTCCAGCGCGGTTTCCGGGGAGCCGAAATGTTCCACCAGTTTGCGCGCCCGATTGGGGCCGATTCCGGGGGCGGTGAGCAGGGTCAGCAGGGCTTCAGTGTTCATTACCGTGTCTCCCATTCCGGTTTATCGACCGGAGAATTCAGCTTTTCCCATAAGCGGGTGATGAGTCGACTTATATTGTGTCCGGAGACCGCAGAGATGACAAGGTCCACCGGTAGGGTGAACTCATTCGGGATTTCGGGCAGCAGGTCGGCCTTGGTCAGCGCCAGCAGGCGCGGCTTTTGGGCGAGTTTCGGGTCGAAGTTTTCCAGTTCCGAAATCAGCGTATGGTAATCCTTTTTAATGTTGTTAGAGGTGATGTCCACCAGGAACAGCAGTAGTTTGGTGCGTTCGATATGCCGGAGGAATTCGTCCCCCAGCCCCTTTCCCAGATGCGCGCCCTCAATCAAGCCGGGGATGTCGGCTACAGTGAAGCTGGAGTATTCCTTCAACCTCACGATACCCAGATTGGGAATCAGGGTGGTGAAGGGATAATCGGCGATTTTAGGGCGGGCTGCCGATATTCGGGCGAGAAGGGTGGATTTGCCGGCGTTGGGCAGTCCTACGAGTCCCACGTCCGCTAACAGTTTGAGTTCCAGCCGCAGACGTTTGGCTTCTCCCGGTTCGCCCGGTTGAAAGTTGCGGGGGGCGCGGTTTACAGGACTCTTAAAGTAGGCGTTACCCCGCCCCCCTTTACCGCCTTTGGCGGCGGTGAAGCGCTGGTTGCGCTCGGTCAGGTCGCAGAGGGTTTCTCCGCTGTCGGCGTCGAAGACCACAGTCCCCACGGGGAGGCGGATAGTTCGGCTTTCTCCGCCAGCGCCGGTGCGGTTGCTTCCTTCGCCGGGTCGGCCGTTTTTAGCGCGGTATTTCCGCTTATAGCGGAAGTCCATCAGGGTGTGGAGGCTTTCGTCGGCGGTGAGGACGATGTCGCCGCCTTTGCCGCCGTCTCCGCCGTCAGGTCCGCCTTTTGGGAGGTATTTTTCGCGTCGGAAGCTGACGATACCGGAGCCGCCTTTACCCGATTCGACCTCTATTTCAGCGGTGTCGATAAACAAAGCACTATGAAAATAGGATTTAGGGATTGGGGATTAGGGTTTAGTTGAATTGTAATATGGGTTATTAATCCACAAAAATTTGTATACCTTTACTTTGCCCACCTATGGGGCTGTCGCCCGGACGGTTAATACGCGCTGTCGACTCTCCGCAGTCTGTCCGAGAATGTCATTGCGAGGACGTCAGCCGTACGGCTTAACAAGCAATCTTTAATCCTCAACTAAACAATAAAATTGCTTCGCTTCGCTCGCAATGACGCAACACTTTAGCCTTCTGAAGCAACTACCTATGTCGTCATTCCGGCGCAGCCGGGATCTCTCTGGAAAAGAAGGATTCTGGCTCGCTTCGCGGCCAGAATGACACTTACGCTTCATATTGGTAGAATGTTACGCAATGACAATATGTGTTATTTTTATTTTCAGACACTCTGTC
>CAYQZD010000135.1:0-9453 GCA_964421875.1 uncultured bacterium
TATCATTTTGAACAAGTCGATACCAAATCGTCCAAGTTAACACAGAATCTGGGAAGGCCTTATTTGTTGAATAATATGGTGTAACACTTTACTGATATGAAGCATATTCGTCATCAGCAGTACGGCTGATACTTCTTTTCCGGAAGGATTCCGGCTGCGCCGGAATGACTATTTCACTTATGACTTCAGAAAGCTAAAGTCTTACAATATGTTAAGTATAGGTTTGTATATCTTTGGATTACAATAATATCCATAACATACCGTGAATCATCTTACCGCAATTGTCACACAATTTTTTACCTTCTCGAATAGACTTTCAGAACTCCGGGACACAAACTTGAAATACAAATAAAAGCGACTGAGCGCAGGGACTCTGTTGCACAAAAAAGGATTGTTTTTTATATTCTCTGACAGTCTGCGAAGAGTTAACAGCGCATTTTAAAGATTTCGGCGGCCAGCCTACTTAAACCCTCATGCGAAGGTCTCTTTCGCGACCTCGCACAACTTAAAATGAAAATTCACTGCTCGCGAATTGATGATGCCGCTATTTTCAGAGTAAATCATAATAATTCCGCACATTTTTAAGGAGAAATCCAGCCTGTGGATAATCTGAGAGGATTCATCATTTTCATCACTATTGCCCTTATGGTATATAGCGGAATCAACGCCTACATTTACGCCCGGATAATCCAGTCAGCGGCGCTGAGCGGATTTTGGGGGGGAGGGCTTAAAGCGGTATTACTGTTGCTCATCCTCGCTTTCCCGCTCAGCAGAATTTTCGGAAGCCATCTCCCCGGTGAAAAAACATTGATCTGGATCGGGTCGCTCTGGCTGGGGGTGATGTTTTATGGATTCATCATAGTGTTAATTGTCGATATCTTCAGACTGGTCAATTATATCATCCCTTTCCACCCTTCATTCATGATGAATAATCCGCTTCAGACCGGAAGGATTATACTGGCGGGCGGGGCGCTGGCGATGGCTGTCCTGCTGATAGCGGGTTATATCAACTCCCTCCATCCGGCGGTCAAAGAGTATGTTATCCCGCTTAAGGGTCTTCACCCCTCAGTTTCTGAATACCGCATCGTGGTCTTCTCTGACCTCCATTTGGGCGCTCTGGTGGGAAAGGCGCGGCTGGAAAAAGTGGTGGAGAAGGTTAACCGTGCAAATCCCGACCTCTGCGTCATCGCCGGCGATCTTTTCGATGAATCCCTGACTAAAGTCGAATGGGCTTCCGAACCGCTGTCGAAAATCAAGGCCCGGGACGGCGTTTTCGCGGTTACCGGTAATCACGAGTATTACATCGGCGTGGAGAAAGCCGTCGGTTTCATGGAAAAGGCAGGGATCACTGTCCTGCGTAATCGGGCGGTGGAAATCGGCGGATTCTTGACCTTAGCAGGATTGAATGACGCCACCGGCGCCAGCCAGCGCCGGGACGAACAAATCCCCATCTCCGGCATCCTGGGAAACATAAATCCGCATCTGCCGGTAATAATGATGCACCACACCCCAATCAGGCTGAACGAAGCTGCCAGCGCTGGAGTCAGCCTTATGATTACCGGGCACACCCACAACGGCCAGTTGTGGCCGGCAGGGTATATCGCCCATGCGGTCTATAAATTGGCGCCGGGATTGTCGATAAGAGGGGGAATGTATGTGCTGAATTCTTCCGGCGCCGGAACCTGGGGACCGCCGGCGCGGATAGGTTCCACTCCGGAAATTTCCCTGCTGAGTCTGATACCGGGAGAATAGCTAAAAGACTAGAGCGATTCCTAAAAGGGGCTGTTTCCCAAATCAATTTTCGCTTTATTATCTTAGTTTACAGATAGAGGTGTAGGGATTTGATTTATCAAATCCCTTGTAATACAATAACTTAAAACCGGGCTTGATAAATCAAGCCCCTACTTTCCGCCCTTGAAGTATTTCGGCAACACGCCCTAAAAAAGGTTGTCCTATGATTTGTCACTCCTGCGTAAGCAGGAATCCAGAGATTCTTCACTTCTTTCAGAAGGATATAACAGGGAATTTTACATTGTCTGATGGAATCTCCTAATTCGATAGCATATTCTATAATAATAATCGTTTGGTGTCGAGTGCGGAGACTCGACACCACGGCTATATAAAATTTGGAAACAGGCACAACTTCAAGTAAAACAATACATATCTACCAGCATAACTTCACGCCTATTTCAGCAGCAGCAGTTTCCGTGTCCGGGTGAAATCCCCAGATGTCAATTTCACAAAATACACGCCTGAAGCCGTTGAGGAGGCGTCCCACACCACTTTGCTCATCCCCGCAGGATAGTATCCTTCCGCTAGGACTGCAACTTCTCGCCCCGTGATGTTGTATATTGCAAGTCTTATATCACCAGGGCGCTCGATGGTGAAGGAGACCAGCGAATGCTGGTTGAAGGGATTGGGGGAGGCGCTTATAGATATCGATTTTTTTGGAATTTCCATAGAAACGGGGTCGAATGACCCCTCGAACCAGCCATAAACGGCCCAATCACTTTTGCACATCAAACCAGTCACCCCGGCCAGTTTCTCAAAGGGGAAATTGTCGCACGCGACAATTGAATCCGGGTAAACTCCGACGTTGCCAATGTAGTTATAATTCCCCGAAGGCGCAATTCTCGGAACTTATTGGGTGATTTCTCTTGTGATGGTCGTTCCAGCGGGTATTGTCAAGCCGGTACGCAGGACCAACGGTCCGTGGGTATTCCCATTGGGTAAAACAACTTCCGTCCAAGCGTCATAATTAATGGGATTACTAATTATATTTTCCACATAAGCATCGAAAACGAAGGTTCCACCACCAGATGGTATTAAAACGGGTGGATTATGAGGAGTAAGGGTTATAGTAAGCGGAGCCGGTTCGCCGAAGCGAATTAAGAAAATGTCTTCATCACCACCATCGATGAATTGTATGGATCCATTGACGATATATCCTCCATCCCTGGTTTGCTGAACGCTATATGGATAATCCCTGTAGCCTCTATCAATTATGTGTGTCCAAACTGAATCCCCATCAGCATCGGTCTTTAATAATACTCCATCATATTCATTATTACCAAAACCAGCATACCCGGCAACTATATATCCCTCGTCCCTGGTTTGCTGAACGCTATAGCCTTTATCGAAACCACTTCCCCCGTATGTGCGCGCCCATACCGAATCCCCGTTTGCATCTGTCTTAATTAAGAGAACATCATAATTGCCCGAGCTGTATGATCCGGTATATCCAGCAATGATATATCCCCCATCGGTAGTCTGCTGAACGCTCTGGGCTCTATCCTCAAAGAGTCCTCCGAAGGTCCGCGCCCAAACCGAATCACCATTTATATTAGTCTTAATCAAATAGACATCACAACCCCAGGGGCCATATGACATGGTCCATCCAGCGATAATAAATCCCCCATCGGTAGTCTGCTGAACACTTCTACCTACATCATCTGCGTATCCTCCTACACTTTAGTCCACAGGATGTCAGGCGGCTGGGGCTGGGCGAATAAGGCCGACGCCAATATGATACTCACAATGAGAAGCAATAAACAGCGCATTTTCTCCTCCTGTAATTTTTTGTTACCATTTGATTTGCCTTGTAGGGCGGCTGATTCAGATCCGCCGGTAAAGCGTATATTGTCGGCATTGAATAAGCCGGCCTACTTCACTAACAATAGCTTCCTCACCTGCTTGATACTCCCCACTTCCAACTTGGCGAAATACACTCCGCTCGCCAAATCCTCTTCATAGAAAAGCATCGAATGATTCCCTTCCGGCAGCCAGCCGTCAATGAGCCGCGCCACTTCCCTCCCCGTGATGTCGTAAACCGATAATCTAATATGACTTACAGCTTGCAGCTTGAAGCTGATAGCTGTCGAAGCGTTGAAGGGATTGGGGGAGGCAGACAGGATGATTCGTTCTGTTTCGAAGCCGGATTGCGCTCCCGTACCGAGAAGACCGTCGGGGTTACGAGTTGACATATTTTCGCCGGGCAGTTTTATGAAATAAAATCTGTCGGAGGAATATACGGAATCCGGATAGACACCGGCGCTGCCCCTGAAGAAGTAGTTCCCTCCCGGCGCGGAGGGGGGCAGGGTATGGGTGATTTCCCGAATGAGGTTTTCCCCGGCTTGCAGGGTCAATCCGGTTCGTAGGAAAGCCGGGAGCAGAATACGGCCGTTGGGGAGTGTAAGCTGGGCCCAGACATCGAAGACCTGGGCGGTTTGGCGCGAGTTTACTATATTGACCCTAAAGGTCACATCTCCGCCGCTTGAGGGGACATTGATGGGGGTAGCTCCGGGGGTGATGGTCAGGAATACCTGAGTTTCGCTCTGGAAGCGCAGGAGGTAGAGGTCGGGATTCTGAGGCGTCCCGGTGTAACCCGCTGTCACAAAACCACCGTCCTGCGCGCGTTGGATGTAGTAAGCTCCCTCCTCGGTTTGAGCGCCGCCGATAATCATACTCCACAGCGAATCGCCGCCGGAGTCGGTTTTGACCAGCATTATATCGCCGGTCAGCCCGCTGTAGGAGAAGGTGGTCCCGGCGATGATGAATCCGCCGTCAGGACACTCAATCACGCTCTGGCCGAGTTCTTCATAAGGTCCGCCGAAGGTTTTGGTCCAGAGGGTGTCGCCGGAAGGATCGGTTCGGATGAGATAGAAGTCGCTGTAACCTGCTCCGAAGGAGTGGGTGGTTGCGGCGGCGATAAATCCGCCGTCACGGGTCTGGCGCACTGAATTGCCGATATCGGTTTGGGTTCCGCCGATGGTTTTTTCCCAGACTAAGCGTCCCTCATCGTCGATTTTAACCAGGAAAACTTCCCCGCCGTTAGTATATCCCAGGCCGGTGTAGCCGGTTGCGATATAGCCGCCGTCTGAGGTTTTATCGATACAGTGCGCCCCGCTGAATCCCCAGTTCGATATGGGATTCACCCACTGAAAATCGCCGCCGGAATCGACCTTCATCAGTAAGAAGTAAGAGGAGGTGTTAAAGAATCCGTAGTAATATCCTGCGACTACAAATCCACCGTCATCCGCTTCGACCACGCTGTAAGCGGTTTCGTCCAGTGTGTCTCCGTAGGTGAAGGTCCACAGCGTATCGCCGATGGAGTCGGTCCTGATAAGATAGATGTCGGCTTCTCCGCCGCCATAGGAGTATGTTCCTCCCGCAACGATATACCCTCCGTCGGCGGTTTGGCGGACGCATCTTGCGAAGTCGCTGTCAATCCCGCCGTAAATCCTGCTCCACAGCGTGTCCCCATCGCTGTCGGTTTTAAGCAGTAGTATGTCGCTCCATCCCGCGCCGTAGGAGTCTGTGCCGCCCACCGCTATGAATCCTCCGTCTGCGGTTGGTTGGACGCAGAAGGCGGAATCGGCTCCGGCGCCGCCGTAGGTTCGGGTCCAAAGGGAATCGGGCTGGGCTTGAACGGCGGATATAATTAGTATTGTAAGACAGATTGTCGTGATGCAGTGTTTCATAGTATCCCGTAATTGTTCGTAGTGCAGGGAAAAAGGTGGAGGAACGTTAAAAAATTAGGGAAATTATGGGAGAATGTCAAAATATTGGTCATTCGAACCGGTATCGAGGCAGCAAAAAATCCCACGCTGTAGGTGCGCGGGATTTAAGAAAACTCAGTTGTTTAAAGCAAAGATCAATAACCTATTTCAACAGCAGTAATTTCTGCGTCTGAACCGATTTTCCTGCGGTCAATTTGACGAAATAGATACCGCTTGAAGCGTTGTAAGCATCCCAAACCATCCGATGCGCTCCGGCGGGATAGAAGCCTTGGGCGAGGACGGCGACTTCGCGGCCGGCGATGTCGTAAACCGCGAGTTTGATATTGCTTGCAGCTTGCAACTTGAAGCTGAGAGCTGTGGAGGCGTTGAACGGGTTGGGGCTTACCGAAAGGAATCTGAATCCCGAATCCTGAATCCTGAATCCCTCTTCATCATCATCCCAGCCGTATACATTCCATCCCTGGTCATGATTTTCAGGGGAATCATCGAGCAGTTTCACAAACATAAAATCATCGGAGTCGGTTACTGAGTCCGGATATACCCCTATTTTACCCACATAGCTGTATCCGCCGGAGGGAGCGTATGCAGGGACATATTGGCTGAGTTCCCGGCTGACAGCCGCGCCTGCCGGAAGCGTAACATCCCTGCGGAGCAGTAAAGGCCCGTGAACCTGAGTATTGGGAAGAATGACTTCGGTCCAGACATCGAAGATGAACGCGCTATCGGTCATATTGTAGACCTCGGCGTCGAAGGCAAAACTTCCCCCGCCCGCTGGTATTATAACAGGCGGATTGTGGGGAGTTAAAGTGATTCCGAGGGGAAGGGATGTGATTGTGATGGGCTGATATACCGCGTTTCTTTGCGGATTGGCGGAGCCCATCTGCCACTCGATTGTGACCTCTCTGGAGGAACAGGGAACATCCCATACCGCAATTGGACCTGATTTAGTGGCGAAGGCAATCATCAGAGTATCGTTTTGGGGAGGTATAATAGCTATTGTTTCCTGTATACCACGTCCATTAATAAAAACCGGGAAACCCGGAACTATTTCTATCGGATGAGTAAGATAAATGTAGGAATCACCCATACTGAAAGCAAGCCACCCAAATTGCGAATCGTTGGTTCGCCAGATTGATATCTCACATTTACCCCCAGGTTGACTGGGATATTGCAGAGGAAAACCGCCAAGTATACCACCATTTAGGTGATATACATAAAGATAATCCAATCCCGACTGGAACAATAATTCCGGTTCACCATCACCATCAACATCCCCGGCGGAAATATAATAGGCATGCCATGTGTCATAATGGATGGGCCAGGGTTGATTTATTTCCCCCCGCCAGTTCCAGACATAAACATTAAAAAAGTTAGATATTTGTTCACCCAAGACCATCGCGACATAAGTTCCGCGGTCAGTCGGTATCATAATTGGAGCGCTGTTGTAACTTTGATCGCGGATGGAAACCGGCCAGCCCGGAAGTTCCTGCCGGCCGCCAAGCTCCATTGCGTGTAAAAGATTGCGCGAAGTCCATAGTATGTCCGGAATATTGTTGCCGTTCATATTCCCTACTACCAAGCCGCCGCTGTAACTCGGAGGATCGGCTCCCCAGCCAATAGGAAAACCCGGATACTCCACACCGCCCGCATCCAGCGCGCGCAGAGAATCGTTCGCATATAAAAGCTCATAGCTCCCATCTTCGTCCAGGTCTGCCAGCGTGGGACTCTGAGTTTCAAGCGGCGGTATTAAGGCTCGGCTCAGGCTTGAATCAAGCCGACCGTCGATGTGCCAGACATACATTATACTTCGAGTGAATAAAAAGTCTCTGGAGCAACAGACGATTTCCGGGGAGCCGTCACCGTCGATGTCTCCCATTGAAACACCGGAACAGAAAATATCTGAAATGGTTTGCGGCCAGCCGGGAAGCAACTCCCCATTTAGTCTGAAAATTGCAATACTCCTTGAACGGGCTGCGCCTATAAGCCACCCATAGTTCGAGTCCTCATAGACCACAACCCCCTGCTTTTGAACGAGCGAACTATAAGAGCCGATGGTTTGGGGCCATCCGGGATGCATGGTTTGGGCGAAAACCAATTCCACGCCGATGAACAGAATGCACCCGACGGTAAAAATTATAGATTTATTGAACATAGCTGTATCTCCTTTGAGCAAAATGGCTATATAGCAATTTTTTATCTATTTTTGTAAGGGCGTTCAATTGAACGCCCCTGCATTAAGTCAATTTCATTAAATGCATAATCCTCTATTTCACCAGCAGCATCTTCCTCGTCCCGGTGAATTCCCCCGCCTTCAACCGCGCAAAATACACCCCGCTGGGCATTGCCGAGGCGTCCCATTCGACTTGATAGGTTCCCGCAGGATGATATCCCTCCGCAAGCCTCGCCGCTTCCCGCCCGGAAATATCGTAGATTGCGAGTTTGACATTGCCTGCAGTATGCAGCTTGAAGCTGAGATCTGTTTCAGCGTTGAATGGATTGGGGGAGGCGGCAAACATTCCGACCGCCGACTGCCGACTGCTGACTGCCTCTTCATCATCCCATCCGAAAATCTCCCAGCTTTGAATGTAACTCGCGCCATCATATCCTGCCCGTTTCTCAAAGGGGAAATTGTCGGTGTTCAGCACCGAATCGGGATAGAAGCCGATATTACCGATATAAGTATAGTTACCGGAAGGCGCGTATCCGGGAACCATTTGGCTGAGTTCCCGGCTGATAACTGCGCCAGGCGGGATGTTCAGGTTATTTCGATGCAGCAGAGGACCGTGAACGTTCCCATTAGGCAATACCACCTCTGTCCACGCCTCGAAATTCACCGGATTAACCCCTAAGTTTTCAATAACTGCGTCATAGCTGAAAATCCCCCCTCCCGCCGGTAATATAATAGGCGGATTGTATGGAGTGAGGGTAATGTAAAGAAACGAAGTCTGAGCGCTCAGCCTAATCAGCCAGACATCATTACCGCCAGCGCCGAAAGAAGCTGTATATCCTGCGGCAATAAATCCACTATCAACGGTCTGTTCCACGCAATTAGCTCCCTCATTATCAACTCCCTCTAATGCCAGTGTCCATAATGTGTTTCCATCAGTATCCGTTTTGATAAAATACACATCTTTCTGATTCAATCCAGGGGACACAGTTGAACCGGCGAGAATAAATCCCCCATCCGCGCACACATCGACTGACTTGGCAATGTCGGCACCCGCCCCGCCATAGGTTCGAGTCCAGACAGTATCCCCGTTGGCGTCAGTCCTGACCGCATATACATCGTTACGGCCGGTGGTATATGACTTAGTGCGCCCGCAAATAATATATCCTCCATCGATTGTTTGTCTGGAGTCCCAACCCATATCCACGTCGTCCTCATCGTAGGCTCGAGTCCATAATGTATCCCCGTTAGTGTCAGTTCTCACAGAATAGATGTCATAATTAATGTTACCAAGATTAACTAATGCGGAAATTCCCGCTATGAAATATCCTCCATCGCTCATCTGATGAACGCTGGTAGCGTAATTGATATTAATCGTTGCCTGACTTCGTCCATAGGTTCGTGTCCAAAGAGTATCCCCGTTGCTATCAGTCTTCACCAAGTAGAAATCTTCAATAACTGAAGGAACTGTAATATATGAAGCGGTACTGCCTGCTATGATATATCCCTCATCTGATGTTTGCTGCACTGAATAGCAGTATTCGCAGTCGCTTCCTCCATAGGTTCGTGTCCAAAGCGAATCGCCATTGGCGTCGGTCTTTACCAGATAGACATCACTTATACCAGCGGAGTATGAACATGTGTAGCCGATAACTATATAGCCGCCATCGCTCGTCTGTTGAACACTGTAGCCTTCATCGTGATCCTGTCCCCCGTAGGTTCGTGTCCAAATCGTATCCCCGTCAGCGTCGGTCTTAATCAGATAGA
>CAYQZD010000136.1:0-9349 GCA_964421875.1 uncultured bacterium
TTTTTAAATTTAAAATCTGTTTAATGGATAGAAATGTAGGGATTTGATTTATCCAATCCCCTGTAATACAAAAACTTAAGAACGGGCTTGATAAACCAAGCCTCTACTATCCCACTCTTGGAGTATTTCGGCAACACGCCCTAAAAAGATTGTCCTATAGCATATCACTCCTGCGCAAGCAGGATTTCGGCAACTAATACAAATACAAGAAGATGGATTCCCGCTTTCGCGGGAATGACAATTTTCACTCGCAATTCTTTCAAGAATTACCAAAGGAGTATTGAGCTACTTTTTTACCGTTAAAACAGGTTTGGCAAGCTTCCAAGTGATTAACACCTGCAATTGTAGTAAGTCAGGTTTCCGTTTCACTAAAGACCCAACTAACGGGAATGTACGCTTTCATGGTTTCACGCCCGGGTTTTGTCCCATTATCGTTGCGCCCGAAGAAGCGCCGATGCGGTCCGCTCCCGCTTTAATCATTTCAAGCACTGCCGCCAAATCCCGTATTCCCCCCGAAGCCTTCACCCCGAAATCCGGTCCCACTACCCGCCGCATCAACGCTATATCCGAAACCTTTGCGCCCCATTTGCTGAAACCTGTCGAACTCTTGACCCACTTAGCCCCGCTCTGCACAGCGCAGAGGCAGGCTTTAACTTTTTCCTCATCCGTTAGCAGGCAGCATTCGATGATGACCTTAACCGCCGCTCCCTTGGCAGCCTCCACCACCGCAGCGATTTCCTCTTCGACGGCTTTCCATTCCCCCATTTTTGCCCAGCCGATATTAATCACCATATCCACTTCGTCGGCGCCGTCCTCCACACACCCTGCCGTTTCCGCAGCCTTGACCGCTGTGCTGTGCCCTCCCAGAGGAAATCCGGCAATACCGCACACCCTGACCGCCGGATTCTTCAGCGTCTGCTTTATCAGCTTTATCCAGCAGGGCTGAGCCACCGCCGAGGCAAAACCGAAGCGGTCAGCTTCACTGCAGAGCCGCTTTATATCCTTAGCGGCCGCCTCGGGCTTCAGCAGCGTGTGGTCGATGAGCGCGGCAATATCCCGCATTTGTTCTTCGCTGAGGCGGGAGATGTCATCCGGCGAGCCGTCAGCAGTTTGGACTTTGAGCCGCTGCGCAGGTGCGCTCACCTTCGAAACATCAATCGCGGATTGGACTGGTTTTTGTGAAACCTCCCCCTCATCCTTCGGCTTCATTCGTCTGACTACACGTTCGACTAATTCCTGGTATCGGTCCATATAAGGCTATTTTCCGGTATCGAAAATTTCCACGCCGTCGATGACTCCCACAATCACCGCCTGCACCGGGACTTTTTCGTCTTCCAGCAGTATTCTCGCCGACCCGCCTTCCTTGTTCACCAGCACCAGGTCATCGATGCCCGCATCGACCTTGTCCACCGCGATTATAGTCGATCCCTCAGGTTCGCCTTTGAGGTTCATTGGCTGCACAATCAGCAGCTTATGACCAGTAAGCTGCGGATTCTTCACCGTGGAAACAATATCCCCTATCACCCGGCAAATCAGCATCCTAATCTCCGCAGTCCATATTCAAGATTCGCTCCTTCATTTCGCCGCACATCCGCTCGGCGGTTTCCCTTTCTTCAGCTTCGGCGAAGATGCGGACTATGGGTTCGGTGTTGGAAGGGCGGACCTGAATCCAGCTTCGAGGATAGATGAATTTCACCCCGTCCGTCCGGTCGATTTCAGCGTCCATCTGCCAATGCCCGGTTCGCTCCACCGCTTCACCCGCCGGTAAATTCTTAAGCTCCACCTTATCTTTGACAATTTGATAGCGGGGTAGAGCGTCGACAGCCTCGCTCATCGTCGTTTCCCGCTCGGTCAAATATTGCAAAGTTAGCGCGGCTCCTACCGGAGCGTCCCTTCCCAGGTGCACTTCCGGCAGTATCACCCCTCCGTTACCCTCACCCCCCACCACCGCGCCCAATGAAGCCATCCGCTTGGCTACGTGCACTTCGCCGACCTTGGTGCGATGAAGCTGGGCGCCGTGCTTTTCCGCGATATCATCCAGCGCCCTGGTGGAGGAAACATTCGCTACTAGGGGTCCTTTTTTATTTCCCAGCACGAAATCAGCCGCGATGACCAGGCTGTATTCCTCTCCGATAGCTTCCCCCTTCTCGTCCACCATCGCCAGACGGTCGCTGTCAGGGTCCACCGCAATCCCCAGGTCCGCGCCCGATTCCGTTACTAAAGAACAGAGTTCGGTCAGATTTTCCGGCAGAGGTTCCGCGCCCCGGCCGAATATCCCCGAAGGTTCGCAATTCAGCTTCACCACGGTGCAGCCCAGTTCACTCATCAGCTCAGGGAATATCAGGCTTCCCGCGCCGTTTACGCAATCCACCGCCACCTTGAAATCCTTACGTCTTATAGCCGCCAGGTTGAGGTAAGGAATCTTTAAAATGCACTTTATATGGTCTTCTATCGCATGCTCATAACAGTTTTCTACCCCCAGCCGGTCCCAGGAAACGAAATCGATGGAATTTTCTTCCAATATCCCTCGAAGTTCCGCGCCCTCGCTTTCGTCAAGGAACAATGAAGAGGGCGCGAAGAACTTCAAAGCGTTCCACTCCTGGGGATTATGGGAGGCGGTGATAGCCACTCCGCCGTTCGAACCGCGATTCATTATCACCACCTGGATGGTCGGTGTGGGTACCATTCCGATATTCAACACGTGGCACCCTACAGACTGGAGACCGGCGGTGACCGCGTTGTATATCATCGCCCCCGAAGGTCTTCCGTCCAGTCCCACCACTACCTCGCCGCCGCCTATCATCATTCCGTAGGCTGCGGCATAGCGGCAGACTATGGCGGGATTGAGCCCTTTACCCACGATACCCCGAACCCCCGCCACTCCTTCCATCAATCCCTTGAACTGGTTCTGAACTGCCATTTATAGTACTCTAGTGTTGATAGTTGTCGATAAATCCGTCCTCCCGCTTTGTTCGTAATCGATGAGATTAAGAATCACTTTGTGGCGTCGAGTTCCCATAGACTTTCTGAAAACAGGAAAAAACGAAAACATTAGGTTTGTTGAATACTATATAATATTGTTAATTAACAATTTCTGGATTCCCGCTTTCGCGGGAATGACAAATCCGAGGTGTTTTCGGACAAACTGTCCGCAGTCGACATCAACTGACAGCAAATAATTGATTTATAGGTATATGGCGCAGGGTGCGGAGACCCTGCGCCACGAGTAATAAATCATTCTTTATGGTGCGAAACTCATATCCGACACCCAGGCCGCATAAGTCTCCATATCCATCGGATACTCGAGCTTAACATCGGTTATCTTCCCCATCGCCGTGGTATGCAAATATACAATCGGACCTGCAATCCCATAGAAATGCGGGTATCCCCGCATTTCCGCCCTCCGGGCGGCGAAATTCTTTGCCCGGGGGTTGGCTTCGTCGTAACTTTCGAAGAAGTCTTTCACCTCTTTAGACTTGACATTGAACCTCATTGCTGCGATTTGGTTCATCAATTGCCCGAAATACCACTGAATGGAATCCGCTTTTCCCGGGGAAAATCGGATTTCATTATCCGTTTCCGATATGGTTATACACTGCGCTTTGTCGTAAAGCCAGTTGAAAATGAGTTCCCTGCCCCAGCTTCTGCAGTCTTGATGACGGCCGAAATCTCCCGCGAAGGCGTTTTCCCGCAGAGCGGACTCCAGCCACCATCGATACCCCGCTCGAACCGCTTCATCCCCGGAAATCAGCCCCTCTTCAATGGTTTCAGGAATTCCCAGCGCCCGCAGCGCCGCCAATTCCGCTGCCGCTTCCCGCAGCGCCGCCTTCCGGTCGAGTATATATGAATTCCGCCCGAAATCATCCCCGGCGAAAACCGCCCTGAAAACCCCAAAAGCCTTAACCGCATCCTTCACCTCATCAGACGCCAATCCGGCCCCCAACTCAGACTCCGCCCGCCGCAACGCCTCCCAAACGTTGGTGAAACAGATGTGTTTTCCCCCTGCGCGCCCGGTTCCATCGCCCGATGAGTATACCGCTTCCATCAGAGGATAGTAGCCCGCGTACCCTGCAGCGGTCAGTAACTGCGCCGGAAAAACAGGCGACACTTCAACCAGCGGTTTATTATGTTTCTCATATACGGGAAAGGATGGGAGGTAAGATTCAGCGAGCCGGAAAATCCGGCGAAAATAATCGTTTTCCCCCTTATCCGCAATGAACACCGCCCCCTGAAATAGGTTTTCCCGGAAATCCGAAGCCACCGGAGAATCCCCAAAGCCGATTATCAAATCGACATCGTAGCTAACACTGCTCCCGGCATAGTATTCATTTATGTATTTTGAGTCTCCCGTCTCGAAGTAAGCCGACAATTTCTCCAGGGCTGTCAGCCGGTTTGAACCGGCGCTCCTCTCCGCTTCCCGCAGGTAGTCGACCACCCCTTCGAGTTCAGCCCCATAGCGCCCCGGCGGCAGGGTGTCGTTTCCGCTACGGCAGATATCCTGACCGGTTTCCGCAGTCTCAGCAGCCTCCGGCGCCATACCGGTTCCGAACAGCGCCGGGTTGAGCCGAGTTAGAATGTCGTTAGCTTCCGGCTGAGCGCGGAATCCGAACTCCGCACCGTTGGAGAGCGCTGTCATCACCGCCTCCCCCAGCCACCTGTTCCGCAAATCGGGGATGAATTTTTCGCCGGTGAAGCGGTGATGGAATCCGTGGCTGCTGCGATACAGCCTTAAATATTCCTTAGAGCCTTGAATCACCTCCGGCTTGATACCGTTCGAATGCCTGACGATACCCTCGAAAATCCGCTTGATGCGGTACCCTTCGGGATGAATCTGTTGATAAGTGACAGGGTCCCCGTACTGCGCTGCCCGGCAGAAGTAATAAGCCAGCGTTTTGTCCGCCAAACTCAAGCTGTCGAAACCATCGACATAGTACTGCACAAAGCCCCAGTCCCCCGCCCGCTCCAGCAGAAAGCGCCGTTCCACCGGCTTTTCCACCCGTCCGCAGCCTGATATGACTACAGCCCAGAGGAAACTACAAAGTAAGATAATCCAGAGAACGTTGTTATTATTATAAAATAGCGGCAACGCTTCCCGGCAGCCTTTGTTTTCATTTTAGATAGGGAGAGGTCTTGATAAAGACCTTTCATAACGGTTCACCATTCTATATAATAAGGTCTGTTCCCCTAATAATCAAGTGCGAATTCGATTAATCTTCCGGCGGGGGAGCGCTCCCTTACCTATTTCACCAGCTTCATCAATATCGCTTTCTGCGCGTGGAGCCGGTTCTCTGCCTGGTCGAACACCACGGAATGCGCTCCGTCCATCACCTCGTCGGTGATTTCACGGCCCCTTTCGGCGGGCAGGCAGTGCATCACAATCACGTCCCGCTGCGCCTTGGACAACAGCTCGGAATTTATTTGGAAAGCCTTCAGCGATTTCTCTTTCTCCTCGAATCGCTCTTTTTGCCCCATTGAAGCCCAAACATCGGCGTAGATAACGTCCGCTCCGGCAACACCTTCTAACGGGTTATGCACTATCCGAACCCGCCCCATACCATCCTGCTGCGCCCGGCGGTAGATATCCAAATTCGGCGGTGTGTCCTCCGCGCAGGCGATGGTGACGTTAATCGGCAGCCGGTAAGCCGCATTCAACCAGGAGTTGGCGATGTTGTTGCCGTCCCCCAGATAAGTAACATTGATCCCTTCCAGCCCCCCCTTATGTTCAATAATCGTCATCAAATCCCCCATTATCTGGCAGGGGTGAAACGAATCGGTCAACGCGTTCACCACCGGAACCTCCGACCACTGCGCCAACTCCGCCACGTGCTCCTGCTTGAAGGTCCTGATGACGATGCCCGAAAGATAGCGGGACATCACCCGCCCCACATCCGATATCGACTCCCGCTTGCCTAACTCAATCTCCCGGTCGGTGATGAACAGGGAGTATCCTCCCAGTTGGAATATTCCGGTTTCGAAACTGACCCTTGTTCTTAGCGAAGGTTTGTGGAAAATAAGTCCGAATGCTTTTCCTATGAAAGGCTGAGGGCATTCACCCATCTTGGTCATCCGCTTGACATCGATTGCCAGTTCCAGGGTGTCCATCAGTTCCTGGGCGCTGAAATCCGTAATAGCCAGGAAATCTTTTTTCATTTCACTCCTTTCCTTGGATAAGTTTATTATCACCTCTATGACCTTCCTGAGTCAGAATCGTGGCTTAATATAAGTATAATAAACATCTCAATCAATTCAAATTGCATTAGTCGCGGCAATCTCTTAGAATGATTGTCCCAACTCAAGATAGAACCGTCCCGGATATATCTTGTCCTTCACTTTCCAGGCGTATTCTATGCGGGCTGTCCACAAACCGTAATGCGCTGCCAGCCCCATCCCGGCGCCGGTGGAACTGCCCTCCCAACGGCCGGCGCTAAAATCACGAAACAGACCGCCGTTGTCTATGAATATTTTTGACTTCAACGCCTTCCAGATATCGAAGCGAGCTTCCCCCCTGAGTATATAGTAGTATCTCCCGCCCTGAGGAGTTCCACCAGCCCCCATCGGTCCTAAAGAGCTGCCTTTGTATCCTCTCACCGTGGACCTCCCGCTGAAGAAAAAGAATTCCTCAACCGGGATTCGCCGCTCGCCTGCTTTAAACATCGCCCCGTTTTCAAGCTGAAAAGCCAGCGCTACCGGCTTAATCGCTTCAAGGAAGCCCCGGAGGTCAAGTTTGGTTTTGAGAAAACCGGTTTCACCTAATACTCTTGGCTCGGCGACAGAAAACCTACCCAGAAAGTACAGACCGTTTCTGGTTCGGATTTTACTGTCGCGCAGGTCGAGCACCGTTTCAGCGTAAAACAAACTGGAACGAACTCCCTTAGCGGCAAATGTGTCCAATCCGGCTTTGCGGAATCGGTTTCTCTTAAAGATGTAGCCCCATTCGATTTGTCCCCGGCCTCCGATAATCCTTCCCAATGAAATTTTTCCCAGCGCCTGTTCCAGATTATAGGGATGCCGGTCATCTTGGCTGTAGGATGCTCCGGACCGGAAAAAGAGCCTGCTCCGCATCAGCGCGGGATTATGATAGCTGGTCTTAACCATCCGATAGCGAATACTGATCCGACCTTCAAATCCCACTCCGATACCCCTGCCGCCGATATTCGTATATCCCGCCTGGCTTTTCAATCTGAAATTATCCTCGCTCCCATATCCGCCCCCAAGCGAAAACTCTCCGGCGTCACGTTCCGTCACATACACCAGTAAATTGAATACACTGTCCGTTTCAGTTGGCTCCAATTCGAGGTTTACGCTGCGGTGGAGCCCTTGACGGTAGAGCTGCTCCCGGAAAAGGTCGATTTCATTCACTGTCAGCGGTTTTCCTCGGATGTTCGGCATCTCCCTGAGGATATACCATAGCTTAGTTTTTTCATTTCCCGATACTATGACCGCACCCAAGTAGTGCCTCCGTCCTTCAGCGATTTCGAAGGATATCCGCGCCCGGTAGTCTGAAATCTCGATGTTGCGTGAGACCGAGGCTGAAAGGAATCCCCGCTTGCCGTAAAGCCTGGTAATATTGTTTTCAGAAGATGAGAGTTCCCCAAAATCCAGCCGGTCGCCGGCTTTAACCCGAATAGCATTTCGCAATTCCGATTCCTGAACCGCTGCCATCCCTATAATAGTGATTGAATCGATGATGACCGGCCTCCCTTCCGCGGCATTGATGGTTATCTCCACCGCAGAGCTGTCACGATTCCAATTGATATCGACATCCGCAACCTGCGCTTCTAAAAAACCGTGCTGGAAATAATAATCCTCAATCACTTTCAAATCTCGTATCAGCACATCCTTAAAGAGATAGCGTTTCATGAAAGTTCCGCTCTGTTTGGTTCCCATCAGTTTCCGCAGACTCTTCGCCTGCTTTGCAGCGTCTCCCTGAAAGTCGATAGACTTCACTTTGGGTCTGACCGCGCCCGCTGCGCAAAGGGGAATCAGCGCCGCTATTACGAAATATTTCAGTCCGTTAGCCCGCATTATTTGAACCTGAATACATACCGCAGGTCTATCCCGGTTTCGCCGTACTGGTTGGTTTCATTGGTGAGGTAAGTGTTTTTGCCAAGGCGGTAGTCGAAGGAGAGGATCTGTTCCGTGGTTCCCCCCACCGTCCCCCTTAAACTGAGTTTCAACCGTTCGGTCAACCGTTTATCCGCTACATAACGGCTGTCGAAGGAGAAAACGGTCCCTTCGATTTCCACGCGGTTGAACGACAACATCCGCCCCACACGCCGTTCTGCGGATTCGGTAAAATGATGGGAATTATACCCGTTTATCGCCGTCTTTACCCGTTCTTCCAGCTTAGCGCCGGAGCGCCATCCCACCTCCTGAGAATGAGGGTCTCCCCTGATGAGCAAAGATACTATCTGCTCATTATTCAGCTCCGGCTCGCTCCACATCTCCCAGGTGAGCGAATCCTCAATCAGCCCGTGACAGGTCACCGTTACCCGATAAGGCTGTAAAACAGTCCCGGAATCCGCCTCGGTGACGTAGGTTTTAGCCAGATACTCTCCTTCGGCAACCAGCATATCTGTGGCGAAATCGTACTCCGCGAAATTGAGTTTGAAGGGTTTTCCCCAGCGCCAGATTCTTCCCCGGACGGCGCTGACGGTTCCCCATAAATCACCCTGGGGACGGGAATTGAAAGCCAGGGAACAGGCGCCTTCGAAGTCGAGAGTTTTTACGGTTACGCAGGAATCTCCCTTAACCTTCAAATCGATACCAATGAAGCCCAGCGCATCGGATAACTCTTTTGTTTCATGCAGTAATCGAGAAATCCCCGGTTTCATCCTGTCCAGAGAACCTGTCAATACAAGCGTGTCAAGATTTACGTTCACGATTAGTTTATAACCTGATTCCAGAGGCCCACTCCCCAAAAACAGAGCGGCGCGCAGCATGTCCCCGGCTAAAACTCCCGCTCCGGACAGCGAGTCTCCGGCAAGGCGGCAGTTTATAACGAGTTCAGCCGAGGTTCCGAGGTAGATAAATTTTGCCCCGCCCGTAATTTTCTCACCGTAAAAATCAATCTGGCCGGACTCGAATCCCCCACCGGAGGAATCTCCCTCGAAATTGATGTATCCCCAGACGCCGTCGTCGCTATATTCCACAGCGCCTGCGAGATACCCCTCTTCGATGAGTCCGTTCAGGCTTTCCGCCAGCGTCCGGCCGATGGAATCGTCAGCGGGAAACGCTTCGCCAAACCAGCTGCTGTAAACCGCGGACAGCGAAAAAATTAAAAAAATTCTTCTTAAGAGACGATGTTTCATTGACTATAAAAGCAATATTGCTATATTTATATCTGAAT
>CAYQZD010000137.1:0-9313 GCA_964421875.1 uncultured bacterium
CACCAAATAATCCGCAGTTCAATTTCGTAACCAGGAACTATTTGACGCTGGATTTGGGGCCTCATCAGCCGAGGCAGCAATTGGTGGACATCGATGGAGACAGCGATTTTGATTTAATTTGTGGAATAGGGAGTGTGCTCAGGTATTTCGAAAATATCGGCGACACTTCACAGCCGAACTTTACCTACATCGATTCAGGATTTCAAGCGAATCCCATATCAGGTTATTTTCCTCATTTTGTGGACATCGACGCCGATGGAGACTATGACCTTCTTTATGGTGGGAGTGCGATTCCCGGTCCTCCCTCAATCGCGTTGTGGATAAACCGGGGAACACCTCAGATTCCCAATATCGTCCTTTATGATTCCCAATTCATCACCAATTCCGATTTCTTCGTCAATGTCAATCCCGGCTGCGCTGATATAGACGCCGATGGGGATTATGACCTTTTTATAACCGATGATGAAGGAAGGTTCTATTTTTATTGGAATGACGGAACGCCCCAAATTCCCAATTATGTAATGATGACTACTGCTTGGCAGGGTATTCAATTTTCTTATCCTAATAGCGGGTGGCGAGGATTCCATTTTGCCGATTTGGATAACGATGGGGATTTGGATTTATTGATGGAGAATGTTTGGCGTTTGAATCTATCCAATCTCAGGTTTTATCGAAATACGGGAACACCTCAAGAAGCGAATATGGTGTTGGAGGATTCGGTTTTTCTTGATGGTTATAAAATTATCAGCGCTTGTCCCTATATGATTGATATAGATTCCGATTCTGATTTGGACATTTTTTGCGGTGAAGGCAACGGCGGTATTATGTTTTTCCGCAATATGACAGGGGAGTTTCCTAATATTACCCTCACTCCCGGCGTCCCTTCAATAACCATTCCGGCGGCAGGGGGTAGTTTCGACTTCACTGTCACTGTAAATAATCCTCCCTCTAATCCTTTCAATTTTGACGCTTGGACAGAAGTGGCGCTTCCTACCGGGAGGCTGATAACGCCGATTCTGCTTCGTTCAAGTCTCACCATTAGCGCTGGAGCGACTGCGTCCCGGCAAATCATGCAGACAGTGCCCGGCAGCGCCCCTGCGGGGGATTACCGGTATATCGGGAATGTGGGCGTGTATCCGGACAGCGTGGCGGATTCGGATGAGTTTCCCTTTGTGAAATTGCCGTGAAAACAGGATTTAGGGATTAAGGGATTAGGGATTAGTTGTAGAGGCGTTCCATTGAACGCCCGTTTGTAGGGTGGAATCTTATTCCGCCGTCTGTTTGGAACCACGAATTAACACGAATAGACACGAATTTATTCACTGGCTATGATGGCAATGGCGACTATTTGTAGGGCGGAATCTTATTCCGCCGGGCGCGGGAACCCGGCGGGCACGATGTGTATGGTTTAGGTTATAGGGTTTAGTGCAGAAGAATTCACTGGCTATTACGGCTATTATGGCTATATTTCGGTGTTCGGTTATCGGTAATCGGTATTCGGAATAATTCACTGGCTATTGCGACTATGATTTTTGATTTTCGATTTTTGATTTGTGATATTTGATTTGCGGGGAACCTGCGAACTTGCTAACATGCAAATTAAGAGGGGGATTTCTAAAGGGGGAACCGGTAACCGGTAACTGGCAACCGGCAACCAGAGAATAATGCCTCAATCCGTATTAATAGCGATGTCCGGGGGGGTGGACTCTTCCGCCGCTGCCGCCCTGCTGCTGAAGCAAGGATTCCGCGTGGTGGGCGCCACGATGAACCTAATGGGACTTCCCCCGGCAATCTGCGCCCGCAGCGCCGTTCTCACCGCGAAAAAATTGGGCATCGAACACCATATTATCGACTTAAAGGACTACTTTAACCGGACGGTGGTGGAGGATTTCATCACGGAATACCGCACCGGAAGGACTCCCAATCCCTGCGTCCGCTGCAACGCTCAGCTCAAGTGGGGCGCATTATGGGACAAAATGGAACAGTTAAGCTTGGACTTTATCGCTACCGGACATTATGCTCAGGTAAAATCGGTGGACGGATACCAAGGCCTCTTCCGCGCCGCCAATACCTCCAAGGACCAGAGTTACGCTCTGTGGAAAATCTCGCTGCGGAAACTGGAACGCACTATTTTCCCCTTAGGCGCAGTTAAAGGAAAGGATGAAGTCTGCCGCATCGCGAAAGAACTTGACCTCCCCGCCGCGGAAACATCCGAAAGCCAGGAAATCTGCTTCATCGTCGACGACGACTATGTCAAATTCCTGCAAAACAAGGGAGTAAAATCATCACCTGGAGACCTTGTAAGCTCAAGCGGCGAAGTCATTGGCCGGCATCAAGGCTATATTAATTACACCGTGGGTCAGCGCAAAGGGCTGGGAGGCGGCTTCGACCAGCCAATGTATGTCCACAGCATAGACTCCCGGCGCAACCGAGTGCACATCGGTCCCCGCCGAACCGTCATCTCACGCGAAATCACGGCAAGCGAGGTCAACTGGCTGGTGAAACCTATCCCCGGCGATTCCTTCGAAGCTGAAGTAAAAATTCGCTATAAAGACCCTGGGCGGCGCGCTCTGGTGATACCGTCTGGGGGCGACAATATGAATATTCGCTTTCCCCAGGGAGTTGAAGCCGCCGCTCCAGGGCAGTCGGCGGTAGTTTATGTCGGCGACCGTCTAATCGCCGGGGGCGTGATTGATACAACGAGCAACGAGCAACGAGCAACCAGCAACGAGTAACCAGTATGCACATTTGCGTAATCAGCGGCGATGTCAGTTCCAACGCATTCGGGAGAGCCTGGATTCTGGTCAAAGCCCTCCAGGTTCGCCATCAGGTGACGATGCTGGGCGTCGATTGGGGCGGGGGAGTGTGGCCGGTGGCGGATATGGAGGGGGTGGAGTTGCGCACTGTGAAGGGGCGGATGTGGCCGGGATTTTTTAAAGTGATGGATGAGCTCGCTGAAAAGGCGGAGGGCGATGTCGTCTATGCGGTCAAACCTAAAATATCCAGCTACGGAATCGCCCTCAAAGTCAGAAAACTACGGAAAATCCCCCTGATGCTGGACATCGATGATGATGAGACCGCTTTCACCGAATCGATTTGGCACGCCTGGAAACCCAATTCGCTCAGCGACCCTAACGCCTATTTCGCAACCCGGCTGATGGAGGCGAGGATAAACCAAGCTGACGCTCTTACTGTGATTTCCCAAAAATACCGCCGGAAATACGGGCGGGGCGTGATTATGCCTCACGGCCGCGACACCGGTTTCTTCGATCCGGCGAAATACGACAGCTCCGCTGAAAAGCGGCGGCGCGGCTGGGAAGGATTGAAACTCGCGGTCTTCGCCGGAACTCCCCGCCCGCATAAGGGCTTGGAAGAAATTTTAGCGGCGATTAAACTGACCGGCAGAGATGACCTGAAACTGTTAGTGGTGGGCTCTGAAGCGGGAAGTCCCTTTATGTCCCATTTACAGGGGCTCGGCGGCGATTCGCTGCTAACCGTTCCGCCCCGGCCCATTAATGAGCTGCCGCAATGGCTGGGGATGGCGGACTTTATCGCCCTGCCTTCAGCGGCGGGGAAACGGAGCGAGGGGCAGGTTCCGGCTAAACTCATCGACGCTATGGCTATGGGACGTCCCATAATCGCCTCGGATTTACCGCTGATGCGTGAAGCCGCTGGAGAGGCGGCGCTTTATGTTGCGCCGAGGGATGTTCCCGGACTCGCCGGGGCGATGGATATATTATTGAATGAAGCGGATTTCGCCGCCGAACTGGGCCGGGAAGCCCGCGAAAGGTGCCTGCGAGAGTTCAGTCTGGAAGTGATGTCCCGGCGTTTTGAAGAGTTGTTAGTATCTCTCTAAAGTAATTCAATGAATGTCGAATTTACCATTGTTTTTCCCCGTCTTTGCGCTTGACATTTAGACTGTTAATAGCTATATTGAGTTAATTGATACCTGCCTTGTAGTAACTTGATTCTGGGGCGGATATGGAATCGGCATTCAATGTGCAGTCACCTCCCGAAATTTCCACGATTTACCACGTATTATCCTGTAATATACTGTTATTCATAAATATATATCCAACGCTGTGATAAGCAAGTTCGTCATCAAAATTGGGCAACAGATATGAAAACATCAACGATAACTTTAGCGATTGTGGGCATAGCCGCGATGTGGAGCGCTCCCGTGTCAGCGCAGAACATATCCGGGCAGTTAAGCGGGACATTGGGACCGGGTACCTATATTGTAGTGGGCAACTGCTATGTGAACGCAGGGGACACCTTGAACATAAGGCCCGGAACCGAATTACGCCACACCGGTTTTTTCGTCTGGACGATTAACGGCATTTTACAGGCATCCGGAACCGAGGCAAGCCCTATCCGGTTCATCCCCGACCAGCCGATACAATCTCACCGATGGCGCGGAATCCGCTTCCCTTCCGCCAGCTCCAGCGGCTCCGTTCTCGACCACTGCGTAATCGCCGACTGCGATTCCAGCGACCGCCCCGGAGGCGGCGTCTTCTGCGACCACGCCGACATCACCCTTTCCAACTCTGTGGTTACTAACTGCTTCAGCGGCGACGGCGGCGGAGTTTACGCCACTTATTCCAATATCGTTATTGAAAACTGCGAAATCAGCGATAACAGCGCTTTCACTTTTCGCACCGGCAGTCATCAGGGCACCAACGGCAACGGCGGAGGGATTTATTTCTATCACTGCGCCGCGCCGGTGATAAGAGGCTCGAAAATCACCGGGAACTGGTGCCAGGGGGCTTGAAGTACGTGCGGAGGCGGCGGGATCCGCTGCGAAGCTTCCAATGCGGTTATCGAGCATACTCTCATAGCCGATAATGAATCCAATCGTTACGCCGGTGGGCTCCGATGCGACGGCAGTCTGCCGGAATTAACCAACTGCACTATCGCCGGAAACTCCGCTGGGACCGGAGGGCGGGGCGGAGGAATATTCGGCAGCCATCGAGGCGTGAATGTCATAGTTTATGGAAACTATGCTACCACCGGGCCTAACTTTTATCAGGGATACGCGATGCTGACTTACAGTTGCAGCCCGGAATTGACCACCGGAACCGGCAATATAACTTCCAATCCCCTCTTCGTCGATCCGCAGAACGGCGATTACCACCTGCAGGAGAATTCCCCCTGCATCGACGCCGGCGACCCTGCCAGTCCCCTCGATCCCGATTCGACCTGCGCCGATATCGGCTGTTATTATTACCACCAGGGACCGGTGGCGCCCCTGACCGTCACCCTCACCCCGCATAATCCGCCCATTACTGTGCCCGCGGCGGGCGGCGGTTTCTCGCTGGACGCTGAGGTGTGCAATCATACCGCTTGGCTAATCAATTTCGACGCCTGGACCGAAGCCTTGCTTCCTTCAGGGAGTGTTTACGGTCCAATAGTGCTGCGCGCCGGATTGGTTATTCCTTCGGGTGCGGCTATTATGCGGACACTCACCCAGAATGTCCCCGGTTACGCCCCTGCGGGGAATTACACCTATTTCGGCAAGGTGGGAATTTATCCCGACTCCATTATTCATACCGACCTCTTTACCTTTGTGAAGCTGCCGGGAGAGGGAGCGGCTGGTATGTGTGATAATTGGAATGTTTACGGCTGGGATGATGATGAAGAAGGATTCAGGATTCAGGATTCAGGAATCGGAGTCCTTTCGGTAAGCCCCAATCCCTTCAACGCTTCCACAGCTCTCAGCTTCAAGCTTCAAGCTGCAAGTAATGTGAAACTGGCAGTCTACAACATCGCCGGGCGGGAAGTTGTGCGTCTGATAGATGGATACTACCCCGCGGGGATGCACCAGGTGGAATGGGATGCTTCGGGGATAGTGAGCGGGGTGTATTTTGCGAGGTTGGAGGCGGGGGATGCGGATATATCGGTTAAATTGTTACTGGTGAAATGAGTCTGTTATTTGACTGTTTAATAAGTATTTTCGGTAATCGCTCATCACTGAACTACCAGACTTAATAATCTTATAGTCTGGAAGGGATTGCAATGAAGCGGTCAATTTTCACTGCTGCCACGCTTATTCTATTACTCTATTCTCCGTATTCTGCCTTATCCCAGCCGATGTTCGGTAGTTATGATATCGGCGGCGGGACTAATGATTTCTCTACCATAATTCAAGCAATCGACACCTTAAATTCACGGAATATGGGAGGTCTGGTAAACTTCAATGTTTACACCGGCGTATATGAGGGACAGATAACGCTTCATTCGGATAGTATCCAGGGACTCAGCGCCGCTAACAGGCTTATTATCACGGCGGCAGCCGGAGAATCCCCTCGAATAAAGTCTTACGACTATTATGTGCCTTCTCACTATGGTAATGGATTCAAGGTAATCGGAGCGGATTATATTACGATTTGCGGATTCGAAATCGATTCGATTCAATACTCAGGTGTTTATATCAGCCAGGGGCCCGATAATGATTACTCCACGTATGTGGAAATTGAGAATAACTATATTCAGAATTGCGGTCTGAATGCTCGCGGATATTGTATTTATGCGGATTATACTTCCGATTGCAGTGTCAATGCTAATATACTCGACGGCGGTTATTATAATCTGAGGTGGCAGCATAGTTTCAATACTTTCGTTTATAATAATATGGCTTACAATGCGGAAACGACCGCATTCCAGTTTTCCACCGGTTCCGGGATACAATGTCTGTATAATTCGATATACCACAACGGTTCCTATGAGCTTATCGACGCCTACACCAATACAGGCTGCGAGATAAAATACAATATATTATATTCTGCGTCCAGCGATTCCGGCGAGTGCATAATCTACACTTCGGGCACGGCTTATAATATCTTCTCCGATTATAACTGTTTCTACAATCCATACGGAATCAGCATCGGTAGTTTAAACAGGATAGTGTACTCAACACTGGAACAATGGCAGGCTGCGACAGGTTTTGACCAACACAGCGTCTGTGGTAATCCGCATTTCGTATGTGTTGCTAACGATTCTTTTGACCTGCATATCGTCGATACACTAATCTCGCCGGTCAACGGAATGGGGGATTATGTTCACAGAGTCCCTATGGACATCGATAACGACTTCCGCCATCCGGAATCTCCCGATATTGGCGCGGATGAATATACTATGACGCTCCCTCAGTACGGCGTCTCTATCCTCCCGGATTCTATGATAATCAGACAGAACGCCGGGCAGTATGCGGATTATCTTTTCTGCGTAACGAATAGCGGAACACGGAGAGATGTTTTTTCATTATCTGCGTCAGGTACCGCATGGCAGGTCGAAATACTGGATTCCGCAGGAACTGCACCTATAACCTCCACTTCATTACTCGCATCCGAGGAAAGCCGTTATTGTATAGTGCGGCATCATATTCCGGCTGCGGTTCTGCCGAGTTCGGTCGAAATCGGTTATTTTAACGCGGTTTCAAGAAGGAATCCCTCGATTAGCGATACTGTAAGTTTCATAACCATAGTCTCATTCAACGGGAGCTATGACATCGGGGGTGGAGCCAACGATTTTCCCTCAATAGTAGCGGCTGTGAACGGATTGAACCTTGCCGGGATGGGAGGACCCGTGTCTTTCGATGTCTATCCGGGGACTTACGACGGTCAGGTATCGATTCACCGCGATTCTCTCCGCGGAATAAGCGCTGTCAACCCGCTGGTTTTCAACGCTCTGCCGGAGAATTACAATCCGGTGCGAGTAATTAACACTACAGGAACCGGTTCAACTTATGGCAACGGTTTCAGATTATTTGGCGTGGGGTATGTGACCATCAGGAATTTTGAGGTCGATTCCTGTGATAACAGCGGCTTTGCAATAGGGGGTGGTCAAACTGCCGACACCGTGCATCATTGCTTCATTCTAAACAATTACATTAAGAGCGCTTCGCCGGGTGATACGCGCTGCGGAATTTCTCTTTATAGAACCAATAGTATTATAATAAGCAGCAATGAGATGTACGGGACTGGTTGCGGTATTGGAAATGAAAGAGGTGTCCATAATCTATTTACAAACAATATGTTATACTTACATAGCAGAGGAATAGACGATTTTATAACCAATGGGAGCGAATACTACTTCAACTCCATATTTTTAGAAGGTTCTGATGGAGTGTATTTCAATACTTCAACCGGCGCAGTTTTCAAAAACAACATTGTCTATATTCATGGCAGCTCTATTATCAGTTGCTGTCTCAATTTGGGAGTTCCACATATTTTTCAGTTTGATTCAGATTATAACAATCTCTACGCTCCGAATGCCTTTATATGTTTATGTTACGGTTTTCACGAAACACTACTTGAATATCAGGAAGCCACTGGTTATGATTTAAACAGTATCAGCGCAGCTCCCGGGTTCTTAAGCACAACCTTTCCTTATGACCTGCATATATCGGGTTTTTCGCCCTGTATAAATGCCGGAACCTCAATCGCCGGCGTCGCCGTCGATTTTGACGGAGACCTGCGTAATCCTATCTCGCCTTGTATCGGATGCGATGAAATTCTGGGGATTGTAATTACTCTCAGTCTTCACAATCCGCCTATTATTATCCCCGCAGGCGGCGGATTAATACGGTTTGACGCGACCTTAATTAATATGTGGAATATTATCAACACCGTCGATGTTTGGTCAGATGTTACTTTGCCTAATAATCATATTATCGGTCCTCTGATACTGCGCAGGAACCTGACTCTTCCGCCGCAGTCTCGCAGAACTCGAGAGCTGACCTTGCTCGTTCCAGGTTCTGCACCTGGGGGCGAGTTTAGCTATAACGCCTATGTCGGCGTTTATCCTGATTCGATTTACAGCCAGGACAATTTCCCATTCGTGAAATTTTTCGACAGTGATTCATCCTCTGAAATCGAGGAATGGTCGGTTGAAGGTTGGAGCGATGATGGACCGGATAACGTTGATTCGCAATTACCACTGGTATTTGACCTGTCGCCCGCTTATCCCAATCCTTTCAATCACCGTACGATTGTTACGTTCACATTGGAGAAGGAAGGATTCACTGAATTGACAGTTTACGACCTCACCGGTCGGGAAGTAACGGTATTAGCGGAGGGATATTATCCCGCAGGCGCGTTTCAAGTCGAATGGGACGCCTCGAAGGTGGCGAGCGGGGTGTATTTTGCGCTGTTGACAGCGGGGGAATATCAAGCGGTGAGGAAATTAATCTTGATAAAATGAGATAAATGTGATGATACTCTTGATTTAATGATTCATAATGCTATCTTTATACTTCACAACACTACTGTCCCAACTTTTAGTCTAATAAAGACAATTGATTAGGATTTATTGT
>CAYQZD010000138.1:0-9280 GCA_964421875.1 uncultured bacterium
AACAAGATACCAGGAGAAACTCAACAGGTATTTTGTTTTAACACAGAATTAAGGTCAAAGATAGTCTTCGGAATGCTTCAAATGAGTATGGCTTCGGTATTAAAACATATCGGCAATACCATATATCACAGCTATACAAAGAATGTATCCGGTCATTGGAAAAAACTTCAGGTTTAGACATTGGTCTTCCCACTGCTATGGATGTATGTTTCTTATATTGGATGAACAGAATTATTTCGTTATTTGAGGATTCGGAGAGTTTATTGAAAAAAGAGGCATTGGGAAGTTTTGGATTATCCAATCGTACAGGTTTCAGCGTAAGATTGAGGTATTGTTTAGATTATGGTTTACTTGACGAAATAAAACTCGAAAATGAAAACATTCTGAAACTAACGAATTTGGGTAGAGAATTTAAGAAAGCTATAAATCCGTTTCTAAGGACAAGAAGCGGAGAAATACCATTATCGGTTGAACAACAATCAATGCTTATAGAATCGCTGATAAATGGAAAAATCACAAAATGCAAAGCGAATATATTTCATTTCCTTAGATATGTTCATTTAACCTCAGGACAATTGGTTCCACGCGGGAAAGTTAAAGTTCCGGATGAATACCAGAAGGTTTGGAATACTCATTTGGGTACCAGCTATAAAACTACGACTTTAACGAAATTTCTACATTTCACCTGTAATCAATGCATAGAACTGGGTTTTATTGAGAGAATAGTATCGCCTGTAAGTTCACCTATTTATTCAGTAGTGTTAACATCTCTTGGTTCGAGAATACTCGGTTTTTTCGAGCTGTATTTACATTTAAAGCGAGAGCAAATAGCACTCCCAATTATTTACTATGTATAGGGATTTGATTTCTTTAGCTGAATTACTTGTAACTAAAATCTTATAAATACATAAGTTGTTTTAGATACTCACACGGGAGACTATTATGAACAACGAAGATTTAGACAGAATCAATGCCTCGGAAGATATGATAATCTGCTATGACTTATTCACCTTTGACGCCCTTTTTAGAGTTTTGTTACGAAATGGTTATGACCATGAAGAGGCTTTGATGTATGTGATAGCAAATTGCGACATGAGCGCCTTGGTTTTTCAAGATAGAACACACAATAATTATTACGAGAAAATCAAGGTGGATGAGGAATTTTCACCTGACCTATTGAAATTAATAAACAAAGAGATCCAAAAACAACAGAAAAAAACAAGGTATAAATTAAACTGAGAAAACGTTATTTTAGCTTTCTTTATATTATAATTGCGCTTAGATAGACTTATTAGCATGCAACTCCGCCAAGACCTAAAACTACGACAGGAACTGACGCTTCAGCCCCAGCAGATTCTCCGTTCCGAATTAATCCAGCTCCCCATCCTGGAACTGGAACTAAGGGTGCGCTCCGAGCTGGAGACCAATCCCTTCCTGGAGGAGGGGCAGGAGCTGGAGGAGATCCCCGGCGAACCGGAGGAGGATGAGCGGGAAGCCGCGGTTATCGCCGAGGAGGACACCCCGGAATTGAAGGAAGCCAAGGAAGAGCGGGAAGTTGACTGGGAATCGATTCTGAATGACGAAGACCATTATGAGTATCGTTCCCGGAGCGCTCCGGTGGAGATTATGGAGATTCCACGCCCCGCTCAAACCACACTGGCCGAACATCTCACGGAACAACTGGGATATATCACGCTGACAGACAAGCAGCGCGAAATCGGCGATTACATTATTGGTAATATCAATAAGGACGGCTATCTGGATTGTTCGGTAGATGAAATCGCCATGAATCTCGAAGCCGAAAAGGATGAAGCGCTCAAAGTTTTACGAATAATCCAGAATTTCGACCCGGTGGGAATCGGAGCGCGCGACCTGCGCGAATGCCTGCTGTTGCAGCTGCGCGCCAAGGATGAATACAATCCCCACGCGGAACGATTACTCGCAGAATATTTCGAAGATTTTAAAAACAAACGTTTTGAAGCCATCGCCGCTTCTATGGAAATCGACCTGTCAGAGGTCAAAGAGGCCTTCTTCGAAATCACCAGACTCAATCCCAAACCCGGCGAAGGGTATTTCGATGAGCGTCAAAACTATGTAATTCCGGATTTAGTGGTGACTATGGTTGGCGACGAGTTTATGGTGTATTTGAACGATGGCAATATCCCCAATTTCTATATCAATTCGGTTTACCGGAGCTTGATGCTCCAGCAGAAGAACACCGATAAAAAGGTGAAGGAATTCCTCACCCGCAAGCTGGAATCCGCGCGCTGGTTCATCAACGCTATCCACCAGCGACGCTCAACAATGGTGCGGACGATGAGGGCGATAGTGAAGAAGCAGGAGGATTTCTTCCGTAAGGGGCACGGCTATCTTAAACCGATGATACTGGCCGATATCGCCGAAGAAATCAATATGGATATTTCGACAATCAGCCGGGTCACCAACGGGAAGTATGTCCAGACCGATTGGGGGGTGTTCGAACTGAAATATTTCTTTTCTGAGAAAATGGCCACCGATAACGGCGAGGAAGTCTCCACTAAAGTTATCAAGCAAAAACTGCGTGAAATCGTCGATTCCGAAGATAAGAAGAATCCCCTGTCCGACCAGGCGATTATGGAAAAACTCAAAGATACCGGATACAATATCGCCCGCCGCACAGTCCAGAAGTACCGGGAACAGATGAGAATTCCGGTAAAAAGACTGAGGAGAGAGATTTGAACCGGAGTTTTTCCGCTCCAATTGAAGAACGCCTCGAACTAGCTCGGGCGGTGACTCCCGCTCAGAGTCGTAAGACTCCGGTTTACCGCTGGTATAACCTCAACCACAGTTTCTCCCGTGACCTGGTCGTTTCACTTCTGGATGAACTCAATGTCAGCGCAGGAAATTTGGTGCTGGACCCCTTCTGCGGAGCCGGGACAACTTTGCTGAGCTGCAGCGAGATGGGTATACGCTGCCTCGGCGTCGATATGATGCCGCTATCGACCTTCGCTACCAAGAGTAAAATGATAAGTTACGACCACAACAAAGTTGCCAGCGATTTCGAGCATATTTACCCTTCCCGGCAGTATGATTTTGGTTTTGAAGCCGCGGCTCCCTACCTCCAGAAGAGTTTTCCTCATAATGAACTGACTAAATTACTGCACCTGCGCTACACTATCGCTCAGATGGTGGAGCCGGAAAGATGTTTTTTTGCGCTGGCGCTGTTGAACATATTGAAGCCGGTTTCCTATACCAAGAACGACGGCGCCTTTATACGTTTTGTGACCGATGTTGAGCCCAAGACTTTGGAAGAGACTTTCCCGCCTCAGGTGAAGATGATGTTGGAAGACATTGAAGAGCAGGCGGATTCCAACGGCTCTCAAACCGTGCTAAGAGGCGATGCGCGGCGTCTTCCCTTTCATGACGGCTCCATCAACTGCATCATCACCTCGCCCCCGTATTTGAATCGGCACGATTATACCCGAATTTATGCTCTGGAGCTGCTTTTCGACTTTTTAGATGATAATGAACAATTGAAATCACTTCGCTATAAAATGCTTCGCTCAAATGTTGAAGCCAGAAACTCAGTAAAGATAGAGGATTACGAGCCTCCGATAAGGTTGCATCGCCTTCTCAAAGAAATCGGCGAATCCAAACTCCCCAACCGCAAAGTCCTCGATATGATTAAGGGTTACTTCGAAGATATGTTCGGGGTTCTGCGGGAAATATACCGGGTGTGTAAACCCGGGGCAGGGATCGCTTTTGTAGTAGGGAATTCGATGTATGGAGGTAAATTGCTCCCCGTCGATGAATTGCTGGCTGAAATCGGCGAGAAGGCTGGTTTAAAAGCGAAAAAAATCATGGTTGCGCGTTACCGGGGCAACAGTCCCCAGCAGATGAAACAATTCGGCAAGGTATCTTCTCGGGAAAGCATAGTAATTTGGGAAAAATAACTATGAACCAAAAAATCTATTGGATGAGGCGGCTGGACCTTTCGAAAATCCGTGATATTTATATCCTGCTGCACCGTAAAGGCCCCCTCAAATACTCAGAAATCTTTGTTCAGGGAGAAAACACGGGGATTTTCCTTAAGGAGGACGGCACACCATTGGCTAAGACTCCGAGGTACCATTACTTGAACAACACGCTGCACTTCAATATCGTCCTCAAGGACATCAAGGGCTATCATGCCCGGCCCCGGCCGGGAACCCCTATGGTAGCTTTCCGCAATGAACGATTCGGTAAACCGCTCAACAAGAATGAAAAGTACGCCTTCAGGCAGATAGTAGTCGATAACGAGGACTGCCGACGGGCTTTCCTCCGAATGTTCATGAACGCGGATGATTTCGGGGAGGAAGGCTTTTTAGCTGAAGGTGTTCCCGTTTATGTGAGGACTACCGAGATAGAAAAGGACGATAAAGTCTTCAGAACCAAGGCTTACCAGGGTTACGCCCATCGGGAGATGATTCTGCGAAGCGACAAGGAGAAGCAGGCGGTGGAGTGGGGATTGAAGGATATGCTTTTCCAATGCGATTTATGCGATGAAGTCTATATCGACCCCCAGCATCAAGTGATTTATCCGCTCCGTCAGGAAGGATTGCCTGAGTTCAAAGATATGCTCAGAGCTTTTCTTACTTTCAACACTCCCAAGAAAGATTGGAACTTTCTCCCCATCAACGAACTGATTTTTCAGCTCGCTCCCGAATTCCGCTCGACCAAGGAGTATGTGAAGAACTATCTTTTCATTGAAATGAGGAAGAAATTCACCGATTATGTGAAATTTTCCGAAGCTTCCAAAGGTATGCCAAAGGAAAAACAAATAGCCATTGATCCCAGGTTTATGGATAATTATATGAAGGTAGGAAATTCTTGGAAAACCCACCTGATTGTGAACAAGAAACTATGGGATGTGGTCAAACTGTAAGATGAATACTTCCCGATGCAGATTATATCTTATCATCGCTCTGGCTTTGGCAGCGCTGGCTATGAGGCTTTCATTGCTATACACTACTCAGCATTATCTGGACGGCGATGAGGCCTTAATCGGTGTGATGGCCAAGGATATACTGCAATTCGGCGAACACCCTTTGTTCTTTGGCGCCATCCATTACAATGGCGCCGCGGCCTGGGAGGCGCATCTGGGAGCGCTTACTATGCTTATTGGGGGGCATTCCGACTACAGCTTCAAATTCACCGCCATCATCGTATCCTTTGTTCTATTTCTTTTCATCTACTTATGGGTTAAAGAAAACTACGGAGTCAAGGCGGGACTCATCGCACTGTTTCTGCTCGTTTTCTCCGCTACCTTCATCCGCTGGAATGTCAGGGTCCTGGGACATTTGACCTTGACTACTTTCACCGCAATATTGCTCTGGTCGTTCTACCGCCATCTCTTCAGGGAGCGTCCCTCCCGCTATTTCCACCTTTTGGTGGGACTGCTTTGCGGGCTGGGTGTATGGTGTATGGAATCGTCGCTGGTGGTGATAGGTGTATTCCTGCTCTTCTGGTTTCATCGGGATAAGAGACTCCCCTTCACCGGCAAGTTCTGGGCTTGGGCCGGGATGTTTGCCGTAGGTTTAAGCCCCATCCTCTATGAGAATTTCACACATAATTTTAAAAATTTCAAACACCTGTTGGGTTCTGCTCCGGCGGGAAGCGCGGGCAGGTCGGTAGGTGAGAGGCTCTGGAGCGCCGTCAGTCACGATTTCCCCTCGCTCTTTCATGCCGATATTGTAAACAGCTATCCCGATACTCTGCGCTGGTGGGGGTGGATTTCGTTCCTGATTTTTCTCACTGCCTCGGTATATTTTTTATGGAGATTTCGAGCTGCAGCGGGAAACTGGATTTCCGGATGGTTCAAAGGTGGAAAAGCAGTCAAGGTGGATTACGCGGGAGAGAAACTTCTCTTTATATTTATCTATACAATTCTCTTTTCCTCAGTGTTTATCTTCAGCAAATTTTCTCTGCAGTGCGCGCGCTACCTGCTGGTGATAATGCCGGGCGTTTTTCTTATCACTGCGCTGTTCCTGGAAAGAATGATGAGTTCGAGCCGTATACTGTTGAAGGCGCTGGCTGTGTTGGTTATGGTGATTTGGGCTTACGGCGGCGTGAGCGAAACCTTGAGAGTTTCAGGGGATAACATCGTCGTACTCGGCAGCACTAAAATCCCCGGCGAAGATATCACCGATATGGTGGAGGAATTGCGCATCAGAAAGATCGAAGGAGTTTTCACGCATAAGTTCATTAAAACTCTGGTGATATTTTATTCGAAGGGAGATATTATCGCCTCCAGGTTTCTATATAAGAACCGGAGGCAGATGGATATTCCCTTACCCACAAGATCACTGCTTCCCCGCTATGAAAAGATGGTGCGAATGGCAGGTAATTTAGCGGTAGTTTTCAGCCGGGAGCCTCGGTTGATAGCGTATTTTGAGGATTTTCTGTCGGAGAACCGGATTTCATATCAAAGATACGAGAATCCATCCTTTACAATATACCACGATTTTACACCTCGGATTGAAATAACCGATTACGCCCGATACCTTTTTTCAAGGGGATTGACCAAACGTGACCTTGACAAAACTCTGTGACGGGCGTTTGTCCATAAGAATGAAGTATGGTAATGATTCAATTATGACTCGCGCATCGATATTGTAAGTTATACACATTCAATTTGACCGGGATGTTAGTATGCTGGAAAAAATATTCAAACTTCAGCAGAACAACACCACCGTCCGCACCGAAATTTCCGCCGGAACCACCACTTTCCTCACTATGGCTTACATCATTTTCGTCCAGCCTGCGCTGCTGTCTCAAGCGGGGATGGATTTCGGGTCGGTGATGATGGCAACCTGCATTTCCGCCGCTGTCGCCACGCTGTTTATGGGGATTGTGGCGAATTATCCCATCGCCCTCGCCCCCGGAATGGGGGAAAACTTCTTCTTCGTTTTCACCGTGGTGATTGCGATGGGGGTGTCGTGGCAGGCGGCTTTGGCGATTGTGTTCATCTCCGGACTGCTGTTCTTCATCCTTACACTATTCCGTATCCGGGAAATGGTGATTAATTCCGTGCCCGATTCCCTGAAATCGGCGATTGCGGTGGGGATAGGATTCTTCATCGCCTTCATCGGATTGGCGGACGCGGGGATAATTGTGCGCAACAACGCCGGACTGGCGCCCATCGCCTTTTTAGACCAGGGGGCGATGTCGTCGGTGGATTTTTTGCTCAGCAAGCTGTCCCAGTTCGAATACGCCAGCGGCGCGGTGAAATTAGGGAATCTGGGCGCGCCCCCGACGCTGCTCGCTGTATTCGGGCTGATGGTGATTTCGGCGCTGATGGTGCGCAAAGTGCGCGGAGCGATACTCATCGGGATGATGGCCACGCTCATCGCCGGGCTCATCTTCAGCGTGGTGAAGTGGAAAGGGCTGGCAGGGGCTCCGCCTTCGGTTGAGCCCACGTTTTTCAAATTCGACTTCGCCGCCATCCTCTCCTTCAAGATGATACCCATTATCATCGTATTCCTGTTTATGGATATGTTCGACACCATCGGCACTTTCATCGGAGTCACCAAACAGGCGGGATTCCTGAAAGACGGCAAAATGCCCCGCGCCCAGCAGGCGCTTTACGCCGATTCCGTGGGGACGATGGTGGGAGCGGCGCTGGGGACCTCGACCGTCACCAGCTTCATCGAGTCCACCGCCGGAGTGGAGGCCGGAGGGCGGACCGGGCTGACCAGCGTGGTCACAGGACTGCTGTTCCTGCTGGCGATATTTTTCTATCCCCTGGTGCGGATGGTGGGGGGCGGATACGATATGGGGAACAACATTTTTCTCTACCCCATAACCGCTCCGGCGCTGATAATCGTGGGGGCGATGATGGTGAAAAGCATCACCGGGGTGAACTGGAAGGACTACACCGAGACCATCCCCTCCTTCTTAGTTATCATCGGGATGCCGCTGACCTATTCCATCGCTGACGGATTAGCCTTCGGCTTCATCGCTTATCCGCTGATGAAGTTGTTGTCGGGCAGGGCGAAGGAATGTTCGGTTCTGATGTATGCGCTGGGGGGGTTGTTTGTGTTAAGGTATGTGTTTTTGTGATTAGCAAGGAAGATATGAAAATTTCACCCACAAGGACGGCAGCCGCCGCCCTTTTTATCGCCGCAATGTGCCTGTGCCTCGGCTGCGGGAAGTCCGGCAATGAACGCGCCGCGCTTGAAGTTTCCGCCGACAGTGCCGGGTATTCGGCGGAGTACGCCGCTTCGCTGAAACCGTTCAAGCAGGGCGATAAATACGGCTACAAGGACGCGGCGGGTAATACCGTCATCGAGCCCCGCTTCTACCGGGCGCGGCGTTTTAAAGAGGGATTGGCGGCGGTCAACCACGGCAGGTGGCTGAAGGACCGCTGGGGGTATATCGATCCCGGCGGGAATTTTATAGTCCCCGCCGCTTTTGAATACGCGAATGATTTCAAGGAGGGACAGGCGCGGGTGAAGCAGAACGGCGTGTGGCGGATTGTCGTCCGCAGGGATTCCGCTGATTTCAAGCTAATCCCCGGCGGGGAAGATAAGATGGAAGAATACGCGCTGCAAAAATTCCCCGGACCTCTGCCGGGGATGGAGTTTGTGCAAATCCCGGCGGGGATATTCCTGATGGGCTCGGACAGCGGCAAGTTCGAAACCCCGCCGCACCTGGTGGGAGTGGCTCCCTTCCAGATGATGACCACCGAGGTCACCCAGGCGCAGTGGCGGAAGGTGATGAAAGGGCAGCGCCCCTCCTATTTCAAGGGGGACAGCCTCCCGGTGGAGATGATTGTGATGGTGGAAATTCAGCATTTTATCCGCCGCCTCAACGGGCTCGACCCCGGAAACCGCTACCGTCTCCCCAGCGAGGCGGAGTGGGAATACGCCTGCCGCGCGGGGTCGAAGGGGGATTTCTGCTATGGGGAGGAGGATTCGCTGCTGGGGGATTACGGCTGGTTCGCGGGGAACGCGGTATCGACCATGCCGGTGGCGGGGAAGCTCCCCAATGCCTGGGGGCTGTTCGATATGCACGGCAACGCGCGGGAAATCTGCGCCGACCATTTCCACTCATCCTACGAAGGCGCCCCCGCCGACGGGGAAGCCTGGGTGGACAGCGTCATCACCGGCTATTCGCTGACGGCGCGGGGGGGAAGCTGGAACCTGGGATTCAACGACTGCCGTTCCGCTTCAAGGACGCTGCTATGGCGCAACGGGGCTTGGAATACCACGGGATTTAGATTGGCGAGGTTAGCGGAGAGGGGGGAGTGAGGGGGGTGTAT
>CAYQZD010000139.1:0-9229 GCA_964421875.1 uncultured bacterium
AGTGGCTCAATTTTACTTTACAATAGTGGCTCACTTTTAAGTTACAAATAACAGCCTTTGATAAATAATAGCTACTCCCAATCTTATAGTCTACTGCATTCGATAGTCTATATCCTGTTATTGTTACAGAATGTACTCCCAAACACTTTACTCTTCCTGATTTGCTTATCTCATCATTGCATAGTGATACAGTGAGAATCGCTGGGATCCCAGATTTAATATATGCATAAAGTGTATCTTTGAAAAGTGAGCAATTTTCGGCACTAATATAATAAGGTCCCAAATTTACAGAACGTATAGCCTCTGCCATATGAAAAATATCTAAGCCCTCGGTATTAGGTAGAGTCTTTGTGTAGATGGGAGAAGTCTTAGTGGCTGTTTTAGTTATTTCTATAAGTGAAGGAAAAGAATGCTGATAAAGCACACCTGTCTTCTGGAAAAGAGACCACAGAGAGGTGGTAGCACAAGCTGCTACTACATTATCCTGTTCCTGGAATGCAAGAGAACGAATCTTTAGTTCTATACCAAATAAACTCAATTGATATTTACGGATTGTAGGATAATTGCGTTGACCGTTTAATGATGGGTAAGTAACAAGACAAGTTTTTCCGACGATAGTCCGAGGGAGAGGCTTTATTATCATATAACCCAGATAGTTTTTTTTCAACTCTTTAATTCTTGACGTATCACGAGATATTAATACTTCTAATAACCACTCCTCATCGAACTCATTCTTAAAAAAATGGATTCTGTCGCACCGTCGCTGATATTTCTCAAAACATTTAACATAATAACCCGAAAAATCCTCCAAATAAGTCCTATCAAGGTAATCCCGTTCCGCCAAGAGCGTTCTGACATCTATTATTTTGAAATATTGGCCATAATAGAAAGAATTAAAGTGCTGAATGCTTGTTCCTGGATCCGTAGCTCGTTTTTTAATTAGGAGACTTTTTAATAATGATTGAAAAGAACTTATGTTCTTATAGGATTGAACAAGATAGAAATCATGGTTTTTCATAGTCTTTCCTTATTATTTCAGGAAATATAACTATAGAAACTAATTTCTCTTGAAAAAGCGTAAAATTCCTCTAATCTTGACTCGGCATCCGAGCAAGATCAAAATTTGAGGACCTAAGGTACGGTAACTGATAAGGGAGTAGACTTTGACAGGATAGATTAAATAGAGTTTGGAATGCGTAAAGTGCTAGGCTGTATTCGACCAGCAATGTTTGATTCAAACTCCCTTTCGTCAACTTCCCTAAAACGCTCTTCGATTTTCTGGGCACCTTCTTCAGATTCCAACCAATCACGTATTTTTTGAAGCTTGCTTTCATTCAGATTGAAAGGACTTTTTTCACCTGAAGGCTGGAATTTTTCAGGATCAGTTTTGCTCATTACAATCATTACCTGTTGTAATAATATAATATTTAAAAATTTACACTTACAGATGATTAAAAATATTTGTCAAGGTAATAAACCCTAATCTTATAATCAAATAATTATAGTACTTTTTTTATTTATTTTTGTTTCCATATGTTCAGTTTATTTGTAACGTCAAATTCATACATCAATTTCTGTACCACATATCTAATTACCATTTCAAATCTCATTAATATCTTCCCAACATTATTATGAGTTTATTCTTTATATCCCTTAATAGACTTAAACCATCATTAATAATAACATTAACATAACTCCGTCTATTCTCTGTATATCCTTCATATACTCATCTATCCAACTAATATTATTATCGACATATTTCCCGTTAAGCTTGACGCTTCTCTCCTTATACCAATTCACTTTACCCTATTCAAAAATCTATGAATCCTGTTTCACCCCATCCACAAATTCCTGTCCAGACTCCGATACTGCACCGCCTCCGCGATATGGTGAGCCTTAATGTCCGGCTCGCCTCCAAGGTCGGCGACAGTGCGGGCTACTTTAATAATGCGGTCGTAAGCGCGGGCGGAAAGTCCCAGCTTCTCGATGGCGTTCTTCAGCAGCGCCATACAATCGTCGGTAAGGGGGCAGAACTTTTTCAAGGCGCGGCTGGTCATATCCGAGTTGGAAAACAGCCCTTTCTCCCCGGCGAAACGCTCCTCCTGGATTTTACGCGCTTCCACCACCCGCTGGCGGATAACCTCGGACTTCGCCCCGGAACGCTCCGACGAAAGCTCCTTGAACTTCACCGCAGGAACCTCGATGTGGATGTCGATGCGGTCGAACAGGGGTCCTGAGATGCGGGAGTGATATTTCTGTATCTGAGGCGCGGTGCAGGTGCAGGGCTTGGTGGAATCGGTGGCGTAACCGCAGGGGCAGGGATTCATCGCAGCCGCCAGCATAAAGTTCGAGGGGAAGGTCAGCGAAACCTGCGAACGCGAAATAGTGACATCCCCATCTTCCAGCGGCTGCCGCAGAACCTCCAGCACATTCTTCTTAAACTCCGGCAGCTCGTCCAGGAAGAGCACCCCGTGATGCGACAGCGACACTTCGCCGGGACGGGGGATGGTGCCCCCGCCGATTAGTCCCGCATCGGAAATAGTGTGATGCGGACTGCGGAATGGACGCTGCGCTATCAGCGCCGTCCGCGAAGGCAGCAATCCGGCGACCGAGTATATCTTGGTGGTCTCCAGCGCCTCCTCTAAGTTGAGGTCGGGGAGGATGGTAGGCATCCGCTTCGCCAGCATCGTTTTGCCGGAACCGGGGGGTCCCACCATAATGATGTTGTGTCCGCCGGCGGCGGCGACCTCCAAGGCGCGCTTGGCAGCCTCCTGACCCTTAACATCGGAAAAATCGAGCTGACTCATCCGGTAGCGCGAAAACAACGCTTCGACATCCACCGTATAGGGCTCCAGGTCCATTATACCGTGAAGGAATTCCGCGGCGTCGGTGAGCGTTTCTGCCGGATAAATCTCCAGCCCCTCCACCATCGCCGCCTCCTCTGCGTTCTCATCCGGAAGCAAAAGTCCCCGAAACCCCTCCCGCTTCAAAGCCATCGCCGCCGGAAGCGCCCCCCGCACCGGCCGCAGACTCCCATCCAGCGACAGCTCCCCCATCACCGCAATCTCCTTCAAACGCCCGTCATCCTCAATCTGCCCCGAAGCCGCCAATATCCCAATCGCGATGGGGAGGTCGTAGGAAGAGCCCTCCTTCTTGATGTCAGCGGGCGCCAGGTTGACGGTGGTGCGCTTCAAAGGCAGGATGTAACCGGAATTCTTGATAGCGGCGTTCACCCGCTCCTTGGACTCCTTCACCGCCCCGTCCGGTAAACCCACAATATTGAAATACGGCACCATCGACTCCAGATTTACCTGCACCTCCACGATGTAAGCGTCGATACCCAGCACCGCAGTTGATATAACTTTTGACAGCATAATGATTATTTGATTAATAGTATTTTTTGGGATAATGTCTGTTTATCTATTCGCAATCTTATGAAATACACCCCGCTGGCGTAATTTTTTCCATTCCATTTCACGCGATATTTTCCGGCGGGATAATACCCCTCCACCAACACTGCCACTTCCCTTCCGATGATGTCGTACACCGCCAGCTTGATTTCACCGGGACTTTCGAGAGTGAAAGAGACCAGCGAACGCTGGTTGAAGGGATTGGGGTGCGCGGAAAGAACAGGATTCAGGATTCGGGATTCAGGATTCAGTTTTCCCTCGCCCCGCAGAGTCTCCGCGCTCTGCGGAATGGCATCGAAAAAGCCGGTTAAAAGCCAGTCATCCCCGTCATTCCGGCGTTTATGCGCCTCAGGCGCACAGCCGGAATCCTTCTTTTCAAAACCGGAAGGATTCTGGCTCGCTGCGCGGCCAGAATGACGCGCTTGTGAACCCGTTGCGGGGGGATAAACCCCCCGCCTACCGTCATTCCCCCCTTTCCTAAAGGGGGGATAGGGGGGATTATAATCATCGCGTGGCGCAGAGTCCCCGCACTCTGCGCCTGCCTTCTCCACAATAAACGAGTCCTCATCCCAAACCGAATTATATCGATGCTTACCCACCTTCACAATGTAGGTGTAATTCCCCGCCGGGGCGCGGGAAGGAACGAACTGCTCCAGGCTCAACCTGCTTATCGTTCCCCAAGGCGGAATCGGTATATTCTCCCGGAAAGCAATTTCTATAGTATCGCCTGAAGGCAAAACCGCCTCTACCCAAGCATCGAATAATCCCCCAACACTGTCGGTGTCTGTGATGGAAACATCGAAGATGAAGCTGCCTCCCCCGGAAGGAATCTGGATCGGAGGACTGTGAGGCGTCAGGGAAACCGCCAAAGGAAAAGGTCCGCCCAAACTCCCGTCCTTCCAAATCCGTTTGGCGTATATGCTATGGTCGCCAGTGCCATCGTCGGTCTCAAATATGATTACTAATCCTCCATCATTGTCGGGTAAAAAATTGATATGACGAATACATTCACCATAACTAATCATTATGTGCGACAGTAGAACTCCGTTTTCACCTAAAATTATGTTCCCCAGCGAATCTACCGCCTGCACAAAGAGATATTTGTTTTCGTAATTTATGTTATAGTCGTATCTAATCGCGTAAACGACATAAAAATATGGGGAGCTGTAAGCTTGACCTATTTCGAAAGCTTCCCACCCTTCACGATGGGCTATCCGGACAGCATACAAATTGTTAAGAGGACCCGGAAGAAGATTAATCCACTGCCGATTGCCCATCATATCCAGTCGCTGCGCGTAAACACCATAATAGGGGTATCCCCTTATATAAGCCAGCCTGAAAGCTAAGTATATTTGACCCGGATCGCCTAATGTTACCACATTGTCATATACGCCCGGCATCCCATAACCAAGACCAAAATACTGCCATTGCAATGCGCCATACATATCGACACGCTCTACAAGCCCAAAACGCCCGTAGGCGCTTATCAACGCACCCCCTTCAGCGTCGGGTATCAGATTGAAATCGTTGCTTCCGGTGTGAATCTGAATTCCATTCCCCGGATTCCATTGGCTTGCGCCCTGGGAATTAACTCGTTCCAACCGAAGAGCCCCTATGGGAATTTGATTCGGCGGCCGGTAGTCGATCCAGCCTGTATAGGCGCCGCCGCTGCCATTGTGGGTCACCTGAGGCCAGCTCGCTGAATAACCGGTGATATCACAGACCAACGCGCCATTGGGCCCCCACATAAACTGCCCGGAACTGTCTATCCGCTGAACTCGTATCTCCGGACCAGTGTCAAATAAAAACAGTAGGCCTCCTAGTCCGTCCGGATATAGGTCGAAACCGGTAGGCCAACTTGGATGGATGACAATTCCCGAATCGCCCCACATCAACCTGCCCTCGGAATCCAACCGCTGCGCTAACACCAAATATTCCGGACACATACCATCCCTGGTTAGCCAATTAGAATAAGCGCCACCAATGCTGTCTGAATATGTTCTCGGTGTCATGTTATATGAGAAAGGAAGTCCCGGAGCAAGCAATTGGTTGGCGGGATATACTAAATTACCAAAACGGTCGATCAAATTGTAGCAACTGCCGGTATCCTCGACAAAATATGTAACCAGTATCTTATCGCACCCTAACATTACTGCGGTGGGCCAGTTTTCCCAGTGCGCGGGTTCCGCCGCAATGGGAATATTCTCCTCGACCGTGGTTGGCCAATAGGCGGGCGCGTTTCCCGCCAGTACCGCCAGGGCGATTAATATGTGTTTCACGCTCATTTCTCTCCTCCGTAAGTTAGCTGCAAGAGACTGGCTACAAGCTGCAAGTCCCCCGCGGGGAGCCGCCCTCTTTTTCTGAATCGCTGATGAATAATGATGAACGCTGATGACGCTGATAAACTAATCGTGTGCAGGTGTACAGGTGTACAAGTCCGCCCTTAAAATCCCCCGCAAATCAAAAATCATAGCAGCCATAGCCGTAATAGCCTGTGAATACATTCGTGTCTATTCGTGTTCATTCGTGGTTCCAAATATTCGGCGGAATGAGATTCCGCCCTACATATAGCCATCATAGCCAGTGAATCCTCTTCACCAGCGCCTAACACCCAGCGCCTTTTCACTGTTTCACTGATTAACCGTTTCACAGTTTAACTATTTCACTAAGAGAGCGCGGCTCTTCCAGTGTGGACTTGTTACTTGTTACTTGTTACTTGACACTTGTTATTTAACCAAAAAACAAAAAGATGGGCTGAGAACCCATCCTGCTATAGACATTTTCGCGCAGAGCGAACTATTAAACCTCCAAAATACAATAACTAAACGCACAGCGCCGGACTTGTGCGCGCTGTTCCCCCATTCACCGATTCACAGACAACTTAGGCTATCCCGTCACCTCCATCTCCATCCCTTCCCTGGCGGCGAAGACCTTGATTTTGGAACCGGCTTCTTTGGCTTTCTCTCGCAGGTTTTTCACAATCTCAGCGATTTCATCGTCGGCGCGGTTAGGGTCGTGATGAAACAGAACCAGCTTCCCCGCCTCCGCTTCGACCGCCATCTCGAATGCGTCCTCAATCGCCGAATGACCCCACTCCCGGAAACGGTCCATCTCTTCCCGACGATACTGCGCATCGTGAATTAAAATGTCCGCTTCCCGGCAAAATTCCGCGGTCTCCTCCAGACTGGCGCCTATGTAGGGCTTTTCTTCCAACTCATGGTCGGTGATTAAAACTACACTCCCGGTCTGATTGGTGAACCTGTAGCCCAATCCGCTGCCGGGATGGTTCAATTTGAGGGTCTCTATCTCCATCCCCAACAGTGAGGTGTCCTCGCAAACCACCTCGAATTGTATGTCCGCCTTCAGCGAATTGTAGCTGATAGGAAAATTACGGTTATCCATCTGGTATAGGATACTCTCCTTCATCACCCCCCCCAGTTTGGGGCAGCCGTAAAAAGTAAGCTTGTTCCCCTGACGGTTCGCCGGACCGAAAAAGGGCATCCCCTGGATGTGGTCCCAGTGGCTGTGCGTGAACAAAATCTTCAAGTCCAACGGCTTGTTCGCCGCCTCCAACTCCCTGCCCAGCAGCCTTATCCCGGTGCCGGCGTCCACAATTAACGGATTGAACTCGTCATCCGCGGGAATTAAAGCTATGCAGGTGGTGTTTCCACCGTACTTTATGGTATAGGCCCCCGGCGATGCGATAGAACCCCTTGTGCCCCAAAATTTCACTTTCATCAAATGTCTCCCGCAAATTCGATGCTGAATTCGTCATCCGTCGCAGCCCCGGTATGGGAGGCGGCGGAACCCAGATTCATTGCGATTTCCAGATATCCCGAAGAACCCGGGATTATGCCCAGCTCCCCTCCGGGAATCGATTTATAGTTGTTGGTAAATTTCAATTTATACTCTACCCCCAAATGAAGCCGGCAATCATCCCAAATCCCCATCGGTTTAAAATCCACCGGGACATTGGTAACGATATTGCCAAAAACGTCGATATGAATCACCGCTCCGCTTAATATATTACCTTCCAACCGGTATGACGGAACTTCCATTAATACCGTATCCGTGATAACCGGTCCCACCGATGAAAAATCCACACCCTTGCATAAATGCGCCGCCATCGGAGCGAACACATCCCGGCCGTGAAAAGTGGAACTGACCGGCTGAAGCGTCAATTCCCGGTTTTCCAAACACCGGATTTCCGCCCCAGGATACATTCCCAGTATCCGGCTCAAAACGCCGTTGTCAGGAGCTATGAAAACGCCCCGATCCGTGAAAACCCCCAATCCCCGCCGCGCCGTCCCCACTCCAGGATCCACCACCGCTATATGAACGGTGTCAGCCGGAAAATAGCTGTGTGAAGTCTCCAGTATAAAGCCGGCTTGGCGGATATCAGCCGATTTCACATTGTGGGAAAGGTCAATTACCCGGGCCTCAGGACAAAGAGAAAGAATGACACCCTTCATCACCCCCACAAAAGGATCCTCCAGCCCGAAATCGGTGGTCAAGGTGATTATATTCATTGAACCGAACTCATCATCTCCCCCCCGGAACTAATCAACCTCTATCGGCTGATTCCGGCGCCCATTCATCGATTTCCTCCGACAATCTTTCCATAGTCTCGACCAGCGTAAAATACACATCTTCAACCTGGCGCCCCGCAGGCATCCGCCCCTTCTTCTGGATGTAAGCCAGGCTTTCAATCAAATCCTTCGGCGCCAATGAATCCTCCGAAACGCGCGCAAATAGCTCCTCCCGGCGGGAAGGAGCTTCACCGTGCCGCAGATAAAATATCCCCTGAAACACTGCCGCCATAGCCGGAAGGTGTCCGCTGAGGTTCTCGCTCATCGTCCGCTCGCTGCAGCCGCTCACTATGGCGCTTTGACGCAGCAGTGTGAGTTTGGCTTTCAATTCCCGCTCAATCTGCAAACGTAGATGTCCGCGGCCTATCTCCAGCCTGGAGAGCAGGTCGGAGCCGTGAAGGGTCTGATGATGAAGCTTCATATCAAGGAATTCCAGCGGGAAAGTGTCGAGCGAGGTGGAGATATAGTTCTCGGTAAGACATAGGAAAGAGAAACCGCGCCCAAACTTCCTCAACAACGCCGCCGTTTTCTTCAAATCCTCACGGTTTAAAGTCGTGAAAACTAATAGCAGATTGATGTCTGACCTACCGGAGACATACTCATCGCGCGCCGAGCTGCCGTACAGGTAAACTCCGGTGAGCGCCTCTCCCAGGGCGTCGACCGCGGATTCCGCAATCTTACGCGCCTTCCTGACTTCTCTATACAATATTAAATTAGAGGCCTTAAAACTAGCTTAGAAAAAGAAACTTTAAACAATAAAAGCGAAAAATCGCTTCTTCTCGCGCTGAGTCATACTTGATATTATGCGTCTTAGCCAGCGTAGTTCAAAATTTACCGTAAATTTCATTGTACTAATTAAGAATACAAAAGTCAAGCTATTCCGAAAAATGAAAATCTTTTTTTTAATCCTCTATATAAACATACAATAATAAGCAAACAGATTAGATAGAATGACATTGAGATAACAATTCTATATTAGATAAGAATGATGCGCATGGTCGAGGCGATGAATTATGCGGAGGGTAGAAAAAATTGGTTCTTCGCTGAATCGTGTGGGTAAACTGGTTCTATTAAGAATAATTGCTTGACTGTCTATAAACAAATCCCCCTAAATCCCCCTTTTCCAAAGGGGGACTTTAAGATTCCCCCCTTAGAATAAGGGGGGCAGGGGGGATTTCTAACAATACACCATTGTTTATTTACCCATACAAAACAGCGAGGAACCAAAAA
>CAYQZD010000140.1:0-9161 GCA_964421875.1 uncultured bacterium
TATCATTTTGAACAAGTCGATACCAAATCGTCCAAGTTAACACAGAATCTGGGTAATTCTAAAACGACTAATGATAAGACGAAAACATTAACATGATTCGTAAATTGAAATAATTTTAACATTCCTTCACATGGTATGGTAATTGCACTTATTTTACGAGTTGAAGAGTTTGGATTAGAACCTGAGAAATTTTATTGCGGTTACACTTGTAAATTGAATAAAAAATCCATATATTATAGTTTTGAATTAAACTCAATCTGAATATCAAATCAAACAGAGGAAAGGGTCATGTCGAAGAGTCACTTTTTCAAAGAAGGTGGTTTTACCCTCATCGAAGTCTTGGTGGTCGTAGTCATCGTGGCTATCCTGGCAGCGATCTCAGTGCCGATTTATATCGAATACGTCCAGGGCGCGCGCGCTTCCGACGCTCAAGCCAGTATCGGAGCTATTTATAACGCCTGCAAAATGTATTACCAGGACAAGGGCGAGGACCCCCCGGATGTGGAAACTCTGGAAGAATTGGGTTACCTCGACATCGATGAATCCACCAAGAAACAATGGAGCTTCACCATCATTGGCTCCGACCCCATCACCCAGATTGAAGGGGTCAGCACCGCCGAAATGAAGGGCGGCGCGGGTAAAATCGTGACTTACAACGTTGAAGAAGGTTTCTTTGAAGGATACGGATTGCCCACGGAAAAGGGCGGTAGTGAGGAAGGGCAGTAATCCCGCCTCTATCCCGTATTCTAATCTAATTTTTACCGGTTGACTTTCCCCATTAAAAAGGGGAAGCCAATCGCTTTGAGTATTAAAATGTAATCGGTGTTGCGTCCGATGTCAGCTTTGAAATTAAGCATCGATGAGCTTCTCGAGTTCACAGTGAACAGCGAAGCCTCCGACCTTCACATCTCCGCAGGCTCTGTTCCTATGATAAGGGTTCATGGCTTGATGCGAAAACTCGACCTACCCCCTACATCTCCGGAAATGATGGAAGGCCTGGTTAGGGACGAAGTCCTCTCCGAGGAACAGTGGGAACGGTTCGAGGAGATGAAGGAGATCGACCTGTCAAAAAGGTTGGATGGAACCGCTCGTTTCAGGGTCAATATCTTCCAACAGATTAACGGCATTGGCGGCGTCTTCAGGGTTATTCCCAACGAGATCAAATCCTTCGAAGAGCTGGGTCTGCCGGAAATCATGAGAGATCTTTCCCTCAGAGACCGGGGACTGGTTCTGCTGACCGGTCCCACCGGGTCGGGCAAGTCGACCACACTTGCCACTATGATTGACTGGATCAATGAGTATAAAGAACTCCATGTCATCACCATCGAAGATCCCATTGAGTTCTATCACAATTCCCGCAGTTGTATGATTAACCAGCGGGAGTTGGGCGCAAATACTCATTCCTTCGCCAATGCTCTGAGAAGCGCATTGCGCGAAGATCCCGATGTCATCCTGGTAGGCGAAATGCGCGACCTGGAAACCATCTCCCTGGCGCTGACTGCAGCGGAAACCGGGCATCTGGTGTTCGCCACCCTGCACACCTCCTCCTCCGCCAAAACTATCGACCGTATCATTGATATCTTCCCCGCTTCCCAGAAGACGCAGGTACGGTCGATGCTCGCGGAATCGCTGGAAGCGGTGGTGTCGCAAAAACTGTTGACCAGGAAAGACAGTAATGGAAGGGTGGTGGCGGTGGAAGTGATGGTCGCCAACGTCGCAATTAGGAACCTTATCCGTGAGGATAAGATATTCCAGATTCCTACTGTGGTTCAAGCCAGCGGCAAGGAAGGGATGCAGACCTTGGATCAAGACCTCCAGCGGCTGCTGCATAAGGGACTGATAGACCGGGAAATGGCGCACCATGTAGCCGAAAATCCCAAACTATTCGAAGTCGACCTCAGCACATAATTGTGAAAAGCCACTGATTCTCCGCTGAGTGAACTCCTGAGTTTATCCTGAAAATAGCGGCAGCGTCAATACGCGAGCCATAAATTTTCATCTTAAGTTGTGCGAGATCGCGAAAGAAACCCTCGAATGAGGGTTTCCTGAAATGGTTGAATTCTGAATTATTTGGTCCGTCGATGAGCCGGAAACAGGGTAATAATGCTTTTGAAGCGGATTCAGCCCAATTCGGAGGGCTGGACCTGATTCAATTCGTCGTAGCTCTCCTCATTATAGGAATTGCCGCGGCTAGCTCCACCTTTAGCGTCTTCATAGGCCGTGGCGCCCTAGACCACGAGTGGAGAAAAAAGCGCGCGATGGAGATTGCCCGAAATGAGATGGAGTACTGGAGCGCAATTATCTATGAAGGGCAGATCGAACTTGCCGGACAGACTAATCCGCTTCCAATACGGCTTACCAATAAAACCATCGAAAGGGAAGAAGTTCTGGATCCCAGAGACCCGGAATCCAGTCGGGACGATATTCTCTGCCAGGTTATCAGGGAACCGCTGAAAAAGAACCAGATTCTCTACAACCAAAATCAGCTTTTGTCTTACAAAATCGAATTAGCCGTGGTCTGGATGGAACCTACCAACATGAATAAAAACAGAATGGACGCCCGCCCGGACACGGTGAAACTTAAATCCTGGATGATTTACAAAGAATCGCTCTGATTTACGGCGCCTATGCCTGCTACAGTCGGCTAATTCTTTGGAGTTGAATCGATGACGGCTATCGGAAAGATATTGAAAGCGCGGGGAATAGCGAGTAGTGCGAAGACGCAGATCCCCTCTAAATTCTCGCGCGCCGGCTTCACCCTGATCGAAGCCCTGGTGATGATTGTTCTCTCCGTTATTCTCATCATTGGTTTCCGCTATACCTTGCTGGCATACTGGGAACAGATGAACCGTTCAATGACGGAGAGGCATATCCAGCAGTACGGAAGTTCCATTGTCGAATACGTGGCGCGGAAAATCACCAACGCCCGAGAAATTTATATTCCTCCCAACGCCGGGGATTTGAGTACCTTTACCGCCACTTTCTTCGATCCCAATAAAGGCAACGTGAACATTATTTTTTCCGCCAACAAAAAAAACTGGGTGATGGAGGATAACGAAAGGATTTTCCGGGAATTTCCTCCTAAACGCTCCGATAATTCCTACAGCGGAGTAATCGGGCTCAATGAAACTGTAGAAATTATTAAATTCGGTATCGATTCCATCCGACGTATTGAACCGCCTTACAATAATACCGAAGATTTTTACGGCAGACTCTATCGGGTAACTTTGCTACTTCGTTACACTAGAGAGTGGGACAAAGACGAACAACCATACATTAAGAATATGACCTTTTCCAGCCAGATATCTATGAAGATGCACGGGGCTGAAGAGGAGGCGTTCTAAGGTTTCCCTATACTCAGGTACCCCTAAACTATTGTTTTCTTCAGGAGGTGAGAGAAACGTGACGGCAGTTTCGAATCAACCCCAAAAGGAAAGCCAGGGCGGTTATATCGCCGTGCTTACTATCCTCTTGTTGTTGATGGTTCTCGGCACAGGATTGGCCTATTTGAAATGGAGCGCCAACGAAAGCGTGGAACACAAAAGACAGTACGCCGCGCTGCAAGCTTATTATCTGGCGCAATCGGCTATTTCTCAAGACGTAATTCCCTATCTTGTTGCGCTCCCGATGAAAATGCCGGTGATCAACCGGCACGGAACAGCCTCAAGCATCGATTACAGCCTCCCGGAAGGGATGGAAGGCAAATGGAAATGGGTGGGGGACTATGACGAGTTCAAATCCTCCGATACTACCATCGCCGGAGCCTACATCGGGAAAAACGTTTTCTACGGCGTCGAGGTCAAAGGCTCCGTGGAATACATCGCTCATAACCGCCACAAGGGTGAACGAGTGATAACGGTGGACACCACCATTTTCGTGCAGTTCAACTCCGCCGAGACCTGGGCGATATATATGTACCTTTCCAATCACGAGGTTACCCATTTCCCCGGCGACAGAATAAAGTTTATGACCGGCGATGTTCTTTACAACTGGGTTCATTCCAACGACCAGATAGCGATGATGGGGAGCCCGATATTCCACAGTCTGGTGACCACCTGCGCCTCGGAGTTCTTCTATGTCGGTGGCGCAAATCCCCAGTTTCTGGGACCGCCCCCCGTGTTCAACGCCGATTCCATCAGGTTCTACACGCATTTGAGGGAGTTGCGGCGGGCGGCGGGTGTTTACGCCCACGAAGGATATAACTTCGCCGTGGTCTTCCGTGGTGGTCAAGGCTACGATTTTGTGGAATGGCCCATCTGGTCTTCGGTAATTTACCAGCCGCTCAATCCGCAGAACGTTTCCCGGCGCTATGGGCGGCCCAGCGAGGGCGCGGTGTTTGTGGACGGCGACCTTTATGTCACCGGCGTGGTGGAGAGAAACGACCTGGGAGTCGCCGGAAGAATCTCAATCGGATGTTCCGGGAATATGTGGTTGATGGACAATATCCGCTATGTTGACAGCGACCCTTTGACCGGAGAAATTTTTGACCAGACCCGGGAAAATCCCGATATGCTGGGACTGCTTTCCGAAAGTAATGTGTTGATTATGAACAGTTGGGCTAACGGCAGGGATAACGGCAGGTTCCGCACCGGGGCTAATCCGGACAGCAGCAGCATCATCATCAACGCCGGCATTGTCGCGCTGGGAGATTGCTTCTCTTTCGAAGACCAGAACGATGATCCCAATAATCCGGGCGCGTATCCTCCCAACCTCCCGGAATGGTACTTTTCGACGCCAAATCTGCCAGCGGCTTCTTCGGACGAGCGGGGCTGGATATACTTATGGGGGCAGATTTCTCAAAACAAGCGGGGCTATGTCCACCGCTCAAACCACAATAATACGGGTTATCTGAAGGACTATCATTACGATTTGCGCTTTAAACAATTCCCGCCGCCCTATTATCCACGTTTGGATGAATCGGTTAAAGGCAGCGGCAAGCGCATCGTAGCCTGGGGCACGGGACCGGTTCCCCGGGAAATTGTCGAGGAAGAATAATCCTAAAACGCTTAATTTATAGTCATTTAACAAAAACCGCTTGATCTAGACAAACAACTTTTATTGGATATAGCTAAACATACCGGTGTCCCCAACATTAATTTTTCCTTAGTAGGAGAATCGTGATGGCAGCATCATATCAACCCCAAAAGGAAAGCCAGGGCGGTTATATCGCCGTAATCACCATCCTTATATTGATGATGATTCTTGGCACCGGGTTGGCCTATCTGAAATGGAGCGCCAACGAGAGTGTTGAACACAAAAGGCAGTACGCAGCTCTGCAGGCTTACTACCTGGCTCAGTCCGCCATCTCCCAGGACGTTATCCCCTATCTGGTCTCGCTTCCCATGAAAATGCCCGTAATCAACCGGCACGGCACAGCCAGCAGTATCGATTACGACCTGCCCCAAGGAATGGAGGGGAAATGGAAATGGGTGGGAGACTATGACGAGTTCAAATCCTCCGATACTACCATCGCCGGAGCCTATATCGGTAAAAGTGTTTTCTACGGAGTCGAAGTTAAAGGCATTGTGGAGTACATCGCTCACAACCGTTACCAGGAAGAGCGGGTGATAGTGGTTGACACCACCATCTTCGTTCAATTCAATTCCGCCGAAACCTGGGCGATTTATATGTACCTTTCCAACCACGAGGTCACCCACCACACCGGCGACAGAATCAAGTTTATGAACGGGGATATCCTCTATAACTGGGTGCATTCCAACGACCAGATCGCCATTATGCAGACGCCGATATTCTATAGTATAGTTACTTCCTGCGCCGCAAGCTTCTGGCGCGGTATCGCCTACAATCCCACTTTCCTGGGACCTCCTCCCGTATTCGAAGCCGATTCCATCAGGTTCTACACGCATTTGAGGGATTTGCGGCGGGGCGCCGGGGTTTACGCACACGAGGGCTATAACTTCGCGGTGGTTTTCAATGGAAATCAAGGTTACGACTTCGTGGAGTGGCCCATCTGGTCCGGGGTGGTGTATAATCCGCTTAATCCGCAGAACATCGTTCAGAGGAGGGGACGTCCGGAAGAGGGCGCGGTCTTCGTTGACGGCGACCTTTATGTCACCGGGGTGGTTGGTGGAAACGACCTGGGAGTCGCGGGGAGAATCTCTATCGGATGTTCCAACAATATGTGGCTGTTGGACAATGTCCGCTATGTCAACAGCAGCCCTGTCAACGGGGAAATTTACGACCAGACCCGGGAAAATCCCAATATGGTGGGATTGCTCTCCGAAGGGAACGTGTTGATAAAAAACTCCTGGGCAAATGGAAAATGCAACGGCAGATACCGAACTAACAGCCGCCCTGACAGCTCAAGTATTATCATCAATGCCGGTATCGTCGCCCTGGGTGATTGCTTCTCTTTCGAAGACCAGAACGACGATCCCAATAATCCGGGAGCATATCCCCCTAACCTCCCGGAGTGGTATTTATCGGCTCCTCCCACTGGTGGCACTTATCCCTACAATCAAACCCGGGATGAGAGAGGAACCATCTATATGTGGGGCCAGATATCTCAGAATAAACGCGGCTATGTTCACCGCTCAAATTTCAACGGAACAGGTTACCTTAAGGATTATCATTACGACCTGAGGTTCAAGCAGTTCCCACCGCCTTATTACCCCAGACTGGATGAATCCATCAAGGGCAGCGGGAAAAGAATTGTAGCCTGGGGCGCAGGCCCGGTTCCCCGCGAAATTGTCGAAGAGGAATAATAAGATTCCGATTGCGTTTTATTTATGATGCTAGAGTTTGCTCTGTTGTGAAGTTGGTGTTGGCGTTCTCGTGAACGTCCGGTCAAGGATTACCGTTCTGTTCATCGCAAGAAGTAATTCGCACTTTTCTTTATAGTATTGTTCTTTGTCTGAGTATTTGATCCGCTTGGTCGGCGATAATCGCGTTCCCGCTGGCGGGATTGACTGCACTGAAAAACAATCGGTTACTTTCAAACCGCCATCTTATGGAATTCGCTTGGGGGAAGGCGGATATCCGCCGACTTTTTTTGATACCGGTGTTGTAAACAGTATCAAAACACGATAAATTCTCGTGCACCTTTTTTGAACGAAACAAATTAACTGATATATCAAGAGGCTAAGGATGTTCGGCAGGTCTAGCCAAAGAGTGGGACTGGATATCGGAACCCATTCCATCAAGTTGGTGGTTATGGACAAGTCCGGTGGTAAATTTCGTCCCGTCAAAGTTGTCAAGCAGGATATATATCCTTCGATGAATCAATACGACCCTGAGGGACCTAAACGGTCGGTCGCTGTGCCCGCGCTTTCGGAGGTTTTCAACAAAGCGGGTCTGGTTTCCAGAAAGGTAAAAAACCTCTATTCCTCCATCGGCGGAGCGCAAGTCAGCGCCAAAGAAATCTCCGCAGTTGAACTCGACGATGAGGAAATGGCCTCCGCTATGTTGCTCGAAGCGCGCAAACACCTGCCGCTGGACGGATCGCAGACCATGATCGACTACCAGATATTGGGAGAAGACCCCAAAGTCGCTGACCGTGTCAGGGTGTTGATTGTAGCCATCACCAGAAAGCTCTTCACCTACCATACCGATATTCTCCGCGATTTGGAACTGAAACCCGGTGTCATCGACATCGACCAATTGGCGGCGATTAATTCCTATATGATAGAAAAGGAAATCCCGGATGAAGGTGCAGTGGTCTTCCTCAATGTGGGCGCGCGAAAATCAAATCTAACGGTGTTCGGACGCTCCGATGTCTTTTTCACCAGGGAAATCCATGTGGCGGGGCACGTGTTCACCGAGGAGCTTGCCCGAAAGTTCAACATCGAGATGGGTGAAGCGGAAAAGCTCAAAATCGAACAGGGAATGAATCCCCAGTTTAAATCGGCGGATTCCGAATCTGCTTCTCCTACACTGAGGGTGGCGGAGAAAAACGCGATGAATCGTCTGGGTGACGAAATCAACCGTTCTTTGCGATATTATGTTAAAGAGAGCGGCCAGAGTTATTTCACCCGCATTGTCGTAACCGGCGGTTCCGCCGCATTGATAGGTCTGGACTCGATGCTTCAAGATCGCTTCAATCTACCGGTGGAGGTATTCAATCCCTTCAAACTGTTCCAATTCGACGGGAACGGACAATACGGGCCTCAATTCGCCGTAGCCTTCGGTCTGGCGATGCGGGGAGACTAAATCAATCGGTCTTTTTAAAGAAAATTCATAGATACAATTTATCGTAGGGCAGGATATGGTCGATAGATTTCTCATAAACATCAACCGCGGCGAAGGACAGGAGGAGAAACTCGCGCGATGGAGAAAGCGTCGGGAATCGCTGACGCTTTACATCATCCTCCTCATTTTCATCGTCTTGTCAGTGGTCAATTATAATAACTACAAGACCGTGAGGCGGTTGGTGAAAACCAAGGAACTAAAGATTGCCCAAATCAATCTAGAACTTGAAGAACTGCAGCGGCAAGGGCAAAACGTTTCCAAAGCGGATGTGATGGCCATTGCCAAACACGAGAACACTAGGTTTCTCTGGACAAAAAAATTCCATGCGCTGGCGGAAGTTCTACCCAAAGAAATAGCAGTCACCGATATGGAATTCACTAATGACGCCTACATCATCAAATTCATCGCCAAGGTGAAAAAAGAGCAGAGGGATTTCGATAAAATTTCGGAGATTATGGACCTCCTGCGTAGCACCCGGGATTTCTATGAGGATTTCCAGGATATAAAATTCAACGAATCACATAGAATCATCGTGGATGTGCAAGACATATTGAGTTTCTCTGTCAGATGCAACCTGCGCAAAACCATCACCACCACCCGCAGAAGAAGCAGTAGGAGGGGAATGTGAAAAAGAACATTTACCTGCTGATGATAGTCTTTCTTTTCGGCCTGGGCTCATACCTCTATTACAACTTTATGTATGTCGAGCAGCCACGGAAAATCAACCGCCTGAGGGTGGAAATCAGACGCCTCAATGAGAAACTGATTTCGGCGCAGATATTGGCGCAGGAACTTGACCAGGTGGCGAAACTTATCGAACACAATCTGGCTCTTTCAGCGAAAGACTCTCTGGCCGAAGACGCTTCTATGCCCTTTATGAATTTCATCACGGAAGAGATGGAATCTCTGGAAATTAAGCTCATAAAGCTTGATCCCGGCCGGAAACAAAATAT
>CAYQZD010000141.1:0-9142 GCA_964421875.1 uncultured bacterium
TGGTATTAATTCCTCAAGCCCAGAGTATCTTTTTCCTGCTGAACCGGGACTTCGAAGTAAAGAAAATCAGAGTCAACGGCAAGAAACTAAAATTCAAGGTTCTTACCGATTTCGATTGGACCCTGTTCGAGGAGGAAATCGACGCCGATGATTCCCTTTTCTTCAATCGAACTGTGATGGTCAAGGCGAAACTCAAGAAAAAACACTATTCGCTGGATTCCTTGAAACTCAAGGTTGAATACCGCGGCGCGTTGTATGACACTTTGAAAGCCGCTTCCTTCTCCCGGATGAAAATCGCGGACCAATCCATCGGACTCATCGGCGAAGAGGGGATTTACCTCAGTCCCGAAGCGGTGTATTATCCCTATTTCGACGATAATCTCGCCTATTTTTCCGCTTCCACATACACGCCTGCAGGCTATAAAACCGTGACCGACGGGAAGCTGGCGGCGATGTCCGATAAAAGGAAAATGACCCTCTGCCGCTGGGAAGGGACTTCGCCCACCGACGGTATCTATATCTCCGGGGCGAAATGGGAGATGTTCCGGGATAAAACCGGAGACACCGATATCTACGGCTTCTTCTTCCCTGAAGACACTGCGCTGGGCGACAAATACGTGAAAGCTTCCAAGCGCTATATCGAAATGTACGAAGAGCTATTGGGAGATTATCCCCATCCCAAGTTCGCGGTGGTGGAAAATTTCTTTCCCACCGGCTATGGGATGCCGTCCTGGACGCTTTTAGGGAGGACGGTGGTGCGGCTGCCCTGGATAGTCAACATCTCCCTGGGGCACGAAGTGTGTCATAACTGGTGGGGCAACGGGGTGTTCGTGGATTATGAATCGGGGAACTGGTGCGAAGGATTGACCACCTACTGCGCGGACTACCTCTACAAGGAGCGGAAGTCTCCGCAGGAAGCAGCGAAATACCGCCGCAACCTGAATCAGGATTACAGTAATTACGTGCGTGAGGCCAACGATTTTCCGCTGTCCGAGTTCACATCGAGGACTGAGACCTACACCAGAGCCATCGGCTACGGAAAGTCCGCGATGGTAATCCATATGCTGCGAATCCAGCTGGGTGAGAAAGATTTCTGGGGCGGATTGCGCAGGTTTTACCGGGACAACCTCTGGCATAAGGCTTCCTGGGAAGACATCCGGGAGGCTTTCGAAGATCAAACCAAGGATGATCTGGGCTGGTTCTTCAAGCAGTGGGTTGAGAACACCGGCGCTCCCAGGATTGAAGCTTCCGATATTGAACTGAGCGAGCGTGAGGGTCAGCATATAATCAGCGTTGGGCTGCAGCAGACGGTTCCACCATTCGAATTAAAAGTACCGGTGACCATCCATTATTCCGACCGTGAAGATACGCGGCGGTATGAAATCAGTCCCGGGGAACACGAAATCACCATTGCCTGCGACACCAAGCCTGAAGGCGTCTCCATCGATCCGCACTTCGATGTATTCCGTGTGCTGGACCGAGACGAGTATCCCGCCTCCCTGTCGGAAGTCATCGGGGCGGATAACCAGATAATCGTCCTCCCCTCCAAAGTCAACGCAGATAAGGGAGAAGCTTACAGGGAATTGGCGGAGACGTTAAACGGTGGAGGCAAATTCAGGATAGTCGAAGATTCCCAGGTAAGCGGCTCCGAGATCAGGGAAAATTCACTGCTCTTATTTGGCGCGCCTTATGAAAACACCCTTTATCCGGTGCTGGAAAGAACAGGTCTCAAGTGGGAAGATTGGATTTCCTATATTGGTGAAGACAACGGATTTATGCTTATGGGAGAAAGTTTCCACGGGGCGGATATCGCATCAATGATTACGGTGCGGAATCCTGTGAACCGGAATCAGAGCATAGCCGCTTTCCAGGCGGGTTCTGCAATGGAAATAAAACGGGTGGGCCGGAAGCTTTTTCATTACGGTAAATACAGTTATCTCGCCTTTGAAAGCGGCAAGAATAAGCTTAAGGGCAACTGGGCTGTAACTCGAAGCCCTTTGCAGAAGAAATTCGACTGAAACTCTGCGAGGTGATTTTCTTTGAGTGCTTTCCCCAATAATGATGATGATTATGATAATGAAAATGATGAGGGCGCAGCTTTTGAAATCCCTCATTGGCGCGGGCATTGTTATCAATAGCCCCCTCTCAGGTAATATACACATTTACTGAACATTTGTCAAGTATTTTGGGGAGAAATTTTAAAATTTTTGTAAGTGTATATATTACATTATGTTGGGAGGGTATATTTTATTCTGTTTTTTTGGCGGGTTATGAACACGACCTACGATTTGGTGGTTGGAGATTGATGGTTGGTGGAGAGAGATTCACTGGCTATTGCGGCTATTATGGCTATTAAAAACCACAGACTGCGGAGATTGCCGCCGGGTGCGGGTGAACCTGCATTACGGCAATGACAGGTCTCAGCTGCGTAAAGACATAACATAACGGCATAGTATTAATGTAGCAGAGTGCGGGGACTCTGCTACACATCAGGTTTTGTGATTAGTGGTATTTAAAGGATTTCTTGCGGGAGGAGGAGGGAATAATACGCTGCCAGCCAGAACAGTGAACATAATGCTGCCGGGTGCGGAGACCCGGCAGCACGGTCAGCATATTCGAAAGGAAATAACGGAGGCGATATGCCCCAGCGCGATAAGGTTAAGTGGGTTCCTTTGCATGAACTACCGGGTAAGGTTTATGCCGATATGGTGATGGAGGTATTGAAGAGCCGGGGTATCCCCTGCTACCTCAGGTCTCTCTACGGTTCCGGTGCGGTGGGGGTGGTTTCCGGCACGGATTTGGTTGGTTCACGGGACCTGATTATGGTGCCTGAGGAGAAGTTCGAAGAGGCTCAGGGAGTTTTGCACGATATGTTCGACCATATTTAACATGAATTATTCATAAACTGATTAAAAACAGACAGGATTTACAGGATTTTTAATTAAAAGTAAGAATTTAGTATTATAAAGTTGCAGATACGATGTCTTTCTGGCGCAGCCGGAATCCTTCCGGAGAAGAGGGATCAGCCGTACGGCTGATGACGAATGCGCTTCATATCAGTAAAGTGTTACAATTCTTTAAAAATATGAGACCTATCCTGTTTATCTTGTAAATCTTGTCAAATTCATGAATTAATAAGGTTAAGTCTTAGCCTCGTTATCTTCGATTCAATTATCGAATCCGGGAACTTTTTTTATGGGAAAATACTCTCAAGAGCATTGGGAGATGGTAAAATGGCTGCAAAACCACGAGATCTCCCTTGGCGAAAAGTACGACCTGGAAAATGCTCCCCGTTATGGGAAGAAGCGTAAGAAACCTCGACAACCATCACGGGAGCCGGAAGACACGCTGGACCTGCACGGGATGACGGTGGAAGAATCTTCGATGAGAATCAAGTCGTTCATTTTGACCAGCAAGCTTAAGGGTTTGTATCTGGTGAAGATAATTCATGGCAAGGGTTTGCACAGCCCGGGGGAATCGAAATTGAAGGCTTTGGTGGTCGAATATCTTAACAGCGAAGTCAAGAAGATGATTTCGGCCTGGGAACACGCGCCGCCGAATCAGGGCGGTGAGGGGGCGGTGCTGGTTTATCTATGATGGAATGATGAATGATGAACACTGAATGATGAATGATGAATCGGGATGATGAATTTGAACGCATTCCCACGAGTGAGCAAGAGACGAGGGAGAGATTCTTCACTCCAGCTGCGCCGGGTTCAGAATGACAGCGTGCTGGACACGACAGAAGCATAGTAAAGTGTCAAGTATCAAGTGACAAGTCCGCGCTGGAGAGCCCCGCTCCGGATTCCGGTTTGCCAGTCTGTCCGACAATACACAATTCCTTGCTATGCCATTCTGAACGTAGTGAAGAATCTATTGTTTATAATAGAATTACAAAAAATGCAGATGCTTCGCTTCGCTCAGCATGACATATTATCAGACAGTCTGTTCGCCGGAATGACGGGTGGTGGGTTATAGAACCCACCCTACAACTGTAGGTCTGCATTCCCACGCCGGAGCGTGGGAACGAGGAAAAAGAAGGATTCCGGCTGCGCCGGAATGAGTGGTGGCGGGTTGAAATCCAGCCTACATAGTCTTGAATAATTGATAGGAATTGATTATATTTAGATTTATGTTTTTTCCAGTCCACTTCATTTCATATAATATTATTACTCATCCAATAGGGAACAGCATCGGATATTGAAAAACGCACCGCTTTCCATAGCGTTATCGCTTCTGTTGCTTGGGGGTTGCGCGGAGCATGACGGTAAGGTCGGCAAGGGTATTATGGACCCTTCATTGGAAGGTGAAGTATTCGAGACCACCTTATACCCTTCCGATTTCCAGACACCCGCCAGCGCATATTACGGCACTCAAATCAACACCGGTCAAAGCCTCAACCTTTATGTTGGCGAGTACAAGGGGGTTAGAGCCAGATTTCTGATGAAATTCAACGATTTCCTGGTTTTGCCTGACAGCTTCTCCTTGAATTCGGCGGAAATCAGTGTTACCTCCGGGGAAGTTTTCGCCGACACCGCGAACCTTCCTTCAAACTCCCTCGATGTGTCAGTCCATAATATCGACGACATTTTACCTTCCGCCGATTGGCATGAGAGTTCGGTCACCTGGGACAGCCTTATCGACTGGGAGCAGACCGCCATCGCTCAATTCTCCCTTCCCGCCGATTTGGACACTCACACTCACTCCTTCGATATCGACATAGCCACAGTTACCGGTTGGATTTACGCCGATTCCCTGAGTCCCAATATGGGCTTGTTATTCGATTATTCCGGGGAGCCGGATTTTATGCGGCAGTTTTATTCCTCGGAGAATCCTCCGCAGGACAGCGTTTTGAAACCTCAGATGGAGTTGGTTTTTGTCCCCTTCGAACAGGACACGGCTGACACATCGGTCTGGATAGAGGGCGAGAGCGACACAGTCAAGGTTTACGCCACCAACGATGTTTACGTCGCATTAGATTCCGCGGCGCTGGATGAATCGTATTTGTATATCGGCCGCACCATCACTTACCGCACCTTGTTCCGGTTTTCGCCGGCGGAGTTGACGGTCGATTCTTTGCCGTTGTTCCCGCAGTTCGGCGCATATATCAATTTGGCTGAATTCATTGTTTTTATTGACAGCGAGAATCCGCTTTATCTGGGTGAGAAGATATCCTCCGTGGCCACCGCCAGGATGGAGGACACCACCTGGTTTGAGGACCCTGCTAACGCTTCCTACGATCCTCAATATTACGGGCTTCCCACATCCGTGAGCGGAGATTCTTTAGCGCTAAATGTAACCTACCTTTTCAGTCAATGGGTGGAACATCCGGAGGAGAATTTCGGTTTTGCGGTTCGTTTCGCCAACGAGGGTAATGAGATGGCGCGCGTCCCCATTTGGAATCCGGCGCCGGATGACACAATATCCGTAAAACGACCTTATTTTCATGTGATATGCACGAGGCTGCCCAATGAGAATCCGTAGTATTTTATTATTAGGAGCGTTGCTTGTGGCGCCGTCGTTGTTTGCCGGCTCTATTTTTTCCGGCGGCGGGATAGGATTTTGGACTTTCAATCGTGGGGGCCGGGAGGCGGGGATGGGGATTTTGGGTTTGGCTTCGATTGATTCGGGTTCGGTGGGGAATTTAAATCCCGCGGTTTGGGCCGGCGCGGGTGTGACGCGTTTCACGGGAGGCGTAGGACTTGACCGTTTCATTTCCAGGGACCATAGCGGTGAGGATATGTCTGACGATTTCTCGCTCAGGTTCGCGGCGCTGGGAGTTTCGCTGAAACCGGGGATAACGCTGGGATTCAGGTTTTATCCTCAGACCCGCGCCGATATTCGGATAAACCGTACGGAATGGGTGGGAGAGAGCAAATACGAGAACCTAACTATTCGCAGGGGGGGTGTTTCGATAGGTTCGGCTCTTCTGGCGGCGCGTCTGACGCAAAAATTGTGGCTGGGGGCTCAGGCCGATTTCATATTCGGCACCTATAACGACTATTGGCGGATAGATTTCAGCAGTATCGCCGATGTGGAATACCGGCTTATCGACCACTTTTTCGCGATACGGCCGGCGTTGGGTGTATTATACCGGTTCAATCCCCGGGCCTCCGTTGGATTTTTCGCTGCTCCGGCGGTGGAATTGGAAGTATCGGAACAAATCGATTATACTTCGTCGGATTCGGTTTTCACCGAGGACCGGGTTTTCGATTATCCTTTCAACCTTGGCGGAGGATTGAATTTCCCCTTGAAGGGGAGGCTTTCCGGCGCGGTCGATTTTATGTGGAACGGCTGGACCAGCGAGGATAAAACGGTGGGGTCACCCGACCGTTATGAAGAATCGTATTTTTTGGGAGCGGGTTTGGAACTGAATCCTGTTGCGGATAAATTAGCGCCTTATCCCAAACGTTTGTTCTACCGGGCGGGGATTTCTTACCGCGACCTTTATTACCAGTCTCCTGCCGGTCGGACGGTTTCGGAATTTTCCGGTTCGCTGGGGCTGGGAGTTCCCCTCAAGGATTTATATGGTCGAATCGACTTTGCGCTGACAATAGGAAAGCGGGGTAAGTTGAGCGATAACGACGCTGAGGAAATGTTTATAAACTTTGGATTTTACATCAACACCGGCGAGAAATGGTTCGTGCGGCGGAAGCGGTATTAGAACGGGCAGGCGCTTACCCTAAAAGGCAGCTTTCTTTTTTTATGAAAATCAAAACCGGGTCATATTATAAGACTATAGCTATCTGAAGTTATAAGTGTAAAGATCATTCCGGCACAGCCGGAATCCCTCTTTAAAAAGGATTCTAACCCGCTGCGCGGCCAGAATGATTCTTGCACTTCACATTGGTAAAGAGTTACGTCATATTTGTTTTTGAAGTTAAGATACAATATAATAACACGTTTGGAGTAATTAATGAAACGGATTTTGCCGCTTCTACTGGGCGCATTAATTATGGGATGCGCCGCGCAGTATGATTTATATGAAGAGGTGGTGGTCGAAGAGGAGACGGGATGGACTGAAGCTCAGGTTGACTCTATCATCAAGATTAACCGTATGTTTTTCTTCGACTATTACAAGCAGATGGAGCGTAAGAACGATTTTCCTCCGGCTCAGAGCCGCACGGCGCTGGATTATTTCTGGAATTACATAAACTTCGACACCTCGGCGAAGTACAACGATTATCCTCAGGCTGCTCGGTGCTATTATGAATTGGCTAGAGAGAATCCCGACCTGTCGGACAGCGTCAGGGTGGTTTATGAGCTGGGGGTGGAACGTTTCCCCGCCAGCGATTACCTTCACAACGCCTTAGGGGTTATCTACAAGAACCAAGGGGATTTAGCGACGGCTGAGATGCATTTTCTCAAGGCTGTGGAGATCGATTCGACCAAGCCGGAGTATTTGATACCTCTGACCGAGATTTTTCAGCAGAATCGGGAATGGGAGCGGGCTCGGAACGCCTGCGAGCGTGTATTAGCCCTTGACCCCTCGAATTCCGCTATCCGCGACCGGCTTGAGACGATTTTGCGCGACCATTTTTCTCAGGATGAATACATCGCCATCCTTAAGGAGAAGATAGAGCATGAGCCGGAGAACATCGAGAACCGGCTTAAACTTGCCCGTCAGTATCTGAATCTGGGCAAGAATCAGGAGGCGCTTTCTTCTGTTAAGGACGCGCTGAACCTTGCTCCCAACAACATCGAGGCGCTGGAACTTCAGGGTGTGATAAAGCAGAATCTGGCGGACTACAAGGGGGCGATAAAGGCTTACAAGGAAATCCTGTCGCTTAATCCTAAAAACGCCATAGTGATGCTGGAAATCGCCGCCTGCTACAAAAACCTGGGAAATTACAGTTCCGCCAGGGATTATGTGATGAAAGCCTTGCGAGCCCGACCGGATTATGGTTCAGCCTGGCTCAAGCTTGGCGAGATTTACCTGGACGCCGCTGATAAGACCTCGAGTACGACTTTGTCGTATTCCGACAAGCTGGTCTATACCATCGCTTACGGTCTTTTCGACCGCGCCGCTTCTTCCAACGACTACGAAGCCAAGGAGAATGCCAGCCGTAAAAAGGATTATCTGGAAAAGAATCAATTCCTACCCCAAAAATCCGACTGGTTTATGCGTCAGAATCAGCTCACTCCCACTGATAACGCCTACCAATGGATAAAGGACAATTGGAACGAAGTGAAGTACATTCAGGTGTTCTTGAGGCGTTATACGGGTTAGCGGGTTGAAGATATTTGGTTTGTAGTGAAGAGGGGTTCACTGCTGTGAATCCCTCGCCTCTATTCGGTAGATTTCAAGGAAAAACAACCGCATTTTACAGATATGTCAACTTCCAAACCAACAATCGCCCTTGCTTCCGACCATGCCGGTTTTCCGATTAAGGAAGCGGTAAAACGATACCTTGAAGAAGAGGATTTTGAATATATAGATTTCGGGACCGATTCGTCTGATTCGGTTGACTACCCGGACTTTGTCCATCCCGCGGTTCAGGCGGTGGTGTCCCGGAAATGCGGGCGGGCGATTTTAGTCTGCGGGAGCGGTCAGGGGACTCAGATGACAGCGAACCGTTATTCCGGCGTCAGAGCCACTTTGTGCTGGAAACCGGAAATCGCCTCATTAGCGAGGAGGCACAACGATTCCAATGTGTTGAGCCTTCCCGGCAGGTTCGTCAGCCCGGAGGAAGCGATAGAGATCGTCAGAGTGTGGCTGAGCGCCGATTTCGAGGGCGGCCGTCACAGCAGAAGGATAAAAAAAATCGAAACCTCTAACCGGAATTATTCATAATTAATTCTATTAGGCAGGATTAACAAGATTTACAGGATTTAGATTCAAAATTAATTTCTGTAACACTTTACCGATGTGAAGTGTAAGCTTCATCTGCCGTACGGCTGCTCCTTCTTTTCAGGAGGGATTCCGATTGCGCCGGAATGACCATCCCGCTAAGGACTTTAAAAAGCTAAAGTCTTACTATTATCTAAATATTGAAATACAACTATTTAATAATATAAGACATATCTTGTCAATCTTGTGAATTATAGCGATTCCAAAAAAGATTGTCTAATGATTTGTCATTCCTACGCAAGCAGGAGTCCAGTAAATAATACAAATACAAGAAGATGGATTCCCGCTTTA
>CAYQZD010000142.1:0-9132 GCA_964421875.1 uncultured bacterium
TCAAAACATACGGAAAACACAAAGCTAATCTAACCTGAAATTGTCAACGCTCTCTGTTAATAGGGAGTGATTACTATATGGATAGAATTCCATTTAGTTTGTTGATGGAGATTTGGGGTAAAACCTACGACTATCGTGAACCGCTGCCTCTCATCTGTCATTTATTAGAAACCGCCGCTGTATGTCACCAGCTGCAGCGGATTTTCAACCTGCCTACAGAACTCCCGCCAGAATGGATAGACTACCTTGTCGCTCTGCATGATATAGGTAAAGCTGACGCGCAGTTTCAATGCAAAGATGAGAATCAGAAAAAACTCCTTTGTAAGCATAGTCTATACACCGCCGATGAGCCTCACGGATTTCGCCATTGGGCTCGCAGCGGGGAATGGATAAGAAAACACCTGGAAAAAACCAAATGCTGGGGGCAAAATGCCGCCGATGTGGCTGCTGCGACGCTGTGCGGGCACCATGGCGAATTCAATTTTGAAATAGGGGATGACCCTGACAGTGAGCAAATTCAACCCGATCGGTGGCAGCTTTGGGAAACTATTAGAGAACGGCTCGCAGCTGAATTGTGGGATGTGTTCACCCCTCCGCCTTATTATCCGAAACGCTTTGAAGACGCCAGTCGCACCGGTCTTCTTCTTTCCGGGCTCATCGTATTCTCCGATTGGATTGCTTCAAATGAAACCCTTTTCCGCCATCCCGGACTACCCTATAATGATAATTTTCAGGAATATTTTCAGGCGGCTTGCAGCGTCGCGGACCGGGTCGTTGACAGCCTGAATCTCGCTTCAAGCTGCCCTGTTCCGCAAAACGAGAACCCCCAATTCAACGATTTATGGCCGGATTTAGGCGATATCCGGCCGCTTCAAAAGACTGTGGAAACGCTCATCGATGATAAAATGCCTGTGGGTTTGGTCATCATCGAAGCGCCCACCGGCGAAGGAAAAAGCGAAGCGGCGCTGCTACTATCTGAACATTGGAAACGGAATGGTTGTGTTCGCGGCCTGTATTTCGCGCTTCCCACCGAAGCGACCAGCAATCAAATGCACACCAGGGTCAGAGAATTTATCAAACGAATTCACCCCGAAGAATCAGTGCGGCTGGTTCACGGCAGGGCTTGGCTGCTTGATAAAACGAACCCGGTTGAAACCGCTGAAAAATCATCACGACAAGAGGATACCGACCCGGTTGAACGCATCGATTGGTTCCGCCCCAGTAAACGCGCTTTACTGGCAACCAATGGCGTGGGAACCATCGACCAGGCGCTGATGGCGGCGCTTAATGTCAAGTTCGGTTTCCTGCGGTTGTTCGGACTCGCCAGTAAAGTTCTAATTGTGGACGAGGTTCACGCTTACGATGCGTATATGTCCACGATATTGAAGCGATTGCTGGAATGGTGCCGGGCGCTGGGAATACCGGTGATATTGCTGTCCGCGACTTTAGCGGAGAAACAGAAAAGGGAGCTTCTCGAAACCTACCTCGGCTGTGAATTGGAACCGTCTTTCACCGACCATTATCCGCTAATTACCGTCGCTTCCAACGAACAGCCTTTACGACAAATATCCTTTGAAGCGGATTCCCGGCGGCGGCGAAGCGTTAACCTTATGTATTATGAAGGGAGGCTGGATGATTCCGAGTTCATCGCCGATTTGGCTTTACAGGAGACGGCGCAGGGCGGGTGCGCCGTTGCGCTGATGAACACGGTCCGGGGAGCGCAGGAAGTATTCGTAAAACTGAAGGAACGAGCGCCGGCCGGAGTGGAGCTTTATCTTTATCACGCCCGCTTCCGCGCCTGGCGGAGGGCGGAAATAGAGGATAAGGTGAAAAGTCTTTTCGGAAAAGGGGAATCCGATGGTTATCATCGGCCCGCCCGCTCCATCCTGGTGGCGACCCAGGTGGTGGAACAGAGTCTGGATGTGGATTTCGATGTAATTATAAGCCAGCTCGCCCCGATAGATTTCATACTGCAGCGCGCCGGCCGGCTGCACCGGCACGAACGGGGAAAACGTCCGACGGGAATAAAACCGCGCTTTCATTTACTGACGCCGCCGGCTTCGCTCAGTGATTTAAGGGAACTGGGCGCGACCGGTATAGTTTACCAGCCCGCATTGTTGTTGCGGACCATAACGGCGCTGAGGGGGCGGGAAAAATTGAACCTGCCGGAAGAATACCGGGAATTGGTGGAAGGGGTTTACGGGAAAGACGCGGTGTGTGAGGGATTTCCGCTGAAAATTATTGAGGAAGCGGATAAAAAACTTGAAGATAAGAAAGCTGATGATGAAAATGGCGGTCGATTGCATTTGATTGCGCCGCCTCTAAGTGGCAAATTTTCCTTAGCTTATACTAATTTACCGGTCGAAGAGACCGAGGACGGGGAGCGAAACCGTTATTTTTACGCGCAGACCAGAGTCGGAGACGACAGCGTCACTGTGATTATGCTTGACGATGACCGGTTGTTAGAAGCCGCAATGCGAGAAACGCCGCCGGATATCGAAACCCAAAAATCGATTTTCCTCAACAAGGTCAATTTACCGGTCAGGTGGTTTAAAGGAGCGTATGAACGGTCTCCTGCGATACTTAACGGAGCTAAGTGGCTGAGAAAATCGAAGATATTGCCCTTGAGTCAAGGGTGTTGGCGAACGCAATATAAAAATTCAATAATTCACATCGAAGACAATCTCGAATTAGGTGTTAAACTAATAATGGAGGATAAAAATGGCTGATTTCGACCTTCGCTTCGAACCATGGATACCGGTTATTAAGCCGGATGGTTCATACTTGAACCTCGGTTTTCGCGATTTACTTCTTCAGGCGGAGAATATAAGCGAAATTCGCGACCCTATACCACTCGTTGAGTTTGGTCTTTATCGATTGCTGACTGCATTGGTAATGGACATTTTTGAACTTGGATTTGAAAACGAAAATTGGCATGAACTATGGCAGAAGGGCCGCTTTTCTTCTGAACCAGTCGATAATTATTTTCAAAGATGGAACGACCGCTTCGACTTATTTCATTCGAAGTTTCCTTTCCTGCAGGAAGCGGGGATGCGCGGAAAAAACTTGAAACCGGTCGCCAATTTACTCCCGGCGGTTCCTACTGGCACAAATGCCTTCGTTTTCCACCACTGCAACGAAAACATTTTCTATGTATCACCAGCAGGCGCCGCGCGGCTATTAACGACGGTAGCGCCGTTTATGACCGCTGGCGGCGCCGGATTGTCGCCCTCCATCAACGGCGCGCCGCCCTGGTATATTCTGATTTCAGGAAAGTCGGTTTTCCATACGATTCTTTTGAATAGTTATGTTATGTATCTCCCATCAGCGGTACCGAATGCACCGCCCGCTTGGAGGGACGAGCGTCATTTCAGCGATGGCAGGCGAAAATCGGCGGGACTGCTGGAATCGTTGACCTGGCGCCCCCGAAAAATCCTGTTCAAGCCTGAAGAAGGCGGCGAATGCAGCTTTTTAGGAACTGAAAAGGAGTGCCTTATTCGGGAAATGTTCTTTGAAAAAAATGCGGCCTGCGATTTCGAGTGGACCGATCCTGCAGTCCCTTATAAAATTTCCGATAAACATATCCCTTTGCGTCCGCAAGAAGGAAGAGAACTCTGGCGCGACCTTGGACCCATCGCTTTGCTTAAAAAGAACTCTTATACATCGGAAAATGGAAAAATACAGTTCGACCGGCCCTTGCTGATTAACCAACTCGCCGATTTTGCCGCTTATGGTCAGATACAATCGCTCGGAACAGTGCGATTGGTCGCCTATGGGATGCGCACCGACATGAAGATGAAAATCTTCGAATGGCAGCGGGAGACGCTAACGTTGCCGGCTTCTTTGCTCCGACTTGATCTCAACGCCAGCGAGGCTCAAAGAGCGATGGATAAAGCGGAAATCGTCAGCCTATATCTTCGGCAGGCGATTAAGAAAAACTTCCCCCGTGATGGCGCGAGTAATAAAAACCCCCTTAACACCATCATCACTTCCGCGCAGCGCCGTTTCTGGGCGGATTTGAAGCCGGAATACGAGCGCCTGCTGGAAGCGCTCGCTGCGCTGCCTTGCGGTCAGGGGCGGGAAGAAGCGCTGGCTCAAGCTAAAGCTGATTGGGCGAAGGCGGCGCAAAGGATAGGCGAGAATTCACTGGAGGAGGCGATTCGTGACCTCGACACCGACGCCCGCGCCCTCGCCCGCCAGACCGAAGCCCGCAGCCTATATAGAAATAAGACATACCGACTCTTCAACCCGCCCTCGAAAAACGATAAAAAGCAAAAGAAGGATAAACCAACACAATCGGAATTATCATTTGAGGAGGAATTATGATTGATATCGCACCAACAACAGAACAAACACCATCGCCAAAGTCTTTCATCCCCAAACGAGTGTCGCGGTTCGTCGAAACTATCGCTAAACTCGAACCCGGCGAGTTGGCGATACTGAAACGGAACGCCGGCAACACCATCGCCGAATCCCGGAAGGCGATGTGGATTTTTCGGTATTTGGATGGATTAGAGCTATATAAGCAGGAAATATACTTTCTTGCCGCCACATTGATGCCACTGAATCCACCGGGTAAATATTTCCCGCAAAAAGACTTCGGAAGCACAATGAGGCGGATTGGCGTGAAACGGAATGATTCCGAAGCGGTGGAACGCCGCTTCCGCATCCTGCTCGACTCTACGGAAGAGTACCCCCATTCCGGCGGTTCCCTCGCTTTTCACCTCCGCCAGGCGGTCAAACTGGCCGCTTCCCATGAGGTGGGGGTGAATTGGGCGCAGCTACTCGCCGATTTACTGCACTGGCGAAATTCCCGGAAATGGGTGCAAAAGCGCTGGGCGGCTTCGTTCTATGCCCCGGAATTTACTAAAAAAGAAGAATCTGAAACAAAAAATCAGGAGGACACTGAAAATGTTGATTGAATTCCACATCATTCAAAACCACGCTCCCGCTAACCTTAACCGGGACGACACCGGCAGCCCCAAGGAGTGCGTTTTCGGCGGCGCCCGCCGCGCCCGCATCTCCAGCCAGTGCTTGAAGCGGAGCATCCGTAAATCCGATATATTTGAGCAGAAAATGGAGGGGCGTCTTTCCCTCCGTTCCCGGAACTTGAAAGCGGAGTTAGTCAAACGCTTCACCGATAAAAAGCCGGAAGAAGAAATCCCCCGCGCCGTGGAAAAGTTCATCTCCGCGGTCTATTCCAAACTTGACAAGAACAATGAAAGAACCGCGGTGTCGCTGTTTGTCAGTTGGCATGAAGTGGAGGAGGCGGAAAAATGCCTCGAAGACTATTGGGATTATTTCCTTAAATCCTCCAAAAAAGGCAAGAAAAAAGAGGGCGAGGAACAAACCGCAACGGAGGAAGATAAGTCGAAAGAAGAGAAAAGGTCTAAGCAGGTTGAAGATTGTATTTCAAGGATGCAGCGCGCCGCCCAAGCCGTGGACCTCGGACTTTTCGGTAGGATGGTCGCAGACAATCCAGCGCTCAATGTCCAGGCTTCCTGCCAGGTGGCGCACGCTCTTTCTACTCACAAGGTTGACCACGAATTCGATTACTTCACGGCGGTGGATGACCTTCAATCTCACGAAGAGACCGGCGCCGATATGATTGGCGATGTGGAGTACAACTCAGCCACATACTATAAGTATTTCAACCTCGACCCCGAAGGTTTGACCGACAACCTCACCGGCAAACCTTTCGGCATTGAAGTTTCAGCGGAAGAGGCGGCAGAAGCCCGCGAACTCGCCGCCCGGGCCGCCGCTGCGCTGCTGGAAGCCGCGGTCCGGGTCACTCCCACCGGAAAACAGAACAGTTTCGCCGCGCACCAACTCCCCTCGGCTGTTCTGGTGGAAGTGCGCCCCCATAAAACCCCGGTCAGTTACGCCAACGCCTTCGTCGAACCCGCATGGCGCTCGGAGAAAGAAAGTCTGGTGGACAATTCACTGGAGAAACTGGGACAGCATATCGAGGCGCTGACCTCGGGATTCAATTTGGAATCCCGCAGGCGCTGGCTGCTCGCCCCCGAACATCCCAAGGTAACAATCGAGGGAGTGGAGCGGGTGGAAAACTTGAAAGTTCTACTCGAAAAAATTGAAGATGAGGTCAATAATGGGTAAGCCGGCGCTTCTATTGCGGCTGGAGGGGGTCTGGCAGTCGTGGGGCGCCCGTTCACGCTGGGATTCCCGCGACACTGCGCCGGAGCCGACCAAGTCAGGAGTGTTGGGGCTGTTGGGCTGCGCGTTAGGGATTCCGGTTTATGGCGAGCGCCTGCTGGAACTCGACCGCGGGCTTCGATTCGGAGTGCGGGTGGAGGCGCCGGGGCGGGTGGTGGAAGACTATCAGACGATTACCGGCTATCTTCCGACCGCGGGAGGAAAATTCAAAGCGGCTAACAACCGCACCGGCAGCTGGGAAAGTGTGCAGTCGTACAGGCAAGCCACCATACTTTCGCCCCGCGATTATCTCGAAGACGCTTCCTTCCTCGCCGCCATGGAGGAGACGGCGGCTGCCCCTCCAGGGCTTTTAGCGGAATGCGCCGCGGCGGTCAAGCATCCCCATTGGCCGTTTTATCTGGGCCGGAAAGCCTGTATTCCCACCCGCCCGGTGTTCGAGGCTTTCACCGAGGATTACGACAACATCGAAGCGGCGCTCCTCGCGTATGAGTTCTCTTGGAAAGACGCGCAATTTAAAGAGCGAACGCCGAAACCATCGCCGCTCATTTGGCTGGAGGATGCGGAGGGAGAATTTGTCCGGCAGGATGTAATCCAGCGGAACCAGGCGCGGCTGTTCGGCTTCCGCCAAGTGCGCCGGATTAAAAGAAAGGAGAGTTGATATGGTTTATCTTTCTAAACTTATCCCTAATATTCGCTCCCGCCGGGCGCGCAAAGATTTGGCTGACCCTTATGAAATGCACCGCACCCTTTCGCAAGGATTCGGTCAGGGGGAAGCGGCTTTTAAAGCGGCGCGCTGTCTTTTCCGTATCGAAGAGAAGCGCAGCGAGGAGCGTTATGTGCTGGCGCAATCACTGTGCGAGCCCTGCTGGGAGGCGGTTTCACAAAACGAGACCTATTTAACGCAGCCGCCGGTCATCAAGCGCTTCGAACCGCATTTCTCCCCGGGCGAGCGCTGTCGTTTCCGTCTGCGCGCTAACCCTACGGTCAAGCGTGAAGGGAAACGTTTTGCTTTATACCGTCGGGAAGAATACATGCAATGGCTGGAGCGGAAGATTGAAGCGGCGGGGGGAAAGCTGCTCGCGGTAATGGCTTCGCCGGGAAAACAGTATCGATTCCGGGATAAAGAGGGTCATCCGGTGGCGCTTTTCGGCCTGCAGTTCGACGGCACGGTCGAGGTCGTTTCCGGCGGCAGACTGGAGACGGCGGTGCGGGAAGGGGTCGGCTCCGCTAAAGCCTTCGGTTTCGGACTGCTGTCTTTAGCCCGGCTGCGATGAAGACACTTGTTACAAGATTTTCTTTTTAGTGGAATCGATATAAAAACTTGAAAATTGAAAGGGAGGTCGTTATGCGAGACCTTGATTTTCGCTCTCTGCCCAAATTGCGGGATTCGATTAGCTTCATCTATCTGGAGCGCGCCAAAATCGACCGCTCCGCGCAGGCGGTGGCGGCTTACGACCAGGAAGGGGTGACCGAAGTCCCGGCTACGGCGTTGAATTTATTGATGCTGGGACCCGGTTGCTCCATCACACACGAAGCGGTCAAAATCCTGGCGGACAGCGGCTGTATGATAGTATGGTGCGGTGAACAGGGGGTCAGGTATTACGCGCATGGAATTGGCGAGACCCAGAAAGGGTATAAGATGGAACGCCAGGCGCGCCTATGGGGGGATGAGGCCGCCCGGATGCGGGTGGTGAGAGCGATGTACGCTCTTAGATTAGGTATCAACTTCGACATCTCGTTGACGCTGGAGCAGCTCCGGGGAATGGAGGGAGTTCGGGTCAGAGAATCCTATGCCGCCGCGGCGCGGGAAACCGGTGTGGAATGGAAGGGACGGAGCTACGACCGGAAAAACTGGCGGAGCGGGGACGATGTCAATCGAGCGTTATCCACCGCAAATGCCTGTTTATATGGTATTTGCCATTGCGCTATCGTGGCGGCGGGATATTCCCCCGCGCTGGGATTCATCCATTCCGGCAAGCAGCTCTCCTTCGTCTTCGACATCGCCGACCTCTACAAGGCGGAGATGACTATTCCGGCGGCGTTTCGAGCCGCCGCCGCCGGCGTGAACAAACTGGAATCGGAAGTGCGGAAGACCTGCCGCGACCAATTCCATCGGAGCCGCTTGTTACAACGGATAATACCGGATATTGACCGGCTCTTCCTCTGCGGCGAGGGAAAGGCGAAAATTAAAACCGGGGAAGCCGCCGCCGAACCCCAGGCTTCCCGGCAATGGGATGAAAATGAAGACCCGCACAAACCCCTTCCCTACTGGAATCCGGTCGATAAAGAAACGGAGGATAAGAAAGATGATGGTCTTGATAGTTGAAAAGGTGTCCCCTTCTTTCCGCGGACTGCTGAGCCGCTGGCTGATTGAAGTTAAAGCCGGGGTGTTCGTCGGACAAGTGTCCGCCCTGGTTCGAGACCGCCTTTGGCATAAATACCTGGAAAAGCTGGGAGAAGGGGCGGCGGTGCAAATCTGGTCCACTAACAACGAACAAGGGTTCGATATGAGGATGGTGGGTGACCGGGACCGGGTCATCGCGGACTATGAGGGACTTAAGCTGATAAAACGGAAGCTAAGTGGTTGATAAAACAAAGGGCATTCCCCACGCCTGTGGGGGTGAACCCGGACGGCGCGCGGGCGCAAGGTCACGCGAAGCGCATTCCCCACGCCTGTGGGGGTGAACCTCCTATCCCGGTAGCACCTTACGGACGCAGACGCATTCCCCACGCCTGTGGGGGTGAACCATCCGCCCCGGGTCCTGACCCTGGGGCTCCTATGCATTCCCCACGCCTGTGGGGGTGAACCATCTCAATCCGGGAAGGACGGAAGGCTCAAGAAGCATTCCCCACGCCTGTGGGGGTGAACCCGTAATCAATGATTGGTTATTACAGCTTCCCAGGCATTCCCCACGCCTGTGGGGGTGAACCATATATTATCAATCACGGGCTTATAAT
>CAYQZD010000143.1:0-9013 GCA_964421875.1 uncultured bacterium
ACGCGTTCACTTCGTTCACTTGCGGGACTGACGAATTATGCAGGCGCTTCACAAAACTAAAGTGATACCATTCAGTTAATATATTAAAGTAAACCTATATTATTATGCAATTTTCTCCAACATTTGCCCTGATAGAATTAGACATTAGTTAAATATTGATAGAACGTAAAAGAGTTTCCCAATCGATTTAATAGACTAATCCGCTTCCACGTTGATTTTTGGATATCTTGGGTTTCGTAGTTTAGCTTTGTATTTTCGAAGCTGCCTTTCAAGTTTGTCCACGGCGCCCACAGTCGATTTGAAGTGGTCATCGCTGGAGACGCTGGCATTCAGAACCGTTCCATAAACTTTGGTAGCAATCTCACAGCTCCTAACTTCACGCTGTTTATCGAAGACAATTTCACAGTCGATAATCCCATCGTAGTACTTTTTGAGCCGCATCACCTCGTCGCGGGCGAATTCCTTAAGGTTGTCCGATGCTTTGAAATGCCGTGCTGAGATATTGATTCTCATCTCGTCCTCCATACGAATTATTATGTTGATTTAATTTTGTTTCGTCAGCCGGATGAAAACTTCATTATTGTGTAAACAATACCACTGTCTTTCATATTTCTAATATTGTTCCGGCTTTCGAATCCCCCTTTTAGGCTCTGGGATGAGTTCTGGAATAAATGTCTTTTAAATCCTCCGGGCAAAAATGAGTATAAATCTGCGTTGCGGTGAGGTTCTCGTGCCCCAGCAGTTCCTGGATGGCGCGAAGGTCGGCGCCCCGACGCATCATATGCGTGGCGAAAGCGTGACGAAGGGAATGAGGGCTTAAATTCCCTGAAATTGAATCCAAAATGCGTTTGACCCGCATTTGAATGCTGCGAGGGCTCATAGAAACCCCGCGGCTGGAGACAAACAGGGCCTCGCTGTATCTGTTACTTAGCAACTCGCCCCGCACTTTGAGGTATTCCCTCAAAGCCTCGACCGCCCGTTTACCCAGCGGAGTCAACCGTTCCTTGGAGCCTTTACCCATCACCCGCAGGAATCCCTCCTGGTCGAAGTCCGTCAGCCTGAGTGCGATAAGTTCCGCCAGCCTCAATCCCCCGCCGTAGAAAACCTCCATCATCGCCCTATCCCGCTTTTCCCCGGCTGTTTCCGATGGCAGGGAATCGAGTATCCGTTCCAGGTCTGCCTCCTCGATAAAAGGCGGCAGCCCTTTTTTGAGTTTGGGCCGGGGTAAACCCAGCACTGGATTCTTATCGATGAACTTATGCCGCCGCAGGAAGTCGAAGAAACAGGTCAAAGCCGCTATCCGGCGGTGAATAGTGGCTGAACTCCGCCCCGAACGGTGCAGCGAACCGATATACGACCTCACAGACAGGCGGTCGCATAATCCGATTTCAAGCGCTTCAGTTCCGGCGTAATCCACCATAAACTTCAAGTAGTCCTTGAGGTCTCGCCGGTAAGAATCGGCGGTGCGCGGAGAATAGCATTCGTCCAGGAAACGGTCGAAAAGACCGACTTGTTCCGCCAGTTCAGCCTTCATTATTGCTCAACTTTGTGTTTACATTCGGGGCAGACCAGGAATTCCTCGCCCTTAGACCGGCGGATTTCCATATACTTGTTACCGCAATTGGGGCATTCCTCCGCAACCGGGCGGTTCCAGGTCATAAAGTCGCACTTAGGATAGTTGCTGCAGCCGAAGAAGATTTTCCCTTTTTTGGAGCGCCTTTCAACTAATTTACCTCCGCAGCCTTCCTTGGGGCATTTTACTCCAATGTCAATCGGTTCAATATGCCGGCATTTTGGATAATTGGGGCAAGCCATAAACTTGCCGAATCTGCCGCTTTTTACTATCAGCTTCGCCCCGCATTTGGGGCAAGTCTTCTCCGAAGTGGCGGGTTCTTCTTCTTCCTCCAGAGGTCGCGTATTGCGGCACTGCGGAAAAGCGCTGCAGGCGATGAATTTACCGTTACGGCCCCACCTGATAACCATATCCGAACCGCACTTCTCGCACTTTTCGCCCGTCTTTTCCTGCAGTGAGCGTTTAATCTCGTCCTTGCGGTCTTTCACAGCTTCCAGTGTAGTACGGAAAGGCTGGTAGAAATCCTCCACCACATTCACCCAGCCTAATTTACCCGCCTCGATATCGTCAAGCCGGGTTTCCATCTGAGCGGTGAAATCCACATTGAAGATTTCAGGGAAATAGTTTACCAGAATACCGTTGACAGTGATTCCCAGTTCCGTGGGATGCAGTTTCCGTTCTTCCCGCTGGATGTAATTCCGGTCGAACAATGTGGTGATAATGGCGGCGTAGGTCGAGGGGCGGCCGATTCCCTGCTCATCCAAGGTTTTTACCAGCGTGGCTTCGGTGTAGCGAGGCGGTGGTTCGGTGAAATGCTGTTCCGGCAGCAGCTTAATAAGGCTGAGTTTTTCACCAATGGCGATGTTCTTGGGTAGTTTCGAGGGTTTGTCTTTGTCCGATTTACCGGTCTCTTCCGTGTCTGCCAATAATTGCAGGAATCCGCGGAAGACGGGTACTGAACCTGCGGCGCGGAAAAGGTAATCGCCGGCGGCTATATCCAGGGTGGTCTGCTTGAAAACAGCGTCCGCCATCTGAGAGGCGACAAAACGCTCGTAAATTAACTTGTACAACAGAAATTGCGGCCGGCTGAGATGTTTGCTGATTTTCCCCGGCTCCAGTTTCAGATTGGTGGGGCGGATGGCTTCGTGAGCTTCCTGAGCCCTGCCCTTGGTCTTGAAAATTCGCGGACGGGAGGGAAGGTAATCGGTCCCGAATTTCCCCGAGATGTAATCGCGGGCAGCGGCGATGGCTTGAGGCGCGGAGCGCACCGAATCGGTGCGCATATAGGTGATGAGACCGGTCTGACCCTTTTCACCCAGTTCGACTCCTTCGTAGAGAGACTGGGCGAGTTTCATCGTTTTTGAAGTGGAGATACCAAGTCTGCGGGAAGCTTCCTGCTGGAGAGTGCTGGTGATGAAGGGCGGGGGAGGGCGGCGTATGACATTCTTTTCACTGCGGTTCTTAAGAATATAATCTTCACGCCGCAGAACTTCAATGCGCTCGTTGGATTCGCTTTCATTCCCAATTTGGAGCTTTTTTGTCTTGAATCGAATCGCGCGGGCGGTGAATTCTTCTTCCGAGCGGGTTTTCAAACGGGCGTCGATGGTCCAAAACTCTTCGGGAACGAAAGCGGTAACTTCCGCCTCTCGTTCGCAGACCAGCCGCAGGGCGACCGACTGCACTCTTCCCGCTGAAAGACCTTTGGAAACGGTGCGCCACAGCATCGGGCTCACTTGATAGCCCACCAAGCGGTCGAGAATCCGGCGCGCTTGCTGAGCGTCCACCTTCTTCAAATCGATGCTGCCGGGATTCGCCACCGCCTTCAGCACCGCTTCCTTGGTGATCTCGTGGAACATAATCCGTCCCACCGTTTTACCGTCTCCTTGGATCACATCGGAGATATGCTGGGCTATAGCTTCACCCTCGCGGTCGGGATCGGTAGCGAGCAGAATTATGTCGACCTTAGCCGCGGTTTTCTTAAGCTCGCTGATTATCTTTTCTTTACCCTGAATGACCTGATAATCCGGAGCGAATCCCTCTTCGATGTTTACGCCGAGTTCCCTTTGCGGCAAATCTATAATATGTCCCACCGAGGCCTTGACGGTAAACTCTTTTCCCAGGATGCGGGAGATGGTTTTTGCCTTGGCGGGAGATTCTACTACGACCAGAGATTTCATCATCACTCAATTTATAGTCATTCTTGAAAAGAATGACGGAAAAAGGATGTCATTCCCGCGAAAGCGGGAATCCATCTTCTTGTATTTGTATTATTTACTGGACTCCTGCTTGCCAGGAGTGACAAATCATAGGACAATCTTTTTTGGAATCGCTATATCCTGAAAATAGCGGCAGCGTCAATCAGCGAGCCGATAATTTTCATCCTTCCTTGTGCGATGGTTCGCGAAGAGAATCCATCGAATGATGGTTTAAGTCATTGCTCAAAACTTAAACAATCCATCGGCTTGCAGCGATTCTCATACCTGCCCATAAGAATTACCGGCGGCGGAGAAACTCCTTTGAATGCCTGCGGTGAGTCGCAGGGCTGAATCAATGAACAGTGTCGGTGGGGGGGAGGTTTTCGCCGCTGAAGTCGATGCCGCCGGGGATATCGAACAGAACCTCTGCGGCGAGAAGTTTGATGTCGTCGATGCTTAAAAACGGAGTCGCTACCATCAACGCCTTGTCGATTATACCTTCAAGCTCGCCCGGGCTGATGAGTTCCAGCGAGGCGAGTTGAAGCAGGTAACCATAAGCTTCCTTGGATATGAATATGCGCTCTACATCGTTAAGTACCCGAAAAGACCTGGAATCGGGCGCAGATACCGAAGACGAATCCTGCGCCCGTTCGATGAGAAAAGAAAAAGCGGTCGATATCTCCTGCTGAGAATACCCCTGGTCCTGGAGTTCGCCGGTGAGGAGTTCCATTTGTCCGCCGCCCAGACCTTTCCGCTTGATTTTATCCATCAGGATAACTAAAATTTCGACTAATTTCTCGTGCATACCGGTTCAAGTTAAATATAATTAATCCCCCCCCTTATTTCTGACTTTTCAAAGGCAATATATTAAACTCATCTACCTTTGTCAATGTTTCTGCTCACAACCGAAAATTATTCCGATTTCAACTCCAATTCCAAATACACCGCCCCCTCGATAGGATTATAACGGTAAGGCGGTATGTCTTTGAAACCTAACGACCGGTAAAGCGCGGTGGCTTCTTTCATTCTTTCCAGCGTGTCCAGGCGCATTTTAAGGTAGCCAATCGCCCGGGCTTCAGCGATAAGACGCTCCGCAATCGTCCGACCGATTCCCCGCCCCCGGTAATGCGGACGAAGATACATCCGTTTCATCTCGCAGATTCCATCGGAGAACTTTCGCAGCGCGGCGCACCCGGCGTTTTCCCCATTGACCTCAATCAGCCACAGCCTCCCTTCGGGAGGAGCGTATTCGCCCGGCAGTCCGCTCAATTCCTCCTCGAAACCCTGGAAATAGAGGTCTTCCCCCAGCCAATCGCCGTATTCCTTGAACAGCTCCCAAATACGCTGGATCGCTTCCGCGCTTTCCGCTTGATAGAAGCGGGGCATTTTATTTATACTGCGGCGTCGGATTCGCCCTCGAATTCGACATAATATCGTTAATTGTAGGTCGGCTTATCCAAAGCCGACATCTCTATCTTTTTCGTTTGTTTACGGTAGGTCCGAATACCCCACATTACTGAATCCCGATTCCTGAATCCTGAATCCCGAATCCTGAATCCCGAATCCCGATTCCTGAATCCCAACTATACCCTCCCGTGACAATGCTTATATTTCTTCCCGCTGCCGCAGGGGCAGGGGTCGTTGCGGCCTACCTTGGGCATAGCCTTCACCGGCTTACGTTTGCCCGGCAGCGGAGGACCTGCGCCGGACTGAGGAACTCCCGAAGGCGCGCCGCCGCCTTCGCCGCCCCCGAAGCCAAGGTTGGTCGCTTCCTGGTGCACCAGGCTCATCCGCGACGGAGCAGGCTCCCGCTCCTGATGCGCCGGAGCCAATTGCGCCCGATAGACCACCTTCAAAGTCTCCTCGTTGATGGAGTCGAGCAGTTCGGTGAATATCTGGAATCCCTCCCGCTTGTATTCAATCAAGGGGTCTTTGTGACCGTAGGCCCGCAGCCCCACCCCCTCCTTGATGCGGTCCATCTCGTAGAGGTGGTCCTTCCATTTATCGTCGATGATGCGCAGCGGGGCGTAGCGGAACAGCTTTTCCGCGATTTCCTCGCCAAATTCCCCCTTCTTGAATTCTATGTTTTTGCGAGCAGCCTCGATAATCCTTGTCCGTAAGTCCTCTTCCGTCAGCGCGGGAATTTCCTCGTCACTCAAGCCGAGGTGAACCAGCATAGTCCGCGCCAGCTTGTCGTTGATAGCTTTCCAGTCCCAGGAATCGGCGTTGACGGTGGGGTCGGCGAACTCCTCTATAATGTAGTCGGCGTACTCCTCGATGATTTTATGAACTTCCCCTTCGGGATTGTCCCCCAGCAGCAGCGCCCGGCGGCGGGAATAGATAACCTCCCGCTGCTGATTCATCACATCGTCATACTCCAGCAGGTGCTTGCGGATGTCGAAATTGTGCATCTCCACCCGCTTCTGAGCGCGCTCGATGGATTTTGTGATTAGCGTATGGGTGATGACGTCACCCTCCTGCACTCCCATCCGATCCATCACTGCCGCAATCCGCTCCGAACCGAACAGCCGCATCAAATCGTCCTCCAGCGACAGGTAGAAACGAGAAGAGCCCGGGTCCCCCTGCCGCCCGGAACGACCCCGAAGCTGCCGGTCGATGCGCCGCGATTCGTGCCGCTCGGTGCCGATGATGTGCAAGCCCCCTTCAGCCTGGGATTTATCCCCCAGCTCGCCGTTCCACTTGACCACCCCCGCGCCCAGCTTGATATCGGTGCCGCGCCCGGCCATATTGGTGGCGATGGTGACCGCCCCGGGCTGACCGGCGTGAGAAACCACCTCCGCTTCCTTCTGATGCTGCTTGGCGTTCAACACGTTGTGAGGAATCCCCGCCCGCTTCAGCATCCGAGACAGAGTTTCGGAAACATCGACCGTCACAGTCCCAACCAGCGCAGGCTGACGCCGCTGGTGGCAGTCCTTGATTTCGTCGATTATTGCGTTGTACTTTTCCCGCTTGGTGCGGTATATCTGGTCTTCGCTGTCGTTCCGGCGCACCTGCTCGTTGGTGGGAATAACCATCACTTCCAGCTTGTATATGTTCCAGAATTCCGTCTCCTCAGTCTCCGCAGTTCCCGTCATTCCCGCAAGTTTGTCATAGAGCCGGAAGTAGTTCTGCAGGGTGATGGTGGCGATAGTCTGGGTCTCCTGCTCGATGCGCACACCCTCCTTGGCCTCGATAGCGGAATGGAGCCCTTCGGAATAGCGCCGGCCGTGCATCAACCGCCCGGTGAACTCGTCCACGATTTTCACCTGCCCCTCCTGAACCACATACTCCACATCCTTCTCATAGAGGGTGTAGGCGCGCAGGAGCTGCGATATGTCGTGCTTCTGCTCCGAAATGCGGGTGAATTTATCCTCCACCTCCAACCGCAATTTCGCCTTCTGCTGAGGGGTGTAGTGAGAGTCCTGCTCGATTTCGTAAATCTCTTCCGAAAAATTTGGCGGATTCAAATCGTCGGCGGTAACACCCATATACTTCGCCAATATCTCATCACCCTGCTCGGTGGTGGTGATGGAATGTTCCTTCTCATCGATGAAATAGAGCAGGTTCTTGAAGTATTCCTCACGGCTCAGATTGAATCCGCCCTGGGAGCTGGTCTTCAATAGGAAGTCCTTTTCGCCCTCCTGCATCAGCCGCTTGGCGTGACCCTCCTCCAAAATTTTCCGCAGCCTCCGGTGCTTGGGAGCCCCCTTGTTGGCGATGAAAAGGTTGATCGCCGCCTGCGCCTCCTCTTCCCGTTTCATACCCTCTTCTGCAGCTTCCACAATCTTATTGATAACGTCCCGCTGACGCCGCACTAATTGCTCCACCGGAGGCCTCAGCCGCGCAAAACGCTGGCTGTCCGACACATTAGAGGGCCCCGCGATAATGAGCGGCGTCCGCGCCTCGTCTATCAGCACCGAATCCACCTCGTCCACTATAGCGTAGTGATGACCCCGCTGCACAATATGTTCCGGCGAAACCACCATATTGTCCCGCAAGTAGTCGAAACCGAACTCATTGTTGGTGCCGTAGGTTATATCGCAGGCGTACTGTTCCCGACGCTCGGAGGGGGACATTTGCGACTGAATGCAGCCTATAGTGAGACCCAGGAACTCATAGATTTGCCCCATCCATTCCGCGTCCCGGCGGGCAAGGTAGTCGTTCACAGTGACCAGGTGCGCCCCCTTCCCCTCCAGCGCGTTCAAATAGAGGGGCATTGTAGCCACCAGTGTTTTCCCCTCACCGGTGGCCATCTCCGAAATTTTCCCCTGATGCAGCACTATCGCGCCGATGAGCTGCACATCGAAGGGCACCATATCCCAGGTTATCTCGTGCTCCGCCGCAGTCCAGGATTTCCCCACCAGCCGCCGGCAGGCGTCCTTGACTACCGCGAAAGCCTCGGCCATAATATCGTCCGGGGTCTCGCCTTCAGCCAGGCGAGCCTTGAATTCATCCGTCTTGGCGCGGAGTTCATCGTCCGTCAGCCCCTGCAAGCCGTCGTAATGTTCGTTAATCTCCGCCACATAGGGCAGGAGCTTCTTCACATCCCGCTGTTTCTTGGTGCCGACTATGGCTGTGATTAAATTGGATAGCATATATTGGTCACTGGTTAATCGTTACTCGGTTTTCGGCGCACTGCATTCATCATTCAGTATTCATCATTCATCATTTTATCACTTATACCTGTCCACATAGGTTTTAACTTTTATCTTCTTGCTTGGTTTCCCCGGAAGCGGAGTTTTCAACACTTCGGAGAGGGGAAATTCGGAGCAGCGTCTGATTATCGTGTTCTTCTCATCTTCGCTCAAATCCTCGCAAGCGTCGAGGACAATCCGGTCGATTTCCCGCTCCTTTTCCCGCAGTTTGTCCGCTAATGTCGGTTTGCGCGCCAGCCACTCCCCGATTTTTGCGTTGATTTCATTGGTCATCGCCTTTTCCGCCGGAACCGGAAAGTCTTCCATCGCTTTTTTACTCAGTTTATCCTTTCCCTCCAGCGCCGCCCGTTGAAGGATGTAAGTCATGTTCTCCCGGTCCCCGGACACTTGAAATATATCCCCGTCCACCAGGTTTCCCCCGCTGTCCAAATAAGCGTCTTCTACAGTCAATTCCCCCTCGAAAGACGCCAAATTCGTATCCGAGAACGAAGCGAACGGCTTCGCTTTCCCCGCCGTCTTTTCCTCAATCCAATCAGAAAGCAGACGGTCGCCGTTCACCATTTCGCAGGCTAATGAATGGCAGTCTTGGC
>CAYQZD010000144.1:0-8845 GCA_964421875.1 uncultured bacterium
TTGATGGTGTAGGTCATCCCTCGGGAACTTTTTAACATAGGGGAATGACAGCAGTGTTCAGGCTGACTTCATATCGGTAAAGTGCTACGTAATTGTTTATTTGTAGTTTATATTCACAACGAATTAAACGGATTAAACGAATTTTAACGCTTTACCGATTGAAACGCAAGCGTCATTCTGGGTGCGAAGCAAGCCAGAATCTTTCTTCTCCGGAAGGATTCCGGCTTTCGCTCGGAATGACAAAATCTTATCCTCAATGACCTTGTATATTTACACCATTTTAGATATGGACTATTTATATTAATATCACCCGATTGCTTCACTTCGTTCGCAATGACATAGATGAATTTTGTTCTAAGTAATCAATTAAATCATATTTATGCCTTCAGCCATTGAAATAGAGAGCCTCACCAAGTATTACGGCACTACAGTGGGGGTGGAAAGCCTCACTTTGTCGGCGGAGGAGGGGGAGATATTCGGATTTTTAGGGCCGAACGGCGCGGGCAAGACGACCTGCATCCGCCTGTTGATGAACTTCATCAAGCCTGAATCCGGTTCGATTCGGATATTCGGAGAGGAGGTCAAATGGGGGGATTACCGTTACCGGCGGGACATCGGCTATCTGCCGGGGGATTTGCATCTGCCGCGGGGGCTGAGCGGGGAGTGGCTGCTGGATTACTGGGCGGATTTGAACGGCGGGGAGGCTCCTTTGCGGGGGCGGTCGATGGAGGCTTTAGCGCTGTCGCGGAAGGATTTACAACGGAAGGTGCGGGAATATTCGCGGGGGATGCGGCAGAAGTTAGGATTGGTGGGGGCGCTGCAATGCCGGCCCCGGCTGGCGGTTTTAGACGAGCCTACCGAAGGGCTGGACCCGCTGGTGAAACACTCCCTGCTGGAACTGCTGGAGGAGATAAGGCGTGAAGGGAGCGCCATATTTTTCTCGTCGCACATACTCTCCGAGGTGGAGCATATCGCCGACACTGCGGCGATAATCCGTAAGGGACGGCTGGCTGCCTGTTCAAGTATCGAAGAACTCAAACACCGCCGGAAGAAGGAGGTGGCGATAACCTTTCGGACGGAGGGGAGTATCGACGGATTTCTGCGCCGGTATCCTTGCGAGGCAGTGCGCGACAATTTAAAGCTGAGACTGCTGGCCGGGGGGCGGCTGGAGGAGTTGATAACTGCGTTGGAGGGGGTGGCGATTGAAGATATTGAGATTTCCGAGCCGAGTTTGGAGGACATTTTTCTTGAGTATTACTATGATGCGAGCGTTTAGTCCGGTTTTCCGGATGATTTTACATAACCATCGTTTCACGCTGCTAACGCTGGGTTTGGCGGGATTAGCGCTGCTCGAATTTCTCATCAACTGGATGATAGCCGCCACCGATTTGGGGCCTCAGGTGGCGCAAATGATGAAGATAATCCCTCCGGTCATCCTGAAATTTATAGGGGAGGAGACTATGGGATTTTTTTCGCCGATTGGTTTGATAACTCTCGGCTATTCTCACCCTATGGTTTACACGCTCTATTTCATCTTTATTATCAGCTTGTTCACGCGGGAAGTGTCGGCAGCGGTGGAGAAAGGAACGCTGGAGCTGACGCTTTCCCATCCCCTTTCGCGGGCTTCATATCTGCTGACACTTGGTGCTTTCTTTAGCGCCGGATTACTGTTTCTCTGTTTGTGTATGTTCGGGGGGGCGGCGTTTTCCTTTTGGCTGTTTTCTATCGATATATCCCGGACGGTTATAGTCCCGGTCATCGTCAATATTTTCGGTTTGGCTTTCTGTTTTGGGGGATTAGTTTCTTTGATTTGCGTTTCATCCGGGACTATGTCGCGGGCTATGGGCTGGTCGATAGGAATCAGCATCGGGCTCTACCTGCTGGAGTTCATCGGCCGGTCGGTCAAGGTTTTAAGCGTATTTTCACCGGTCAATCCGATACACTACTATCGGCCTCAGCCGATATTGTCGTCGGGAGCGTATCCCTGGTGGGACATTTTACTGCTGGCGGCGGGGGGATTGGTATTTTTTACGGCGTCGTTTTATATATTCCGGCGGCGGGATATATGATAGGAAGTGGGAAAGTGTGAAAGTGGGAAAGTCGTGTATGCCAGAAGTATGTTCGATTTCTCGAAAGCAGATCTTGATGTTATTAATGTTACAGTCTGTGTTCAAACAGCGGAAGGGATCTTTTTAGTATTAACGATGAGGAAAAGAATCAATGTTTTACTTCTGTGGTAAAGACATTCAAACAAGTAATCATAACCGTAAACTATGATGAGCTTATCATTCCGTGCCGGCATTTTTTGACATTATGAGAAAAATTGTTATTTTAGGACTTAATAGATAAAAACCCACCGCGAGTTTTTCACACACCGATTCATCCCCGATTCAAGCTCGCTCGCCTACATTTAACTTACTCTGCAAAATCATATGTTTACGTGCGAGTATTTTTTTCGTTTTGGGATTAAATCTGAGACCGACGCGATTGAGCGGGTGATAATCCTCTACAAACCTCCTTGAGAAAGCTCCCTCCAAATTAAATCTATGTAATTACTAAGTTGTTTGAGCAAACGCAAATTCGGTCATTCTGGCGAAGCCGGAATCCTTCTTTTATTCTCTTAAAAGCGGTAAAAACAAAGAAGGATTCTGTCTGCGCTACGCTTGACAGAATGACGATTTTAATTATCGTTCATAGAACTCAATAACTACAAATTGATTTTAGAGAAAAGCTAAAAAAACATTGTTATTCGGGAGAAAGAAAATGAAAACAATCACAACAATCATTTTAGTCTCTATCCTTGCTGTTCCATTCATCGCTATTGGAGATCCTATATGCGAGTTACCTCTAAGTGATGAACACTGTACTGGTCAAATACTGAAAGACGTTGCAGGCGATTATGATGGCTATTCCAAAGAAATCCCAGACTTTTGTGAAGATTATAACGACTATGATGATGAGGCAATGAAGTTTAGAGGAACGACAGTTGTTGATTGTGTAGCAATCGATGATGACGCGGGTGAGCTAGATTTAGGATGTAGAGATATGAGTTTCAACCTATGGTTTAAATGCGATGATATAGAGACTTATAACGCAGCGCATCGCGTTTTACTCAGTAATAGAGATGTCATTAATAATCCTGTCCAAGGCCTTATGATTGCTACTGGCAGATGGAATGTTCGTACTCCAACAGAACCTGAGTATCATACTGGTGTTGTCGCACAACTTTATAAAAGTGGTGAAGAAAGAATCGCGGCGAAAGTTCTTTGGAATGATGGAGATCTAGAAGATGGTGTATGGTATCAGGTCGGAGTCAAAATAGAAAGAGATAATGATCCTCAGACCACTGATCGAATGGGGATATTTATTAGTGTGGATGGTAGTAATTGGGATTGGGCTTTTAGAAACCTTGACGATTGGGGAGGGGATAACCTATCGACAGGCATTGAATGGACTATCAATTACGATTTTAAATTTGAGGATCCCACTCAAACTGGTTTTAGATATTTATCGGGAGCGGTTTGCGATGTGAAGATTTTCGATGAATATGTTACGGAATCCTCAATGGAAAACGAACTAACACACACTTTATTCCCAAATATTTGTTATATCAACAAAGCTATCCCCAACCCCTTCAATCCGGAAACGATATTAACCTATGCGCTGCCCAATACAGGAATGGTTAGATTGGCGGTATATGACCTTCACGGCCGGGAGGTGGCGCGTTTGGTCGACGGTATCACGCCGTCGGGAATACACAGGGAAACATTTAATGCTATCGGTCTCTCTTCCGGAGTCTATTTCGCCCGCTTAACCGCTGATGATTTCACCCAAACTACTAAGCTGTTATTGGTGAAATAGCGCCAACGACCTCTATCCTAAGCAGTGAAAAGAAAGCCCCTTTTGGGGCTTTCTTTATTGAAGTCTTCAATACCCTTTATACCGATTCTGAGACATTGATAAGTGAAAGTAAATTCGGACAACATTTGACATTTCTAATATTGTAGATTATATTTATTCAGTGGGAGGTGTGGTTCCATCGTTATAGCTTTAATTGAATGCTGAAAGGAGGTTTCAGCTATGAAGAAGGCGCTTTGTTTTTTAATTTTACCGGCGCTGTTATCCTCTGCCCTCACCTATGCCGGCACACCGATTATCACCGACTCTAAAGTTAAAATATCCGACACTCCCATTATCGCGGAGGGGATAGATTTCATTCCGGCGGGCAATGCCTGTTTCCACAGAACCATTCCCAATACCGACGACCCGATAGGGGATGTGTTTATCCTGGGGACGACCTGGTATGAATGCCAGCACAATTCGACCTGCGCCAGGCAGATTCAAATCGACCGCGGCAACTGGATACACACCGCCTGGATGAAGGGGATGGAGAGGGGCGCGGTTAACCGGCATATCTATTATAATCTGGTTGATTCGTTAGACAACATCATTTTCAGCGGCGGCGGAATTCAGGTCGACCAATCTTCGAGAGCAGGATGTTGCGGACTGGAATTATATCCTCCGGACAATCGAGCTTTGGTCTATTTTCACCGGCCTTATGATAATCCCAGCAGAAGCGGAATCGGTTTGGCGGTTGATTATTTACCTCGCACTGGCGCATTTACAGTCTATCCGTATAATCCCTGGCCCTTGGAGCCGTATGACACCGATTTAAAATGGCCGCAGATGGATATCGACCGCAGCAACCGAATGCACTTTGTGATGTACGAGGAGACCTGGGAGGGGTTGGTTCTACACTATTTCCGGGCTGAGCACGACACTCTTCTGCGAAATGTGAACTTTGCGCCGCAGTTGAGCGCGGTATGCACCACCGCAACGTTGTCGGCGACAGTCGCCTCCTCGCCGGTATCGGACCGGACGGCGGCGGCTTGGCTGGAGCCTTATGCGACTAATCTTGCAAGTTTCAATCAGCACGATAACAACCTGATATTGTGCGTATCCAACGACGGATTGAACTGGAATTGGAGCGATACGGTCAATGTGACGCATTGGATTCCGCCGGACTCTTCATTATTGCCTAACACAGTTTGGACTAATCGGGACACTTTTCGCTGTTATGCGGAGATTAACCTGCTGTTCGACTTCAACGATGTGCTGCATATCTTTTTCACAACCGAAGGGTATTATCATTTTTCGGGGACGATAACACTCGGGAACAGTTTCATCTGGCACTGGGACGAGGTGAATCAGGTGTTCTCTTTAGTGGGGAACGGGTGGTTTGAGTTTCCCCATTTCGACCCCGGCGCGTGGAATAAGTATATATGCCGCCCTTCGGCGGGAGTGGATTCGGTTACCGGGGAAATCTATTGCATCTATCAGCGTTATAACCACCCCATTGGTTATTCAACTCAGTACCCTTACCCTTATCTTCTGGGCGATACCACCTATTTATCCGCCGCAGGCTGGCCTAACGGGGAAATCTGGGCCACCAAATCGAGCGACGGGGGGTTGACCTGGGCTGAGGGGACGAATATCACCCGCACGTACACCCCATGCGCTCTGCCGGGGGAATGTATGAGCGAGATTAGTCCAAGTATGGCGCCGGACGCTGCGAACGGATGCTGCCATATTTTCTACATCCTCGACCGGGACGCGGGGAATGTGTGTCAGACAGAGGGGACCTGGACGCTGAACGATGCGGTCTATCAGCGCGTCCCTTTGGATTCGATAGCGGCTGAACCCCTCCTGCCCAATTATCCGATGCACTGCGATTCGACCGGTTTCGCGGGGGTGGCATCGCCGGGGAGCGAGCCTTTCAGTCCGGCGGAGTTTACATTGCATCCCCCCTACCCTAATCCTTTCAACCAGCGTTCGCTGGTCTCTTTCACTATCCAGCTTTCAGGTGATATAAAGCTGGCGGTGTATGATATCGCGGGGCGGGAAGTGGCGGCGCTGGCGGAAGGATTTTTCGGGGCGGGGGCTCACCATTTTGTATGGGACGCATCTGCGATGCCCAGCGGGATATATTTCGTGCGGCTGCAGGCTGGGGATTTCAACGCGTTGAGGAAGATGGCGCTGGTGAAATAATTCGGTGGTTGGTGATTGGTGGTTAGTAGGTGAGTATTTACTATATCCGCGGAAAGCTATATAGTTATAAAAAAGGGCGTTCAGTCCGCCGTACGGCGGATAAGTTGAACGCCCTTGTCATTTAAAGATTTTGAGGATTACTTCATCAGAATCATTTTACGAATCAGAATCCCCTGGGCGGAGGTTACTTTGAGGAAGTAAAGCCCGGAGGCTAAACCGTTTCCGTCGATGGTGAAACGGTGGAATCCGGCGTTCAGTTCACCGGTGTACACCTCAGCCGCTTTTTCGCCCAGAGTATTGTACACCATCGCTTCGATCCATCCCCGCATCGGGAGCGAGATTTCGATGGTTGCTGTGGGATTGAAGGGATTGGGATAGGGGCCGGAGAGAGTGTATTCATTCGGCGCAATCTGCGGATTATCGCTCACGCCGGAAACGGGGACTCCCCTGCCCTCAAGATAAACCACCGCGTAGGTCTCCTCATATAATACGGTGAGGCTGTCGACGTATTGGATTGTATCTGCGGGGGAGAAGATAACGTCGATTAGCAGGCTGTCGCCGGGAACGATAGTGTTATGAACGGGATTCCAGGTTGTGGTGTAGATATTCGAGAGACCGGTCGACATCCACAACAGCACTAAATCCGCGTCTCCGCGGTTGTAAATGGTAAGTTCCAGGGAATCGCTTTCACCCGCGGTGGTTTCCGGGAACAATAGTGAATCAGTGGAGAAGGCAATCTGCGGCCTGCGGTCGGTGGCGAACCAGTCTACGATGTTCTGCAGCACCTGGCGGCGGGGAGTGTAGCTGGGATTGATGTTACTCACCGCTTCGAAGGGGAGGGCGAAGTACACCAGCCAGTAATCCCCCTGGTATCGCAGCGCGCCCACAAAGTTTTGGGTGTTGTCATAGGTGTAAATCGCATCGGCGCTGGCATCGGGGACGATAGAGCTGGGTGAAGTGGGATAATAGACATCCCCGTAGGTGACCAGTTGAGTATTGTCGGAGATGGGATCTCCGGCAACACCGGTGAGGAAACTCGCGTTGACGTAATTGTGTTGCGATGTTGCGCGCATATAGTTATTGAAGAAGGGGGTGCCGCCGATGGCGTCGTTCATATTTTCCGAGGTGATGAAAAGGTGGCCGCCGCCGTCGAGATAAGCCGCAATCGAGGTCTGCTCTTCGGGAGCGATGGGATCTAGCTCCGAGCCGGTGAACCAGATGACGTTGCGGTAAGCGCTGAGGCGCTGGCCGCTGGGAACGCCGCCGGTTTCATTTTCCCAGATTTCATAAACGATACCCAGGGAGTCGAGGTCGGCGGCAAAGCGGGTTTCCCTCGTTTCGCCGCCGTCGTCGTCCACTATCAGATAATCCACCACACCGATGGTGACGGGAATCTGGTATTGGTTGGTGTAGGCTCCGGCGTTGGCGGTGAGGTCTATGTTAAAGGTGGTCACTCCGCCGGGATGCGCCTGGTCCACCTGGAACTCATAGGGATTGTTCCGGTTATCGCCTCTGGCGCCGGAACCGATGTCGGGGAAAACCGCCTGTCCGGTGGAGATGGTTATATAGGGGTCGGTGTTCTGCATCGTCGCGGAAATCCCGGTGGCGGGAGCGAAAATCTGACCGTTTTCGAATTCCGCCCAGAAACTGCAGCTTTCACCCGGTTCCGGGAAACCGTTGCCGTTTCCTCCGGGCGCAGGGTCGAGGATAGCGTAATCCACCAGACTCAAGCTGGGAAAGTCAAGGGGGATGGGACCGTATTTCGCATTCAGCACTTCACGGGAAACATCGTTCTGGACGAAGGCGACGATAGCCATATTGTCCAGGGTGGTAATGGTGGGGATGGGGCAAGAAGCGTTCAGTGTCACCGTTTGATTGGGGGTGATACTGAAAGTCTGACCTGACGCGCTCGGGACCATATCCAGCATTCCCCATTCAAAATGGGTGTAAGTCCAGCCTCCTCCGCCGATGTCGTATGCGATGGCGATGAGGGCGAGGTGAAGTTTCAGGTTGGCGCCGGAAAAGACACTGTCGGCGGTAATTTCGGCAGTGATGTCGATTTGATTGCCGGCGGTTATGTTTAAGTTTATATCCACCGGGGAGGGTAGATTCCGGCGCGAGTTGTAATATGATTGGTATGCGCTTCCAGAGTTCCCCAGCACACCGTCACATTTCAGATTAGGCACTCCGGTGATACCATAGTAATTCCTGCGGGCCGTATTTTCAGAGGGATTTCGGACATAGAAGGGGTCGTTACCCGAGCCGGGCCAATTCATATGATACGCCACCGCGACCAGGTTGTCGGAACCGGTGTTCCGGAAAAACTCGTCTTGCTGACCAGCAATCGATCCGCAGGACGGTCAAGTCGAAGAAGTGAAAGGCTCCATTAGCACTACTCGATGAAATGCGAGGGCAAGCGCTGAGATGGATAAAGTCACAACCAAGGTTATGATTATTACGCTGATAGCTTTTCTCATGATGAACCTCAAGTTAGTAATAATTCAGTCGGAGTTAATGTCGTAGGATTTGTTAAAATTTAAACATATTATATCATAAAATCAAATAAATAGATAATGCTCATTCCACGGAAAACAGATTGATTTGGTGGTTCAATCGCGGTATTGCCCCTCTGAGGAATGTAACTACCGGCTTGCTTATTGACGCTGCCGTTATTTACAAAGCATAATATAATAAAAAAAGAATTGAAATTCAATTTTCCTTTGCCTGTGACATATGATTGATACGAAACACCAACGCCTTTATGAAACACATTCTTTAAAGCGCCGATATTTTCATA
>CAYQZD010000145.1:0-8579 GCA_964421875.1 uncultured bacterium
TCTGCACCCTGTTGCAAGTATTTGTATATTAATTACATGGCGCAGGGTGCGGAGACCCTGCGCCACCGAGGAAGACTCATTTTCTCTATTTTTAGGACAGATAGAGGGGACTATGCGGCGCTTTGGTTTTCGCTTTGGTTTTTCAGAGCAGCAAGCATTTTTTCCACATAGAGCGAACCACGCAAATATTTCCTTGTCATCGTTTAAATTCCGCAGATAATTCATTTAGATACTGTATCGCTGGCGGTTTTGTAGTGAAAATATCGGCATACAATTTGCATTTTTATATGTGTTATTGTTGACATTTATAAAAAATGTTTATATAATAAGAAGCTTGTGTCAATTTTCTATTTAATGGGAAACGATTCAATCATCATTTGCGTGAAAACAAATCAATCATCTCCTCACACCACGACCAAGAAATCTATCATGTCCAATTTTCATCATTCCTCAAATAATTAATCGGAAGGCAGTATGAACGGCAAGGTTAAAATCACCATCGCCGCAGCGATAGCGTTATGCTTTGCATTAGCGGCGGGCTCACTCGCAGCCGAAGCCATCTACTACAACGATGCCTGGGGCCTCCAGGGATTCAACCTGGAGCGTCAAGGCACAGACGGAGTGGAAGTGGTTTTCTCCATCAGCGAGTTTCATTTTGAAGACCTGGATGTTAACGGGCAGATAATGCAGTCCATCCACATTCCAGGCGTGATTCTTCCCAACAACGCCGGCGCTCCCAACCTTCCCGGCGACGGGAGGTTTATCGCTATCCCTCAAGGGGCGGAGGCCACAGTAGAGATTATAGCTCATCGCATGGAAGTATTCCACGATGTGGACATCGCCCCTGCGGCGCCAATCCCTCTGGATACCGATGATTCCCCCTCGGTTTATGAGAAGGATATGAGTATCTACGGCCGGGACGCATTCTACCCCGACAGTCCGGTCCTGGTTTCCGAACCGGGCAAGATGCGGGGGGTGGATGTGGTCACCCTTGGTGTCACCCCCTTCCAGTACAATCCGGTGACCAAGGAACTCAGGGTTCTCCGCGACCTTCGTATCAGGGTGCATTTCGCGGGCGGTAACGGTCACTTCGGGGAAGACCGGCTTCGCAGCCGCTTCTGGGAACCCATCCTGCAGCAAAACCTGATAAACTATGAGTCACTCCCTGAAGTTGACCTCTACCGAATCCCGATAAACAATTCGGAAGAGGATAATGTAGAATACGTCATCATAGTCCCTGACGACCCGGAATTCATCGCCTGGGCTGACACCATCAAGCAATGGCGTAAACTGCAAGGAGTTATCACCGGCATCACTACACTGACCGAGATCGGCGGCAATAACGCCTCTATGATTGAAACCTACATTAATAACGCTTACAACACCTGGACCATCCCCCCGGTGGCTTTTATGCTATTGTCTGATTATCAAAATTCCGGGGATCCTTACGGGATTACCTCCGGCAACTGGAACAATTACTGCGCGTCGGACAATATCCTGGCAGACGTCGATAGCGACGACCTCCCCGATATGGCTCACGCTCGTATCTGCGCCCAGAACGGCTCCCAACTGGCTCTGATGATTAACAAATTTTTGAACTACGAACGCACTCCTCCGACAAATCCCAATTACTTCGACCAGCCTCTGATTGCGGGCGGCTGGCAGTCTGACCGCTGGTTCATCATCTGCTGCGAGATTGTCTATGGATTCCATACCACAGTTATGAACCGTCATCCGGTGCGTCAGTATGCCGGAGCCTCCGGACCACCTTCTTCATGGTCTTCAAACCAGAATACCTATATGCTCATCGACTATTTCGGTCCCACGGGTTTAAACTACATTCCCGCCACCCCTGCTCATTTAACCAACTGGGGCGGCAACGCCACCGGTATCAGCGCCGCCATCAACAGCGGCGCGTTCTATACCCTCCACCGCGACCACGGCAGCGTCACCGGATGGGGCCACCCCAGCTACACCATCGGGGATCTCAGCGCCTTGAACAACAACGACCTGACTTTCGTTCTCTCTATCAACTGCCTCACCGGGCAGTATGACGGCGGTCAGGAGTGTTTTGCCGAGGCTTTCCATCGTCATACTTACGGCGCTTTGGGTGTCATCGCCGCCTCGGATGTGTCCTATTCCTTTGTGAACGACACCTACATATTCGGGCTCCACGACAGTATGTGGCCCAATTTCGACCCGGGCTATCCTGCACCGGACATAATCGGACCTAACAATCTCCGACCCTGCTTTGCCAGCGCTTCCGGTAAACATTACCTGGCGGCTTCGAGCTGGCCTTATAATACCCAGCACAAGGTGCACACCTACCACCTGTTCCATCACCACGGCGACGCTTTCATCACTTTATATGACCAGGTTCCGCAGAACCTTACGGTTCTGCACGACCCGATTATCTTCAGCGGGGTGACCACCTATACGGTTACCGCCAACGAAGGCGCGGTGATTGCGCTTACTGTTAACGGTCAAATTATCGGCGCGGCCGAAGCCACCGGCTCGCCTCAATCCATCAACATTCAGCCTCAGCTTCCCGGCAATGATATGATTCTCACCGTCACCAAAGCAAATTACTATCGTTACTCCTCAGCGGTTTCCATCATTCCTCCGGCCGGACCTTATGTGGTTTACAACGATTTGGTTGTCAACGACGCCACCACCGGCAACAACAATGGTCAGCTTGAGCTGGGTGAGGACGCTTTCCTGACCATCACGGTTGAGAACCTGGGAGTTCAGATAGCCAATAACGTAATCGCCACCATCAGCACCGAGGACACCTTCGCCGTTGTCACCGACAGCGTGGCGAACTATGGTAATGTTCAGCCCGGTTCCACTGCGGTGGTTCAAGATGGTTATCGGATTCAGGCTTCCTCATTGGTGCCGGATGAATATCGGATTCCCTTCACTATGTCCGCCACTAACGGCGATTCCGTTTGGGTTTCTTACTTCATTGTGGAAGCGCATTCCGCCATCACCGAGTTCCTGAGCCTGGTTATCGACGATTCCCGCGGTAACGGCAACGGGAACCTTGACCCCGGCGAGGATGTCGATTTCCAGGTAACGATAAGGAACGACGGCACCGGTGACGCTAACAACCTCAGCGTCCTCATTGAGGACGATAATCCCTGGGTAACTATTCCCAATGATTCGGTTTTTGTCCGGCTGCTTGCGGGAGGTAACGAAACGACTGTTACCTACGCCGGCATCCAGGCTGATATCAATATGCCTCAGCCTACGGAAGTGACTTTCGATCTTGCCTTCGCGGCGACTGGCGGATATGTCAACGATGACCAATTCAGTATCATAGTCGGCGACGCCCGCTTCGTTCCGTCCGGTCCGGACCTGTATGGTTACCGCATCTACGACAAGTATGAGACCTGGGGAGCGCCCGGTTACAACTGGGTTGAAATCGCTCCTGCGGCCGGAGGAAGCGGGACTAACCTGAATCTGGGCGACAATCAAACGGCTCACGCCGACTTACCCTGGAACTTCCCCTATTACGGCAGGAACGAACAGATAATCAGCATCTGTTCCAACGGCTGGATAAAAATAGGCTACACCACTTCCACCGCCAGTCACAACTACAGTATTCCTCACGGGCTTATTCCCGACGCTCTTGTGGCTGCTTTGTGGGATGACTTGAATCCCGGCGCCGGCGGCCAGGTCTGCTACTATAACGATGCTGCGCACCATCGGTTTATTATCGAGTGGTATCGAGTTCCCAAGGCTCCGAATGTAGGTCAATACTCCTTCCAGATTCATCTGCTCGATCCGGCGTTTTGCACCACACCCTCAGGTGACGGCGAAGTTTTGATTCAATATTATGCTTTGGACAATGTTAGCAGCGCCACCGTAGGTATGGAAAACCACACGGGTCACGACGGAGTGCAGTATCTATTCAACGGCTCTTATGAACTGAATGCTGTTCCGTTGGAGAACGAGTTTGCTCTCAGGATTACCACCGCTGCCGAAGGCGGGGTGACCAACCTGTTCGTTACCATCGAGCCGGAAATTTCGCCGCTGGTGATACCCAACTACGGGGGCTGGTTCAACTACACCGGAACCCTGGACAACCGCGGTTTCGTTCCCATTACTACTGATGTCTGGACCGATGTGACTCTGCCCAATGGTTCGGTTTACGGTCCGATTCTGCGGCGCGACGGATTGACGATTCCGACGCACAGTGTTATTTCTCGCCAGATGTCTCAGCTTGTTCCCGGGGTTGCGCCTTCAGGCAATTATACCTATTGGCTGCACACCGGCAGGTATCCCGACCTGATTTTAGCTGAGGACAGCTTCCCCTTCGAAAAGCAGGGCTGGGTTGAAGGCGGCCAGTATCAGAACTGGGATATCACCGGTTGGGATGAGGGCGACGCTCTGGCGGCAGGTGTGCCGTTGGAATACGCGTTGAGACCCGCTTACCCCAATCCGTTCAATCCTCAGACCAGTTTGACCTTCTCCCTGCCTGAAGCGGGTAAGGTGAGCCTGGTTGTTTACGACCTCCAGGGACGCGAAGTGGCGCGTCTGGTCGAGGGCTGGGTTGAAGCGGGAGTGCATCAGAGTGTATTCGACGCTTCCAACTTATCCAGCGGCGTCTATTTCGCCCGTATGCATGCTGCGGACTTCACTCAAATCCAGAAGCTTCTGCTTCTGAAATAAACGCTTTAAATCGGGGGGACTCGCAGTTCAAAGGTCCCCCCTTTAATTTCTAAATATGTATGTAATACTCTTAATATCGGAGTGAGAGATGCGAAGATTTAGAGGCATTACTCTCTCGGCAGTTACTGCAATTTTCCTCGCCTCCGCCGTCTGGGCGCAGCCGATGTCGGGAAGCTACGATGTCGGCGGAGGCGCCAACGACTTCCCCTCAATCGTGGCGGCTACGACCGCCCTCACCGGCAACGGAATGAGCGGGCCGGTTACCTTCAATGTCTATCCCGGCACCTATAACGGCCAGTCTCTGATTCAGAACATCACCGGACTGGGTCAGCAGAACCCATTAGTATATCAAGCCGCCACCGGCGACAGACCGGTGGTCACCAATCCTACTACGGGCACCCACACCGGCAACGGCTTCCATATCAGAGGCTCATCCTACGTAACCATCCGCGGATTTGAATTCCAGAACTGCGGTTACTGCGGAGTACAGACCTATTACGGGAATTCATCCAGCGATTCCAGCAGTTATATCACCATCGAAAACAATTACTTTAACCAGACCAGCAACTATATGATGCACACCTATAGAACTCATCATGCTGTCATCGCTAACAATGAGTTCAATGCTGCGGGGAGCTACGGTTTCAGATTGCGGTATACCACAGATTCAAAAATTTACAACAATGTCGCCTATGGCGCCAGCAGTTACGGGGCTTACTGTTATAATATTGCCCGTAATGAATTATACTTTAATTCTATCTATTGCACCGGGACCAGAACATTTTATATGAGCGGCAGTTCCTCAACCAACTGCACCATTATGAATAATATTTTCTATAGCGGCAATATCGGCACTGGTTATGCGGCATACTACTACACTGGCTCGAATCCGATATCCGACTATAATTGTTTCTATGCGCCCAACTGCAATGTAGGTTATTACGGCTCCGCCTGCGCCACACTGGCGCAGTTCCAAGCGGCGACCGGTCAAGACGCTCACAGCATCGATGTCGACCCCCTCCTCATCAGTGTGACGCCGCCTTATGATTTTCATATTTCGGACCTTTCGCCCTGCATCAGCGCCGGAACGGGTATTCCCGGAATTAATACTGATTTCGAGGGTGATATTCGCGATCCGGCTACACCCTGTATGGGCGCGGACGAGACCGCGATGGTGTTTAATCTGGAACTCGCCCTGGAGCCGGTTAATCCTCCGGTTCAGATTCCCGCCAACGGGGGCAGCTTCCAATATACCGCCAGTGTTACCAACAATGAGAATGAACCGGTCAACTGCGACATCTGGATAATGGTCACGCTCCCCAGCGGCGCTCTATATGGGCCGGTGGTGGGACCGGTTAATATGACTTTCCCGGCTAATATCAGCGCCCAGCGTGTCCGCGGTCAGGCTATCCCCGCAGGAGCCCCTGCCGGCAGGTATGTCTACGACGCCTATCTGGGCCTCTATGACACATATATCTGGCACGAAGACCACTTCTCCTTCACCAAACTGACCGACAGTGACGGGGGACTGGTGGTAACCGATTGGTACACCTGGGGAGACGCCCTTGACGGCTCCGGCTATGAAGAGATGCTGACTCCCATCCAATCCGGTCTATCGTCAGCATATCCCAATCCCTTCAATCCGACCACTAAGCTGACCTTCCAGCTTTCCGAAGCCGGTAAAGTTGTAGTGGCGGTATATGACGTTCAGGGCCGCGAAGTCGCCCGGCTGTTTGACGGCTGGCGGGAAACTGGTGTTCACAAATTAACCTTCGACGCCTCGACTCTGGCTTCTGGGGTGTATTTCGCCCATTTCGAATCCGCTGAGACACAGAACGTTAAAAAGCTGATACTGGTCAAATAAACGCTCTATCAGCGTGGCACAATATTTAAGGAGGCGGGTTCCGGGGTGAACCCGCCTTTTGTTAATTGAGACTGAAATATCCACACAACAATTAACCGGTCTGAAGTGGACCATTAACCTGAATTATTCATAAGTAATTATAATAGACAGGATTAACAAGATTTACAGAATTTAAATTCAAAATTAATCTCCGTAACACTTTACCAATATGAAGTTTAAGCGTCATCAGTCGTACGGCTGATCCTTCTTTTCCAGAGGGATTCCTGCTACCAGACTTTCCGAAAACATCATTGCGAGGACGCCGCAGGCGGACGAAACAATCTTTAAGCTGTTATGATATAATAAGATTGCTTCGCTTCGCTCGCAATGACAAAACGTGTATTTCCTATTCTCAGACAGCCATTACGCCGGAATGACATCCCTTGACCTGTCATTTTTTTCAGGGCGTTTTGCTGAAATCTAATCTTAGTGATGTCGGGTGCGGAGACCCGACACCACAGAGGTCGTGGATTACGCGAAGTTCAATTACTGATAAATAGACACCTAATGCTCGCTACAATGAGGTTGCATCGTGAAAAAAGCTTTCATTACTCTTAATCCATTGGTTCTAATCACCTGCGCCGTTTCCCTATGCTGGGGTCAACCGATGTCGGGGAATTACGATATTGGGGGCGGCGGGAACCATTATACCAGCATCGTATCAGCGGTCAACGCGCTCACCAGCCGGGGTATGAGCGGGCCTGTTACCTTCAATGTTTATTTCGGCACCTATAACGGCCAGTCCCTGATTCAAAATATCACCGGATTGGGGCAGAGCAATCCTTTGATTTTCCAATCAGCTTCGGAGGACCGGCCGATTGTAACCAATCCCACTACGGGGACTCATACCGGCAACGGTTTTCATATCAGGGGTTCATCCTATGTCACTATTCGCGGATTTGAGTTCCAGAACTGCGGTTATTGCGGGGTGCAGACTTATTACGGCAACTCCAGTTCCGATTCCAGCACCCACATCACCATCGAAAACAACTACTTCAACCGTACCAGCAATTATATGATGCACACCTACCGCACCAACCACGCCCGGATAATAGGTAACGAGTTCAACGCTATGGGCAGCTATGGTTTCAGAATCCGCTATACTACGAATTCGATAGTGGCGAACAATATGAGCTATGGCGGCACATCCTACGGAGCTTACATCTATAACGACGCCGGCACAGAATTCTATTATAATTCTATCGTATCCAGCGGCAGCCGCTGCTTTTATCTTGGCGGCAGTTCTTCCACAGGCTGCACTATTAAAAACAATATTTTCTGCAATTTAGGTTCCGGGACATCTTACGCCGCCTATTATTATACCAACACAAATCCCCAATCGGACTATAATTGCTACTGGGCACCCAACTGCAACGTTGGATATTACGGCGGCGCCTGCCAGACGCTGGCGCAATTCCGGGCAGCCACCGGCGGCGACGCGCACAGCATTGAGGCTGACCCCGGGTTCTTGAGCGCCACGGATTTGCACATTTCCGATACTTCGGTCTGTCGTCAAGCGGGGATAGGGATACCGGGTATAGAAACGGATATCGACTATGAACCCCGCAACCGCAACACTCCCTGCATCGGCTGTGACGAAATCGGGGGTATCCGCGTCTCCTTAGAACCGCGTTTCCCGCCCTATATCCTTCCCGCCGGAGGCGGTATCATAGATTTCAACGTAGAAATGGAGAACAGCGCCGACTCCGTCATCCCCTTCGACGCTTGGACCGAATTGTTGCTGCCCAACGGCCAGTTTTTCGGACCTCTGCTGCTGCGCCAAGGGATAAGGATGCCGCCTAATACTATATTTAACCGGAATCTGTCGCAGCTTATTCCCACTTCTGCGCCTGCGGGCGATTATTCTTATATAGCGAAGTGCGGAATATATCCCGACAGTGTGCTCTCCGACGACAGTTTCCCTTTTATCAAGAGTCCCGCGCCTGATAATAGTCCTTCACAATACCACGATTGGACTATCTCCGGATGGGAAAATGAAGGA
>CAYQZD010000146.1:0-8539 GCA_964421875.1 uncultured bacterium
GGTATACTCAACACAGCCGCTACAAGGATGAATCCACACGCGCCTTCACGCTTTATGTGAATACGCTCGATGAAGACAAAATCAGAAAGATATGCGATTACTATTTTGAGAAATACAAAGACCCGAATCGTTATCTTCGAGTCGATATCTTTGACGACCGCAGTTTCACTCCTGACTATACCGATGGAATTGATATCACTAAGTACCAGGAGGAACATCGCATCGCACAGTTCCATTACAATCCGTTCACTGACACCGAGATGTTTGATTTATTGCGATAGCGCTTTGAATCCGCATCGGAGGAAGAATCCGCCGCTGATTTAGGGTATGTTTGATTTGGGTATGTATGCAATGGAAAATCTTACCCATAGGCTAATCTTGAAAAAAATAAAAAAATTGTTTTTTAGGCTTGCGTTTTTAATTCAAAATCGTTACATTGGAATTGCTTCAAATCGAAACTTTGAAGTATAAAGGGATTTTGCGTTAAGTTTGACCGATTCATTTGTACTCAGGGACTCTAAATTTGCCGCTGATGAAAAGTCATTGTTTTATTATGGTTAGTATTCTATTATTTCAGCAGATAGCTGTTGCTTTTTAATATACTATGGATTTTAGATCGGTTCAGCGTCGGTGCAAATCGCGTCATTCTTGAATCCGTTGGTGAAGATTTCGCATTGAGATAAATAGTAATCGACGAAGAAAAATTGGCAAAATAAATATTCCTTTCTTAGGAGGTTTCGACATGAAACTGTTCTACCGTAGTTCATCGTTGGCGCTGGCGATGGTAGTTGTTTTGGTCATCTTTGGAGTAACCTCGGCGCAATTCGAATTTCGGTCCGAATCTATGGTGACCGGATCTTTTGAGAATGCGGACGCCGCTAACAACAGACTATACGTTGCCAACGGCCATGGATTTACCATTTTCGATGTCACTGGCAATACACCTGACAGTTTGGGAAGTATCCGTACCGATGGAATATGCCACGACGTGGCTTACAACACGTTCTTGTATGTGGCGGACGGTTTAAACGGATTCCTGGTCTGTATGGTGGTTGTGCCTACAAATCCCCAGATAATGGGCCACGCAGACAATCTCAACGGTCCGGCAAAGGCTGTGTCTTTCGGCGACAATCGCGCTTTTGTGGCTATGGAGGGTGAAGGAATCGCTTTGATCGATGTCAGTGCGCCGAGCACTCCCACCGTGCTCCATCAGCTTGACACTCCCGGACGAGCGGTGGATATCGCCTACGCGGACGGATACGTTTACGTCAGCGACCGGACTTCAGTTCAATCTTACAGTATCACCAATGACCAGTTCACATTGGTGGATACGGAAACACCGCAAACCGACGCGTATTACGGACTTACAGTGGTAGGCACCACTTTGTATGTCACCAGCGGTTCCGGTGGTATCGAGCGTTTCAGCCTGGCCAACGGCGAGATGACATATGTCGGCAGTACGGTGACCGCTAACGCTGTGGACATCACTGCTTTCGGCAACAACCTGGCGGTATCCCTTCAGTATAACGGGATTATGGTAATCGACCCTAATGGGGCGGCGCTTGGCGTTTTCCTGAATGTTACTGAAGATATTAAAGGTATTGCCACTTTGGGAGACAGAATTTTCCCAATGGAAGGTTACCGCGGATTTGAGGTGGTCGATGGCAGCGTGCCCTCTTCGATGAGCGTGGTGGGCGATTTCTTGGTGCTGGGCGGTCCCCGCAATGTGGTGCAGGTTGGAGACTTTGCTTATATCGCCAATCATGAGGGCGGTTTGGTGATTATGAACGTCACCGACCCCACAACTCCTTCGCTGGCGGCTCAGGTTGCCATCACCGGATGGACCTATGACGTGGTGATAGTGGGTAATACGGCGTTTGTCTGCGAATTTTACAGCGGACTGTACGCCATCAATATTACCGATCCCACCAATCCCTCGGTGATTGGAACTTATCCTATCGCTGTGCCTGGTTCCAGAGCTTTAGCCACGAATGGGAGCAGCTATCTGATTTTGGTGCACTATACCAATGGCATCTCCAAATTCGACATCACCACCCCCTCTAACATTCAGCACCTTGGCACCGCCACTACAAACGGCGAACCCCGCGATGTGGACTTGAATGTGGGTATAGACAACGCCTATGTCGCCGACTATGACGGCGGCGCCGACATCTATGATGTCAGCGGTAATACTCCAAGTTTGGTCGGTTCCTACGCCACTACCTTATGCCGTGCCGTGGGCTTCATCGACCGCACATTATTTGCCGGCAGCGAGTCCGGGCAATTAGACATTGTCGATATAACGACCCCTGCCACTCCCGCACTGATTCAGGATTATCAAGCTATGGGCGACATCAATGGATTGGAAGTCGGCGAGGCTGATATGCGGGATAAGGTCTTCCTCTGCATCTGGGAAGGCGGCGTTGAGGCGGTGGACGTCCAAGACCCGTCAACACCTTTCCAGGACAATTACTTTGACACGCACGGTTTGGGTAAAGCCTGTTTCTATGACATTACCACTCAGAATCTTTACCTGGCTGATTCCTATGAATTCTACATTTTCCACTTCGTGGGCGAGGTGAAGGAACTTCCTCACAACAATCTGCCGCTCACATTCGAGTTGCAGCAGAATTTCCCCAATCCCTTCAACCCCAGCACAAATCTGGTATTCAGCCTGGATGAGCCTGGCCAGGTTACACTTGCGGTATTCGATATCAACGGCCGCGAGGTTGCGCGATTATTCGAAGGCTATCAGTCTGCGGGCAGGTATCAAGCCACATTCGACGCTGCAAATCTGCCCAGCGGCGTTTACTACGCCCGGCTGATTGCCGAACATACCAGCCAGACCTGCAAGATGTTGCTGCTGAAGTAGATAATAGTTCGACTAGACAAAAAAGCCCCGATTATCGGGGCTTTTTTAATTTCGGGATTGTCTAAGCTTAATCAGTAATTGCCGGCTGCTTTTTCAGACTGGTTGCAGGTCGATGTTTCCCTCAAAGACTTTTTTTGCTTCGCCCTCCAGGATGACTTCTTTATAATCCTTGATAACAGTCACAATCAGGCTTCCTCCCAAAAGTTCTACCGTATAAGGGAAATTGAATTTCAACCTTCCGGTCTTTATCCCAGCCGCTACAGTGGCGCAGGCTCCGCTGCCGCAGGCTTCGGTGATCCCCGCTCCCCTCTCATAGACCACAACCCGAAGAGTTTCCGCATCCTTGATTTCCACGAATTCCACATTCGTTCTGCTGGGGAAAAATTCAGCGCGTTCGATGATGGGGCCCCATTCCAAGGCTTGCCCCACATCGAAAGGTTCGAAGATGACACAGTGGGGATTGCCCATCGACACCACCGTCGATTCGAAGGACCGGCCCTCAAATTCCAGGCTGCAATCGACACATTCCCCTTCGCCCACCATCGGTATCCTGCTCCGTTCGAAAATCGGAGCCGGCATCCAAACTTTCACCCTGTCATCATCCAAGATTTCCACTTGGTGATTTCCAGCCAGGGTTTCGATGCTGAAACGCCGTTTGTTTGTGAGTTTGAGGGAAGCGATAAACAGAGTTAGACAACGGAGTCCGTTACCCGATAGCTCCGCTTCGAATCCGTCAGGATTGTATAGTTTCATCCCGAAATCGGCGGTTTGGGATGGTTTTAAGATGATGATTCCATCCGCGCCGATTCCGTATTTTGCGCGGCACAACCGGGATATATTCTCCGGATTGAATAAATCGTTATACTCTGGTTTCTTCCCCAACGAATTGAAGATGATAAAATCATTGCCCAAAGCCTGGAATTTCTGGAATTCTACCAAACAATCCTCCTAGGTGGCTGAGATTCTTAATTACATGCCCTTAATCTACAGATTATAGACTGCAGGTAAATTTAACACATATTTCAGATTATATCAAATTCGACATAGCGAAGAATATTTAGGTAAGACAACCATGAAAACTCACAACACCCCTGATTAGAAAGAATAATTATTTAAACCACAATAACATAAGTGCGGTTTTTTTCTAGGAGGCCCGGGCAAAATATTAAGTTTTCTATTGACTTTCTTTAAAAAGTTCCCTATCTTATATGTTGCAATTTTCATACCTTTTGTTCAGCGACTATTGCCGCGGATTCATCGCATTCTTCTTCCGAAAAGTCTATTAGAGATAACTCAGGGTAACAAAAACAGTGCAGGACAAATTAGGCTCCATCAGATGGATTTTAATGGATGTCGATGGAGTCTTAACCGACGGTCGATTTATCTATTTGGATGATGGCAGGCAGGCCAAATCTTTCGATGTGAAGGATGGTTTCGCCATACGACTGGCTTCACGATATGGTCTTAAGTTCGGTATAATCACCGGCAAGATGTCAGCCAATGTTGACCGCAGGGCTGAAGAACTTGATATCGAAGAAGTGCATCAGGGATATTTCGACAAACTGAATGTTTATAAAAAGATTAAAGAAAAGCACGGTCTCACAGATATTGAGATCGCTTTTATCGGCGACGACCTCTTCGACCTGGGAGTGTTGAAGGCGGTCGGTTTTTCCGCCTGTCCGGTGGACGCAGTACCGGAAGTTATTTCCGAGGTCGATTATGTGACTAAACGCAAGGGTGGACGGGGGGCGGTCCGAGAAATCATTGAGATGGTTTTGAAGGCTCAGGGCAAGTGGGAGGAAATTGTAGAGAAATTCAAGCAAGGTGATGAAAAGTGAGCCTCAAGGATATTAGGAAAGTTTTTAAGACGGAATTGGATGCGCTGAAGACTCTGGAAGCGCGGATAGATGGTTCCTTTCTTCGGGCGCTGGACCTGCTGGAAAACTGCCGAGGACGGGTGGTTCTCACCGGCATCGGCAAATCCGGGATAATCGCTCACAAAATTTCCGCCACTTTCTCTTCCACCGGAACGCCATCGGTGTATCTTAACGCCGCTGAAGCTATCCATGGCGATCTCGGCTTTGTGCAGAGGGGGGATTTGGTGATTATGGTATCCCGCAGCGGCAGCACCGATGAAGTGCACATCATACTCTCCCAGGTCAAGCTTTTAGGTGTTCCCGTCATTGGAATCCTGGGTAACGTTAATTCCACCTTAGCGGAAAAATGTGACATAGCGCTGGATGCTTCGGTGAAGGAGGAGGCTTGCCCTTTCGACCTGGCGCCCACTGCCAGCACTACGGCGGCGCTGGTGGTCGGCGACGCACTGGCGGTGGCGCTTTTGAAGCGAAAAGGATTTCAGCAGAGCGATTTCGCTTTCCTCCACCCCGGCGGGAGTCTGGGGAAGCGGCTCACTGTCACCATCGCCGATATTATGCACACCGGCGCGGATATTCCTGTAGTATCCGAAGAAGCCAAGCTGCAGAACGTCATCGTTGAAATGACCTCAAAGATGTTGGGAGTGACCTGCGTGTCGGATGCCGAGGGGAAGCTTTCAGGCATCATTACCGACGGCGACCTCCGGCGCCTGCTGAAGAAGACCACCGAACTCAACGGCGTCAGCGCAATGGATATAATGACCACCAATCCCAAGACTATCCGGGGGGACGCTTTAGCCACTCGAGGCATAAATTTTATGGAGAAGTACAGTATTACTCAGCTTGTGGTGACCGACGGTGAAGGCCATATTCAAGGGATAGTCCACCTCCACGACCTCATACGGGCCGGGATTACATAGTTATTGATATTCGTCATTGAGAGCGATGCGCTACAGCATATTTTTATTGATATTGATATTTTGTGCTTTCTCGCTGCCGGGATGCCAGGACACTGCTGAAAGCTGGGGAACCGATGAGACCGTGATGGAGGCGCCCGACCAGGAACTCTGGGACGCGGAGATTTTTTTTACCAAGAACGACCGGATTTCCAGTGTGCTGCGGGCTGAATACCTTGCGGTTTATGAAAAACAGGGCTTGACCATCGCGGATTCCTCTTTCCGGCTCGATATGTTCAACAGTCGGGGTGAACATACCTCGGTGATAACCGCCGATTCCGGGGTGGTGCAGGGGGAGGAGACGCTGATGGCTTTTGGGGGTGTGGTGGTGGTAACCGACAGCGGGATGGTGTTGGAGACGGAACGGCTCAAATGGGACCGTCGGCTGCGAAGGATCATCTCTGATACGGCTGTGACACTCACCTCTGAAACCGACACGCTTTACGGGGATGGATTGGTGTCGGACGAAACGATGGAGAATTGGGAAATTACCAATCCCCGGGGCAAAACCTTACGGGAGCTATAAAACGGCAAGGAGCATCGTGGCGCGTAATATTTTCAACGGGATTCTTGTAGTTTCGGTTCTATGTTCAGCGCCAAAGGCGTTACATTCGGCGCCAAAGGATACTCAGAAGGAACCCATTGTCCTGGAACGGGCAGACCGGCTTATAAATCGAGTCATCGGCGGTGAAACGGTTAAAGAGCTCATTGACAATGTGCTTATCACTCGCGGCGATATGAAAATTGCCTGCGACCATGCGCTGCACTTTCAGGCGGCGGGAAAAATATTATTCGATATCAACGTCCATTACCGGGATTCGCTGCGTAATCTATGGGCTAAAAAAGTCACCTATCACATTGAAAAAGACAGCCTGGAAGCGGAAGGCTCGGTGAAAATTACTCAGGATATTTATGAAGCTTACAGCCGGCGCGCCAATTACACCAACCAACGCGAAAACGTTTACCTCTACCGCGAAGTTAAACTGATAAACCTGGAGGATCGGGTAACTTTAACCGGTTCCAAGGGATTTGGCGACCGCACTTTGGAATATGCGCGGGTTACCGGCGACGCTCAATTGGTGAAACGGGATTCCCTGGATGAAACCGAAATTACCATCGACGCGGCGCTGATAGAGTATTTCCATCCGGAGCATCGGGCGCAGGCTGTCGACAGCGTTAACATCCTGCTAAATGAAGCCAGCGGCCGGGCCGGTAAGCTGCAATACTATACCGAGGCTAAGCGGGCTTTGATGGAGCGGGAACCGGTTATTTTCAGGGACCGGGAGGAGATGCGGGGGGATTCCATCAAGCTCCACTTCGCAGGGGACAAATTGGACCGCATCGAGCTTCTGGGCAGAGCCTCGGCGTTTTCTCCGGTCGAAGAGTCTGAGATTGAGCGGGTGAACCAGATGTACGGGGGTAAGATTTTCATCGAACTATTCGAGCAGAAGGTTAGGGACGTTACCGTTTGGGACAATGCGCGCAGCATCTACTTTGTGATGGAGGAGGGTGAATACAAGGGTGCAAACAAAGCCTCCGGCGACCGCATATATCTGCATTTTAAAGAGGGGGAGCTTAAGAATATCAATGTTGCCGGGGGCTCGGAAGGGGCTTTTTACCCTCCTGATTATTCGGGAGTCATAGAATGATAATGTACGGAGTAATCACGATAAAGACTCAATTTAGATTTAAACTCTATTTCAAACTTCAGCGGGCGGTATGTCGGTATTGAAGGCGGTGGACCTGGTGAAGGTCTATGGGCGGCGCAAGGTGGTGGACCGGGTTTCCATCGAACTCAGCCAGGGGGAGATAGTGGGACTTTTAGGCCCTAACGGGGCGGGTAAAACCACCACCTTCTATATGGTTACCGGGATGATTCCGCCCACCTCCGGTGAAATCCACCTTGACGGCGAGCGCATCACGCGCCTGCCGATGTACAAGCGCGCTCGTGAGGGGGTAGGCTACTTATGTCAGGAAAGCTCGGTTTTCCGCAAGCTCACGGTGGAGGATAACATTATGGCTATCTTGCAGCTTTTGAGGATACCGTTTAAGGAGCGGCGGAAACGGGTAACAGGTTTGATGAAGGAGCTGAAAATCGACCACCTTCGGCGCTCGAAAGCTTACAACCTTTCCGGGGGGGAGCGGCGGCGTTTGGAAATCACCCGGGCTCTTGCCACTCAGCCCAAGTACATCCTGCTGGACGAGCCCTTCGCCGGCATCGACCCCATCGCCGTGGCTGATATACAGGAAATTGTCCGCAGCCTGAAAGAGCGGGGCATCGGGGTGCTGATTACCGACCACAATGTGCACGAGACACTGTCCATCACCGACCGCTCTTATCTGATATACGAAGGAAAGATTCTGAAGGCGGGCACTTCTGAATTTTTAGCGGAAGACCCGGAGGCGCGGCGGTTATATTTGGGGGAGGATTTTCGGTTGGGGAGGTAGGTTATCTAAATTGGGAGAAAATACGATATGCAAGAAAGTCTTGTTCAATGGGTTCTGCTCCGAGAAAAGAATTATTTAAGAGAATGTCTAAAGTTTGATTAAACCAGAATCATAGGAGCGAATTTTTCTACACCTTTTGGTATAATCGATTTTGCTTTGGAATGTCCCAATTCGACAATACATATTGTTGAGCTTGAGACAGGGATAACCTCCAGTTCAAAGTTAGAATTCTGTGTTAATCAAACAGTTAGATACATGAAATTAGATGATGAATGGAAATTACCTGTTCAAGCGAGCGTTTTATATGCGGATGATTTAACTTCCAAGAGATTCAAACTCAGATTCTGTGTTAACTTGAACGATGTGGTATCGACTTGTTCAAAATGATA
>CAYQZD010000147.1:0-8369 GCA_964421875.1 uncultured bacterium
AGACTTATGATGTGTTTTAGACGAGATTGAACCACAGATTCACAAATACAGCCAATAAATTTAATAATAGATGTCGATTGGGCTGATTTGGAGTTTTCCGGGAATCGCCTTGGCACCAGCGAAACCTACTCCTTTCTGGCTTTTATGACGAGGATTGAAATGTTCGGCAATGAGATAGAGAAAATTGTGGATATCAGTGACTATTATGGTTCAGGAAGCGCTTACAATAATATCTTTCACAAAAACTTACGGTTAAATAATATAGAGAACTTCGTTTGTTACAATAACCGTTTCAATCCCTCAGAAAAAATGCGTGTTTCCGGTTGTGAGAATATTTTAATAAGAAGGAATCAAGATGTGACAGTAGATATTAATGGTTCAGAGGGAGTGACTTGCGACAGCAACACCACGGTTACCGATACATGGCCGCTGATGATTTCTGGCAGCCAAAACATAACCATCGCCTACAACAATATAACAACAGACACGCATTGCTCTATACACGGCAGTTCAGTTATCTTACACCATAATCTTATTCACAGCTTAAATAATTCAGGCGCAATTTATTGCTCTGGAGGAGAAATAAACTATTTCAGTAATTCAACTCAAGCCGGTGGAGTAGATTTTATTGGTTGTATATCGGCTGTCGTCCGCAACAATATAATTTCCGCATATCCTGGTAGTTTTGGGATATCGATGAGTGGCTGCGCCAACTATGAGATAGATTACAATCTGCTCTGGACCGATTATAATTATTATTTTTGTGAGCCCGGGCCTCACGACATAGTGGCTGCCCCGCTGATGGCGGGAGGAAATCCCTTCGATTTCCACCTTCTGCCCGGCTCTCCCTGCATCGATACCGGCGACCCTTCTTTACCCAACGACCCTGACGGTTCTCCACCCGATAGGGGCGCGCTGTATTTCGACCACAGCGCAGTGGTGAAGGAACCGCACGGAATGTTCCCCGCCAAACCGCGCTCCTTTCCCCCTATCCCAATCCCTTCAATTCTTCGACGATGATAACCTTCAACACCCATACCAAGGAACAAATCACCCTGTCGATTTACAATACATTGGGGCGGAAGGTCGCTGCGTTAATCGATAATCCCACCGCACCCGGATTGAATACCGTGATATGGAACGGGCGGGATAGCCGGGGGAACACCCTGCCGTCGGGAGTGTATTTCATCCGCTTGACCAACGGCAGGGAAGCGCTGACAGGGAAGGTGGAGTTGGTGCGGTGAAATGGTGAAATCGTAAAATGGTGCTTAGTGTTTGGTGATTGGTGATTGGTGTTTAGTGAATAGGATTTCACAGGGATTAAGCGGATTGAGCAGATTATTTGATTACAGAATACGTTAAATAAAAAAGGGGCGGCTCCCCGCGTGTAATTTGCAAACTTGTAAACTTGCTAACTTGAATACTTAGAGGGAGGCTCTTGAGGGGGGACTTGCAGCTTATAATAACTTGTTGTCATTATTGACAAATAGACCGCAATGTCATATATTACTTACCAAGCCGACACCACCACGATTCCTCCTGTTTCCATAAATTGTCCGTCCTACTCGGTTTTCAACTACCATTGAGGAGGTCTCAATGTTAGCAAAATCTATCCTTGCTTCGCTGGCAGTCCTGATATTAGCCACGACCGCCATTCCCCAGATACCCCTGTTTGAAAGAGCCGTCCTCTCCTGTTACGAAGGCGAACGGCGTCCGGTTTATTACGGGAACAATTACAATATCTGCATAGATTTCTGCGACATCGACGGCGACTGGCTGGTCGATATGTCGATTTCCGACCATAACCTCATCCTGCGCAACACCGGAGGGCCGCAGCCGTTTTCGCGATGTCAATGGGGACGGCAGAGCGGATTTGCTGCTGGAAAACTTAGTCTGGGATGCGAGTTACCCTGTTTCCACTGTGAAACTCTATCTTAACGCCGGCAGCTATCGAAATCCGGATTGGCGCAGGCAGTTCACCTTCTTCAACGATTACGAATACAGAATGTATTCCGCTTTCGCAGATATCAATGGCGATGATTTGACGGATGTAATATGCGGAAACAAGGTATTTGTGAACACCGGGCGGTTCGACAATCCGAGTTTCGAAATCGACAGCGCGCTGATTTTTCCCGACGAATACTACTATTCGCCAGTCGCAGCAGGCGACATAGACAGCGACGGAGACACCGACATTCTCTATGGTAGCAATGGAATTACCCTGCTCGAAAACACCGGCGCGCCCGCGAATCCGCATTTCTTTCAGGGTACAGCGCGCTTTGGAGGAATCGAAATCCTGCCAAGCTATTCGCCCCTGACCCTGCATGATTTCGACTTCGACGGCGACCTCGACCTTTACGCCGGGACCGCGCTTTACGAAAACACCGGCGACGCTCAAAACGCCGTTTTTCAACTCAAGGACGCGGGACTGCTGTCCCCCTTTCCCCCGGATTTGGTCCTGAAACCGGTTTTCGCCGATATCGACCGGGACGGGGACTTCGATTTTATCCCCTTCAGGAACGGGGAAGAGTCCGGCGGCCCGGCGCAATTGCTTTTTATCGAAAACCGGGGAACGGCGCACTCCGCTGACTGGCGCGACACCGGTATCATACTGGCGGAAATCGGGTATTTCTACCTCGCAGACTACGAATTCGCCGACCTCGACGGCGACGGCGACCTCGACCTGCTGACGGTTGTGAACAACAGAGTGCAGCAGCGGCGCTGTTTTTACCGGAATACCGGCTCTGTCGCCAATCCGCAGTTCACGCTGGAATCGTTCAATTTCTGGCAGCCGGAAAACGCGCTCTACTACAGCAGATTCGAATTGACAGACATCGACCGGGACGGAGATTTCGATATCCTCCAGCCGGTGACCGCCGAATCCGACCCCTCGCTGCAGACCCTCGCTCTGGTGGAGAATGTCGGCTCGCCTTATTCGCCGGAATTCAGGATGACCCGCCGGGATTATCTGAATGAATCCTTCCCCTATATCTTTCCCCTCATCGCCGATTTCGACGCGGACGGAGACTGCGATATCTATATCAATTACACTATCTACTCGCCCTACCAGTATGAACCCTCCGAGACGGTGAGGATATACTTCCGCAACGACGGCGCGCCTTGGCGTCCGCTCTGGCGCAGATTCGAGGGGGAACCGGCGGGGCTCCCCCTCGGCAGCGGCTTGGGCGCGGCGGACCTCGACGGCGACAAGCTGCCCGATGTGTTCGCCGGACATGTCGGCTTGAGTAACGGGGCTCTGCGGCCGCTTCATCAATACCGCTGTACCGGATTCAGCCCCGATATTCCTTTCCGGGTGGAATCAGCGCTGCTGCCGGGGAATGTCAGCCTGTTCGCTTACCCCAATCCCTTCAATCGAAGCGTCACCATCAATTTCCGTACCACCGTTATCGGTCGGGTGAAACTGGCGCTGTACGACATTACCGGGCGGGAAACGGCAGTTTTAGCTGACGCTTACACCACGCCCGGTGTGTTCTCCTGCAGTTTCAACGGAAGTAACCTGGCCTCGGGAGTGTATTTTGTCCGCTTGTCAGAGGGGAACTTAGTGCAGATTAGCAAGCTTTTGCTTTTAAAATAATCTCCGGGAGGAGACTTAAATGAAAAACCTATTCACCATATTAATCCTCATTATCCTTCTATCCTCATCCATCGTGGCTCAAATCGGACCTCCGGATACGCTCTGGACAAGGAGATACTGCTGTGGATATCAATCTGCCGGCTATGATGTTCAATTAACGAGTGATGGAGGATTCATTTTCGTCGGCAGCACAGTTCCTCCCGGCCGCGTTTATCCCGATTTGTATTTAGTGAAAACTGATGCTAACGGGGACACATTATGGACACGCGCTTATGGCGGATTATACTCAGATAGAGGATACAGCGTAAAACAAACCGTTGATAGAGGATTCATTGCCACTGGTAAAACGATTTCATATAGTGTTGGTTTGGGAGATATCTGGTTAGTAAGAACCGATTCCAATGGAGACACTTTATGGACTCTGAGCTATGGTTATGCGGACGACGACCGGGGAAACTGTGTCTGTCAAACCTCTGACGGAGGATTCATAGTTGTAGGCACTACCGGCGAAACCTGGCTTCAGACCGCCCGCATCTTGCTAATTCGTGTCAGTGCGGACGGGGATGTATTGTGGAGCAGAACTTACGGGGAAGGAATGGAAGCCGGTTGGAGTGTGCAACAAACCTCTGATGGTGGATTCATTGTCTTAGGAACAACAGGAACTTATAGTATTGGGTATGCAGATATATATTTAATGAGAATTAATATTGAAGGTGATACATTATGGACTAGAACATATGGTGATGTGAGAAATGATGTTGGCTATAGTATCCAAATAACTTCAGATGAGGGATATATAATCGCAGGAGCTACAGACAGCTATGGCGTCGGTAACTCTGATTTTTATTTAATTAAAACAAATTCAATAGGTGACACGACCTGGACACGAACATATGGGGGAAGAGACTATGATGGCGCTTTCAGTGTAGAGCAAACATCTGATGAAGGTTATATTCTCACGGGTAATACCCAATCATTCGGCGCGGGATATGATGATATATATATAATTAGAACGGATTCGGTCGGTGACACCTTGTGGACAAAGACATTTGGAAGCGACCACAATGACCACGGTTATAGCGCCAAGCAGACCTTCGATGGGGGCTATATTGTAGTTGGTCGTTTTCGTTCTAACATCTATCCAAACTATCCAAATATGTGGGCGACGCGTCTCGGACCGGAAACATCAGTTAATAATCAATATCGACCGACGCTCCATTCCTTCGTCCTCCACTCCCCATATCCCAATCCCTTCAACCAAAGAACAGTTGCGAGATTCGAGTTGCGAGTTGCGAGTTATGTGAATCTCGAGGTTTACGATGTCTGTGGAAGGGTGGTGGAGAATCTGGTTTCGGGCTGTTTCCCGCCGGGGGCGCATCAGGTGTGGTTCGATGGTGAGGATTTGCCCTCCGGGGTGTATCTCATCAGGCTGGAGGCGGGAGGATACAGTCAGGCGCAGAAAATCGCCTTAATCAAATGAAAACCGGAGGAGATCCAAATGAAAACCCTATTCACCATATTAATCCTCATCATCCTTCTATCCGCCTTTGTTTACGCCCAAATCGGACCGCCGGATACGCTCTGGACCAGGAGATACAAAGATGGATATCAAGCTGCGGGTTATGATGTTCAACAAACAAGCGATGGGGGATTTATCTTTACCGGTCCCACCACTCGTTATGGCCAACTTTTAAATGATGTTTACCTGGTAAAAACCGATGCGGATGGGGACACTATTTGGACTAGAACATTCGGCGGGAATGACTCAGACACCGGCTATGGTATTGATATAACTTATGATAGTGGATTTATAATAGTAGGAAATACTTGGTCGTTTGGGATTGGAGGAAGTGATATTTATTTGATTAGAACAGATTCTAATGGCGACACACTTTGGACACGCACCTTGGGGGGGTTAGAAAATGACTATGGATATTGCGTTCGTCAGACCGATGACGATGGATATATCATCACCGGCTATACTGTCACTTTAAGTCCTATGGTCCTGTATCTGATACTAATCAAGACCGACGCCGAGGGCGATACCTTATGGCATTACACCGATGTCGGCGGGACAGTGGGAGCGTCCGTTGAGCAAACGACCGATAGCGGGTTCATAGTTGCCGGCGGCACTACTGAGTTTAGCCAAGACGATAACGATGTATATTTATTAAAGATGAATGCTAATGGTGATACAACTTGGAAAAAAGCCTATGGGGGAAACGGCGATGACTGCGCCTATGATGTTGAACAGACTAATGATGGAGGATACATAGTAGTAGGCGGGATATGGAATGGAGGCAATGGTAGAGGTGATATATATTTAATTAAAACAGACTCTAATGGCGATTCAATATGGACTCGTTTTTATGGTGGGATTGATGATGAGAATGGTTATAGTGTAACGCAGACTCAGGATGGTGGCTATATTATTACTGGGAGAACGCAGTCTTTCGGCGCTGGACATGATGATGTTTATATTATAAAAACAGATTCTTATGGTGATACTGTATGGACAAAAATCCTTGGCGGTCCGGAGGGTGATAAAGGACGATGCGTTCAGCAGACATTCGACGGCGGGTATATCATTGTCGGAGATTCAAAACCTCCGGGGAGTCCCTACGCTGACGCCTGGTTGATACGGCTGGCCGCTGAAGCTGGCGTGGAAAACCATCCGTCAACGCAGCCGTTGAAATTCACCCTTCATCCCCCATACCCCAATCCCTTCAATCAAAGAACAGTTGCGAGATTCGAGTTGCGAGTTGCGAGTTATGTGAATCTCGAGGTTTACGATGTCTGGGGGAGGGTGGTGGAGAATTTAGTTTCAGGGTATTACATACCTGGGGCGCACCGGGTCTGGTTTGATGGTGGGGATTTATCCTCCGGGGTGTATTTGGTAAGGCTGAAGGCGGGAGGATACAGTCAGGCGCAGAAAATATTACTTTTGAAATAAAGACCGGCTGCCGGTTGCAAGTTGCCAATCGCCGGTAGGGGCGTTCAACTGAACGCCCGGATAACAGAAGGATTCCGGTTGCGCCGGAATGACCGAAGGCGGATTAAGAACCCGCCCTACAACGCAAAAAAAAGGCGGGGACTTAAACCCCGCCTTTACCGTATCCTGAATCCCGATTCCCATTACTCCCCGCTGGCGGCCACCACCGCATTCACCGCAGTCACATCCACGATGTCTTCCGCGCTGCAGCCTCTTGACAGGTCGAAGGCGGGTTTCGCTAATCCCTGCACGATGGGACCAATAGCCCGGGCGTTAGCCAGGCGCTGGGTAATCTTGTAAGCGATGTTGCCTGCGTTCAAATCGGGGAAGACGAAGACATTGGCTTTCCCGCCCAGCGGCGACCCCGGCGCTTTTTTCTCCGCGATAGCGGGGACAATCGCAGCGTCCACCTGCAGTTCCCCGTCGATTTTCAAATCGGGGCGCATCTCCCGCGCGATTTTCAGAGCTTCCCGCACCTTGTCGATGGTGTGATGCTCCGCCGAACCCTTGGTGGAAAACGACAGCATCGCCACCAGCGGCTCTTCGCCGGTCAAAGCCCGATGCGTGTCGGCGGCGGAAACCGCGATGGAAGCTAACTGCTCCGCGTCCGGCTCCGGCACCACCGCCCCATCGGAATACATATAAACCTTCCCCTCCGGCATCACCATCATAAACGATGACGATACGATTTTGATACCAGGCTTTAAGCCGATAACCTGAATCCCGGCGCGCATCACGTCGCCGGTGGTGTTAGCCGCGCCTGCCACCGAACCCGCCGCTACTCCCCATTTGACTAAGAACGCTCCGAAAAACAATGGGAGCTGAACCGTCTTCTCCGCCTGTTCCATTGTCACTCCCTTGTGGGAGCGGAGCTTGAAGTACTCCTGAGAAAAATCGGCGCGGAATTTCGAGGTGCGGGGATTCATCAATTTGACCTTGGAGAGGTTGAGTTCCAGCATCTGCGCTTTGCGCTCCATCGTCTCCGGGTCGCCCAGCAGAATCAGTTCCGCCAGTCCCTCTTTGGTGATAATTTCCGCGGCGCGCAGGGTGCGTTCATCCTCGCCTTCCGGCAGGACTACGGTTTTCTTCGCTTCCCGCGCTTTACGGCGTATCTCTTTCATTATTTCCATTAATTTATCCTTAACGGTGTCGTTATTGTAATTGCAGCCTCCCGTTATTTTCCAAACTTTGCCTTCAACGCCTTTTCCACCGCTTCCGGGACAAATTTCGAAACATCCCCCCCGAAAGCCGCCACTTCACGCACGATGGTGGAGTTGATATAGGTGTATTTTTCGTGCGGCATCAGATAAACTGTAACCAACTCCTTAGCCAGCCGCCGGTTCACCAGCGCCATCTGGAACTCGTATTCGAAATCCGAGACGGCTCGCAGCCCCCGTATCAGCGCCACTGCCCCGCGTTTGCGGGCGTACTCCACCGAGAGCCCGTTGAAGACATCCACTTCCACGAAAGGGTATTTTTCGGCGGCGGCTTTTATCAGCGTTTTCCGCTCCTCAATGCTGAAAGCCGGCGCTTTGTCCGGATTCCGCAAAATAGTAACGATGACACGGTCGAAAAGCTCGCCCGCCCGTTCGATGATGTCCAAATGTCCGAAGGTGATGGGGTCGAAAGTTCCCGGATAGATAGCGATTCGTGGTTTAGGTTTCATTATATACTATGCCGGTTGAATGATATTAAAAAAAAGGTTCATCGCTGTTTCGTATGGGTAATTATTTCGGCGTATTATATTCCCTTTGATTTTTCCCCATGTTCGATAATCCCCCC
>CAYQZD010000148.1:0-8118 GCA_964421875.1 uncultured bacterium
AGTTTACCGTTGGAAGGATGTATGCGTTCCCACGCGGGAGCGTGGGAACGAGGGGAAAATGTCGGCTTTGAATAATCCGACCTACAACTTATTGATTATTAATGATTTCTGGATTCCCGCTTTCGCGGGAATGACAAATTCGGGGTAATCTCGGACATAGTGCGGGGACTCTGCGACACGATAGATAGATTGATGGCGGAATGAGATTTCGCCTTATAAACAGACAAGTCCGTAAAAAAAGTTTAACGGAATAATAAACATTCAAACTCAAGGAGTAGATGCGTAATGTACGGAAAAATCAAGGAAGACCTTACCAAGGAACTGGCGGAAATCAAGCAAGCCGGTCTTTGGAAGGCGGAGCGGATAATTGCCTCGGAGCAGGGGGCTGAAATCACCACCGCCGATGGAAAGCATGTATTGAACTTCTGCGCCAACAACTATTTGGGGCTGTCGGGCGCGCCCTGGCTGCGGGAAGCGGCGATGAAGACGCTGGAGCAGTGGGGTTACGGGATGAGTTCGGTGCGGTTCATCTGCGGCACGCAGGAGATTCACAAGGAATTGGAGCGCAAGGTATCGGACTTTTTAGGCACCGAGGACACGATATTGTACGCCGCCTGTTTCGACGCTAACGGCGGGGTGTTCGAGCCGTTTATGGGCAAGGACTGCGCTATCATCACCGACGCGCTGAACCACGCTTCGGTTATCGACGGCATCCGGCTATGCAAGGCGCAGCGTTTCATCGCCAAGCACAACGATATGGCGGAATTGGAGAAGATACTGTCCAGCGAAGAAGCTCAAGCCGCGAAGTACCGCTTATACGCCACTGACGGGGTGTTTTCGATGGACGGCGATATCGCCAAATTAGACCAGGTTTGCGACCTTTGCGACAAATACGACTGCCTGGTGTTAGTGGACGACAGCCATTCCACCGGCTTTATGGGCAAGACGGGCCGGGGCACTCACGAATACCGGGGGGTGATGGGCCGGGTGGATTTGATTACCACCACCTTCGGGAAGGCTTTAGGGGGCGCTTCCGGGGGCTGCACTTCGGGGCGGAAAGAGATGATAGAGTATCTGCGGCAGAAATCGCGTCCCTATCTGTTCTCCAACACGCTGGCGCCGTCGGTGGTGGGCGCCACCATCGCGGTGTTCGACAAACTGTCGGAGACTACGGAACTGCGGGACAAGCTGGAACGCAATACCAAGTATTTCCGGGAGAAAATGACCGCCGCCGGATTCGACATCATCCCCGGCGACCATCCGATTGTCCCCATTATGTTCGGTAAGTTCGAAAACGACGCGGTACTGGCGAACCAGTTCGCGGACAACCTGCTAAAGGAGGGTATCTATGTGATAGGATTCAGCTATCCGGTGGTGCCCAGGGGGCAGGCGCGGATTCGGGTTCAGGTTTCGGCCGGGCACGATATGCCGCATCTGGACAAAGCCATCGCCGCCTTCACCAAGGTGGGGAAGGAATTGAAGGTGATTAAATAGCTGCAAACTCTTAGCTGCAAGATGCTAGTTGCTAGTTGCATGATGCGAGGTGCGAGGTGCGAGAAATAAGGCGGGTTGAATGACCCGCCTTTTTTTTATTGACATTTATCTTTCCCCGGCTTATATTATATAGAGCGCGATTCCTCCGACAAAATAAAACAAACAACGGAGGCTGAAATGCGTTTCCTTCCGATATTCGCCTTTCTGATTATTACTCCGATTACGGCGTTTGCTCAAACCATCGTTCCCGGCGGGTATGTGTCCGGTAATTGGCCTGCGTCAGGCTCGCCTTACCAGGTTCAGGGTGAAATTATTATCGACCGGAGAACCGCTTTAATGGTCGGTCGCTATTATCAATCAATAATACTGTTATATTAGTTCATAAATAGTCAATAATTAGAATGAAGTCTGATATGAAAAATAATCTTAAATATCAATTATTATTACTGTTTACACTTAGTACTGTGAGATTATATGCGGTTGATAGTCTGAATGTGTCCAGGTTGAGCTTTTCATACGGATTTTGGTTTAGTGCGCATGACATATGCGCGGCGCCGGACAGAATATATATCGCTTCCCGGAATACTGGGATGCGCGTTGTCAATGTCTCCGACCCCTGCAATCCTTTTGAGGAATCGGTTTATTATCCGCCGGATTATTTCGTATGGGATGTGGAAGCAATAGACTCCATCGCCTATGTGGCTTGCGGTAATGATGAAGGTATGCGGGTGGTCGATGTCAGCGATCCGACTTATCTCGTAGAATTGGGATTTTGTCCGACAGGAGGACGTTTATTGACCTATTCGGAAGGTTTTATCTACGCCGTCAACAATTACGAAGGTCAGAAAAAGCTGCATGTAATCGATGTCGTAAATCCTGCTTCACCGATAGAGGTCGCTTCCTGCTCTCTTGCCGCTCGGGGAATAGATATCGCAGTGGACAGTAATCGATTAGTAATTGCGGCAGGTGAATATGGAATAATAACTGTGGATATATCTTCACCGTTGAATCCTGTTTGTGCGGGAAGGTATAACACTTCGCAGGATGCGATTAGTTTAGCTATCAAAGATAATTATGCTATAGTGATGGATTCGCCTGCTTATTATATGAATCCCGGTTATATTCTTGTGGTCGATATTACCGACCTTACCAATCCGTCGCTTTCGCTGTCTTTACCCTATTATCTCACCAACGATGTCGCTTTACAGGGAAATTACGCTTTTGTAACTACTTTCGAACCTACCAGGTTAAAGGTTCTGGATATTACAGATCCACCACACGCATTCGAATTAAGCTCTATGTGGTTATCAAATGCCCATTGTATTGATGCCTTCGGAGAATTTGCTTATATCGGATACTCGGTCTGGACAGGCGGGAATGGTCATGTAAAAATTATCGATATATCACCTCCACAGATTCCGGTGGAGATATGCGATTACTCTGTCGAGGGTTATTTAAAATGCTCAGCGGTCATCGGAAATTATGTATATCTGGCTGACAATACTGTGGGTATGAGAATTGTCAATATTTCCGATCCGGCAAATCCTGTGGAAGAAGGTATATTTGAATCACCGGCAATATATGGGTACGGCGCGACAGGAATGGATGTCTGGGATAATTATGTTTTCCTTGCCTGCGGATATGAAGGCTTAAGAATAATTAATGTTACGGAGCCACAGAACCCTCATTACGCTTGGACCTATGATACAACTGGTTATTGTGTGAAGGATGTTTGGATTGAAGGGGATGCGGCTTATGTTATAGGCACGGGAGGTCTGACCGCATATCAAATTTCGAATCCTTCAAGTCCTTCAGTTCTTGGAAACTATAATATATTGGGAGATAGAGTGTGGGTCTATGGAAGATACGCGTTTGTAGGTTATGGCCGAGAATATGACGTTTATATTGTAGATATAAGCGACCCTTCAAATATGACTCAATTAGGATATTACCACGGTCATGGAGTAATATATGCGGTGACCGCAACTGGCGATTATATGTACTGTTCAGATAATGACTTAACTGTGATTATTGACATTTCCGACCCTTCGAATCCCATATATGTGAACTCAGTTTATGGTTCAAGAGTTAGCGACGCTGTTTTATATGAGAATCTGCTTGTATTGGCGAGAAATTGGACTAAGGGTATACAATTATTTGACATAAGTGATCCAATAAATCCGGTTGAAGTGGGATATTATGAAGATACGGCTGGCGACCCAAGTGGGTTATCAGTGTCTAATTCAATTGCCTATATGGCGGAAGGTTGTTTTCTCGGAATCTACGATTTCTCAGCCTGCACATCAGTGGATTATGATAAAAGGAAAGAAATCCCCACTCGCTTCTGCCTCCATTCACCCGCGCCCAACCCCTTCAATCCCACCTCGTTCCTCCGCTTCGACCTGCCGAAGTCCTGCGAAGTAACGCTTACGGTTTACGACATCGCCGGGCGGGAAGCGGCGGTGCTGGCGGATGGCTACTACACCGCCGGGACGCATCGGGCGGTGTGGGAGGCTTCGGGGAGGGCGAGCGGAGTGTATTTGGCGCGGCTGGAGGCGGGGGCGTATAGTGAGACGGTGAAGTTGTTGTTGGTGAAGTGAGTCCGGTTACTGGTTACCAGTTACCAGTTACCGGCCGCCAGTTACCGGTTTAGCCGCCGGGGAAGCGGCGGTACCCCCTTAAATCTATAGTCCTCCCCACCCGCGCCCAGGAATATCCCGCTTCGGCGGGCAATATTCCTTTTCGATAGCATTCCATTAAAGCTTCGTCCAATCCTTCCACCCACCATCTTTTCTCCTTTTCATCGCGGCAACGTAACGAAAGGGGAAACTTAATGATTTCTCCCACTGACTCCTGGATACCGTTCACGCAAAGGACCTGGGGGCGGGCGGCTTCCGGTCCGCAGTGGATTGGGGCGGCGGGATGCTTCACCTTTTCCACCGCCCGGAAGAGTTTGAGGAACTGGTCGTCATCATCCGGGGAACCGTATTTATTTACTTCGCCAGCGGGGAATTCGGCGGTGATTTCTTGATGCGAACCGCCGTATGAAACCACCGCCTTCTCGAAATCCAGCTCGAAGCGGGGGTCGATTTGCTGTTCCCCAGCGTGAGAGGCGAAGAAGAGGATTTCCGCGCCGTTTTCGGTGCGAATCCGGCTGGCTACCGTGTCGTAGTTTTCGATGGGATTGACGCGGTAAGTTTCCGCTGAAATTTCTGCCGGTAAAACGCTGAGATGGGGCTGTTCACCCAAGAGGTAGAGCAGGTTGTGAAGGAAGTGCGCCATCGCGTTGCCGGCGGGGCTGTCGAGTATCCAGCGCCCGTTGTCGGCTTTAATCCGCCCCGCCCAGTCATTGCGCTGATAGTAATCGTCCCCTCGGGGCCAGAGGCAGATAGTCTTCAGGCGGCGGGATTTTCCGAATACTCCGGCGATTATATCCCGCTTCAGCGCTTGGATGGCGCGGGAATAGCTCCATTGGTAGCCGACCATCACCCACCTTCCGGTTTCATCGCGGGTGCGAAGGAGGGCGTCAGCGTCCTGGATTGTCGCCGCCAGGGGCTTGTCGCAGAGGACGCAGCTTCCGGATTGAAGGGCAACGATGGACTGGGGCGCATGGTAATGGAGGGGAGAGGCGATGACCGCGAGGTCTGCAGAACCGCCCGAGGCGTAGAAATCCTCGATACGGGGGAAAAGCGGGATACTCCGGCGCTGGAGTTCGGGGTAGATGGGGGATTTTTCCGGTGCGGGGTCGATTGCGCCGCACAATTCGACTTCACCGGGGGGAAATTTCTCCAGAAGTGTCCGCAGATAATAATACCCGTATCCTCCGATACCGACAATTAACACGGTGACCGGGGCGGTTTTTCCCTTATCAGTCATCGCCGGGATTCAGCCTCCTTTCCATTAGGTCGGTTTCGATATGGGATTTTGTCCGAAGGTCGACGGCGATGGTTTTTATTTCGAAGGGGGCGAGGCTGGTTTCGAATTCGAGGTTGAGGCAGGGTATGGCGGTTATCGTAGTCTGATTCACACCGGCGGGTTCGAAGAGGCGGATAATCAGCCAGGATTCGTCCTCCGCCATTTTCAGGGCGGCGAGGCGAATACAAGGATTAGAAAGGTTGATTCCCGGCAAGGGGACAGTGCCGGTTCCGGGGGGATTGCAAGGAAGAACGAGGGGAGGTTGGTTCTTCAGCCGGGCTTTACGGTCGAGGTTCATCATTATTTCAGCAGCTGAACCGGCTTCAATCCAGAAGCGGAAGAGGCGTTCACCCTGGTCGATTCTGGGTTCGAAGCGGTCTGGCGGGACGATATGGGGCTGTCCTTCCACCGGGTGGCCGGAATAGGCGGGGGAGCGGAGCAGCGACAATCGGAGTTCCCCGTCTGCGAAGTCGAATCCGTAAGTGCGGTCGTTGATAACAGTCAAGGCGTGTTTTCCATCGGGGGAGAGCAGGGCGACCCATTCCTGTGCAACTGACTCTTTGCCGCGCCGGTCGAATTCTTCCGTGCCATAAGCGGCTTGCCCTCGACAGACGCCATCGCGGAAGAGGGTGGGGAGAGACAGCTTCAACATCCGGTCCTTTTCCATCCAGAAAATCCTGACTTCGAGTTCGATTTCGCCGCCGGATTTGGGGATTTTATAGCGGAGGCAGAGGTCGGAGCGGTTATAGCGGAACAGCCCTTCCACCACAGTCCGCACCGCGCCGTCCTCGATGACGCGCACCGGTTCGAGGCGGGATTGTTCGATCCCGGCGAAACGGGCGGATTCCTCAGAAGTCATCAGCGAGAAAGAACCTTCGACTTCGCGGAAAGCATCGACCTTCATCCCCCAGGGATCGGGGTAGTCCTTAATCACCAGTAAGCGGAAAGCGTCCTGCAGCAGGTAATCGATTCCATTGACACTGAAATAATCAACCAATCCGGTCTTCCGGTTTATCCCGAGGAGGCGATTGTCCGAAGCGAAGGTCAGGGTGGATTCAGCTTTGACCGGGGGGCTGATCAACGCTCTATCGACCGGTGTCAGGCGGCAGTTGAAGCGGTTGACAGCGGAGGGTTTCAAGCTGGTTCTAAATACCAAGCGTTTCCTCTGGTCGAGGGGGATGTTGCTGGATTCCTTTTCCAGTTGGAAAGGGAGGGGATTTCCCTGAGAATCTTCGATTTCGGGCTGGAGGAAGACGCTGCGGTCGAAATTGGGTTCGGGGGGCTGGAATTCGCAGACGATGATTTCCTCAACTTCATAGGGGTGGGGATTATAGACGAAGAGGGGGAGGTCTCCTTCAGCGGCGGAAGACTGGCCGGCGAGCAATGAGAAGAAAGCCCGGCTGCTCAGGCGGTTCAGGATTTCCAAAGCATAGTCCATTTTCCGCAGAGCATAGGACTCTACTTGAAGAACTGAGGAGCCTGGGAGGATGTCGTGAAACTGGCAGAATAGGAGGCATTCCAGCGCTTCTTTCAGCTCATTCCGGGGATATTCTATCAGTCCCTGGAGGGCGGCTTCCGTCAACATTTTCTCCGTGAGGAAATATGCGTTTTCAAGCTGCCGGTGGCGAGCTTTCACTTCCGCCATCGAGGTGTAACATCCCACCGCCCAGGGATTGAGGCTGCCGGAGAAACAAGGGAGGGAACTGCCACTTTCCCGCAGATTCCGGAAGTATTCCTCCGGGCAGCTATGGACGATTTCCCACTCTTTCACCTCCGCCTGCAATTCAGCTATCTGCCGGATGTCTTCGCGGGAAGGGCCTCCGCCGTGGTCCCCAATGCCCCAGAGGAGAAGACCGGTTTTTCGGCGGGGATGACGCTGAATCCAGCGTTCGATTTTCTCCCCTGCCCTGCCCCGGAGGGAATTGTAATGTTCCGTGGCGCGGCAAGCTGTGATTTCCGAGCCGTCGAAGCCTTCCCAGATAAAATCTTCGGCGGGCAGGGGGATGTTTTCCTCATCGGGGCGGCAGAAGAGATAGCCGGTATAGCCGGACTTGGCTAATATTTGGACTAAACCGCGGGAGTGACCGAAGGGATCGAGGTTGACGGCGATTTCCGGCTCCGCACCGAATTTTTCCTTAAAATAACGCTTGCCGGTGAGGATTTGGCGGACAATTGATTCTCCGGCGGGCATATTGCAGTCGGGCTGGAGATACCACCCCCCCATCACGCTCCATTTTCCGGCGTTTATCAGGGCGCGGATTTTTTCGAAGAGGGCGGGCTCGTATTCCTCTGTCCATTGATAAAGCAGCGCTTCATTGTGGCAGAAGACGAATCCCTCGGATTCTTCGCACATTTCGGCGGCGGCGCGGAAGGTGGACAGCGTTTCCGCTAAGCCCTCCTCCCATTCCCAGAGCCAGACCGGGTCGATATGGGCGTTGCAGATGAGGTATAGGGTTTTGGGATTCATATTCTTAAGTTAGCAGGTTGGCAAGTTTGAAAGTTTGAAAGTTCCACCCTCTAGTCCCCCCTCTTTTCCAGCGGATTAAGAATCCGTCCTACGGTTGAAGTGTCAAGTTTAAAGTAACAAGTCCGCCCGGAAAGCCCCCGCTTTATGGTGGGTTAAAACCCACCCTACAATTTATAGCAATTCTTGAAAGGGCGTGTTGCCGAAATACTTCAAGGGCGGAAAGTAGGGGCTTGATTTATCAA
>CAYQZD010000149.1:0-8084 GCA_964421875.1 uncultured bacterium
TAAATAGTTGTATTCTAATATTCAGAAATTAATTTTGAATTAAAATCCTGTAAATTTTGTTAATTCTGTTTATTATAATTAATTTATGAATAATTCAGGTCAACAGCGTGAGTTGTCGCTTATGAAAATCCCCGTCTATAAACCACATCCCCCTGATTTTCCATATTTCGGTCTCAATTGCCTAATAACGGGCTTCAATTGCCATATTTCGGGGTTTAATTGCGAAAAACAGGGTATCAATACTTTACTTAGGCTATAGTATTATTTCACGCTTTTCACTTTTTTCGATTATCGGCCGCTAACATCCTTATCGATTTTCCGATTCCTCTTCTTCAATTTCCTTTTTCTTCACGAAGTCGCCGTTTTTTAGTTTGGTAGCGAGTATTTTGTAGGGACCGGATACTATTTCCTGCTCTTCCTCCACTCCTTCCAGTATTTCAATGTCGGTTTCTGAGGAGATGCCGGTTTTAACCGGAATCATTCTTGCGGTATCTGATTCGTCCACGATGAATACCACTTCGATCATCTCCTCTTCATCCTTATCTTTATCACGTTTCTTTTTGTTTTTATCCTTTTCTACTTCAGTGGAGTCTTGTTCGGATTTTTTCTTCTTCTTTTTCTTTGATTTCGATTTACCCTTTTTCTCATCCTTTTCCGGCTCTTCCTTTTCAGGATAACGCATAGCCACGCATTGAATAGGGAGGTAGAGGGTTTCTTCGTGTCGGTCGACTTCGATGTCCACTGTGGCTGACATTCCGGGTCTTACTCCGGTGATTTTATCCAGCACCGCGATTTCCACGGTAAAGTTGGTGATTTCCTCCTGGGTGCCGTAGCCTCTGGTGACAGCGGTGTTGGCGATGCGTGAGACTTTTCCTTTGAAGGTGGTATCGGGGAAGGCGTCGATTTCGATTTCCACCGGGTCCTTAACCGTTACGTCCACCACATCGTTTTCATCCACTTCGACTTCGACCTTCATCCTTGACAGATCGGCGATGACCATAATCACATCTTCCTGGAACGACGCTCCCAGCGCCATTTCGCCCCTTTCCTTGTTCAATTGCGAGACCACCCCTCGCATTGGGGAGTAGATTTCGGTTTTAGAGAGGTCGTCTTTGGTTTCCTTCAGAATCGCTTCCGACTGCTCCACCTGGCTTTGCGCCAGCATAAAATTCGCTTCAGCGGCTTGCAGCTCCGCTTCAAAGGAGAGATTTTTGCCGTACATTTCCTTCACCCGGTCAAGTTCGGCTTGGGCTTTCCACAGCGAAGCCTGGGCGGATTTCAGCCCTGACTGGGCGCGCTCCACTGCGGCGTCGTACCGTTCCCGGTCCAGCGTTAACAGCAGGTTGCCGTTGTGGACGCTGTCCCCCTCCTCGACATAGAGGTTGGTGATGTTTCCCGACACTTTTGCGGAGATTTTGACTTCCACTACGGGTCGGATTTTACCCGAGGCTGAGACGGTTTGGACGATAGTTCCTCGTTCCACCTGCTCCACGTGGACATCCAGCGGTTTACCCGTGGTTCGGGTCATATTAGCGGCTACTAAGACCGCCAGAACTACTACAGCGGCTGCGATGATTAGTATTTTCGTTCTGCCTTTTCTCTTCTTCTTAGCCATAAGAGGCGCCTTTATAATGTATTACATTGGTTACCGGTTGTTCGAGACTTTTTTGCCGAGATTGGTCGATTTTAGTTTACCGTAAATCATTATAATCACAACCTGCCCATCGCCTTTTTTAGGCGGGTTACTGCCAGGCGGTAGTCGTATTCAGCCTGTATAAGCTGGACCCGGGTCGAGGTCAGCGCTGCCAGGGCGTCGATTTGCTCCAGCATAGTGCCGGCGCCGAGCTGGTAGCGGGCGGTGGACTGTTTCATATCCTCTTCAGCGGAGATCACGCTTTCCTTCGCCACCTCGATTTTTTTCCGGGACTGGTCCATTCCCAGGTATGCGTTCTTTACTTCGAGCATGACGTCCCGTTTGTTCTGTTGGTCGCGTTGCTGCAGGTTACGGAAACCCACTTTCGCCCTTCCCACATTTGCTGGTCGAGAGAATCCATTAAACAGAGAGATGCCCAGGCTCAACCGCGCCGACCAGTTGTAGTCCTTCTCAAACATATTGTCAATCATTCCGAAGTCTTCGTGATACCAGCTATAGTTGAAACTGCCGGAACACTGGGGCAGGTAGGCGGATTTTGCCATACTGATATATTTTTTTGCTGACTTGACCTGATAATCGAACTGCTTAAGGGAGGGGTGGTTTTCCAGGGCGAGTTCGACAGCCTGCTGATATTCCAGTTCCAGCCCGGTTTCGACTGTTAGTTCCTCAACTTCAGTGGGTCGGTTGACGTCCAATCCGAGGATGTGATTGAGGGTAGCCCTGGAAGTTTCGATGCTGTTTTCCGCCTCAATCAAGGCCATCCGGTCTTGTTCGCGTTTGACCCGGGCTTTGAGTACATCGCTGTGTGGCGCGGCTCCGATTTCCTCCATACTGACCGCTTTTTTCAGCGCTTCTTCGCTGCTGCGAAGGGTTTCACGGTAAACCTCTAGCAGGTGTTTGGCTCGGAGCAGGTTGATATAGGCTTCCTCCACGCTGTAAATCACCTGTTGGCGGACGTTTTCCAGGCTGTAAGCGTAGGCTTTGGCTTCTTCGCCGGAACGCTCGTAGTCGGCGATGGAGTAGCCTCCGTCCCAAATAGTCTGGCTGACACTGATTCCTGATGAATAGTTTCGGGAAGTGTATCCCGATTGGGCAGGGCGTGAGATACCGGTCATAGGGTCAACGAATGTTTGGGATGATTCGCCCACCCTGGAGTGGTTGTATCCCATAGAGGCGTTGACGGAGGGGAGGAAATTGGCTCGCGTGACGTTTTTTTGCAGTTTGGAGTCTTTGAGTTCAGCCTGTGCGTTCAGGATGTTCACGTTATTTTTCAGCGCCAGTTCAACGCATTTATCGAGGGAAAGGGGTTCATCGGCGGCGCCTGCCTTAGCGATAATCAGAATTCCCAGAAGTGTGATTAATTTCTTCATAACGGTCGCTCTTTCAGATTGAACGTTCCTGCTTGATGTATTGTATCATTTTAGGTCTTTGAATTGCAGTCCCAATTTGTCATTCCCGCATGTGAACGAAGTTCACGGGTCGGGAATCTGAACCTAAAATTTTCTGCTGTCAGATTCCGGACAATCTGGAATGATAGCAGGGTTATAGCTGACTACATTTAGTTAAAGTGATACGATGTATTTAACTCATATCTTTTATAAATCGTCACTCATAATTCAGACCCCCTGACAATCGCCGATTGATTAGAATATAAGGGGGTCTGAAATATGGATTCTAAGCAGCGTGAAAAGGATTAACCGCTGGCGTCCGGCTTAGAGGCTGGATATGATAATCACAACAGCGGAGAAGATTAGATAAATGCTTCCCAGTACCGACAGCGCTTTCTGCGTGGTTACTTTATAGACAATGCTCATTCCTATGGAGGCGACTATCAGCTCCCAAATCTTGAAAAGGTCAAAAACCCCAGCCACTTTGAAAAGAACCGTATCTTTGGCGGAGCCGGGGAAGAGTGCAGCGAGGGAGGTGTAAACTTCCATAGATCCTTTGCTTTGCGCGAGGATTATTGTAACCGCGGAGGCCAATATTCCTATGAGCGAGGTGTAAGCGAAGACGCTGAGTATTTTCTTATAGGATGACTGTCCGCCTATCAGGATGTTCCCGGCGAAGAACATCACAAGTGCAATTGCCAGGATTTGCAGAGCCGCGCCCAGCGGAGCTCCCACCAGCGCCGCAATACGCTGGGATTTTTGAATAGTCTCCAACTGTTCTGCAGGCACCTGGCCTTCGGCTATAGCATCGCTCATCTGTTCCGCAATCAGTTCTTGAATCAGGGGCCAGAGGATGATTGCTGAGGCTAAGGCCACCACCATCATAATCACCATAGGCACGATGAAATCAGGCTTTCGGTCCAGGCTGGTGAAGGTTCTTTTGGGATCAAGGAACACTCCGGCGATTTTCGCTAAGAGCGAAGGTTCGGAAACGCCGGATTCGGGAGCGGAGGAATTATACTCTTCGCTCATCGGAACATACTCCTTTCATATTAGACTGGAATTAGATTAAAAATGTTGCGGTTTCTTGAAAAAAATAAGAGGAAGCTGATTAGCGGTCGATTGTATTCACTGTCAATCGGCTTCCGACTTCCCTTTGATAAAAGCGCTGGCAATGAGCGCCGCCAATCCCACCCCCACAAAAATAATCCCTACCTTCAGCAGATAGGGCGAGCCGCTGATGAGGAAGACAATCAAGTGTTTTAGCAGGAACAGAGCGACGAGCAGTCCTCCCAGCGCGAGGCAGGCGTATCCTATATACTTCATAACTTCCCCTCCGGGATGTTAGTTATGTTTAACTAAGTCTTCAGGTGTGCAGGTGTACAAGTCAGCAAGTCAAGAAATATCAACTTGCGCGTTTAAGACTGCTGTGGTTGGTTAATTATAACTAATCGGGAAATAAATAGCAAGAACCGAGGGGGGAAATGGTTAAATGGTTAAACGGTTAAAAGGTGGATAGTGAAGGGTGACCAGAGCGCATCCGGTGTAATGGTAAGGGTGTATGTACTTTCCTATTTCTAATTATTAATTGGAACGGAAAATATTGGACAAATCACAAAAAAGGCGAGATTTGTCGCCCAGAACGAGGTGAAGGGTCTCTTCTTGTTTTCTATCTTGCATTTATACCGATTCTGAAAGGGCGTGTTGCCCAAATCAAATTACCGTGGTGTCGGGTCTCCGCACCCGTTACCAAATGATTATTAATATTGAATATGCTGTCGAATACGAAGATCGACAGCACATATTAAGCATTTGGGAAACAGCCCCTTTCAAGAATTGCTATAGGTAGAGATTCTTCGCTCCGCCTGCGGCGGGCTCAGAATGACAACACTGAAGATGTCCACTATTAACTGACCTGATTAATAATATACTTGACTAATTAAGAAACATTGAGTTCAAAAAAAGTTGTAATGAGAAATACACTTAGATTTGATTATTTCACAAAATAACCGTATATTACTGCATATTGACGCAGTGAAGCAATAATATTTCAGATTTTTAGATTAAGGTATGCTGATAGAGCTTATTAACAGTGGTATAGGCGCGCTGCGGGATTACCTTTCCGCGCACGTATTGACCTGTCTGATACCCGCGTTTTTCATCGCGGGGGGGATAGCGGCTTTTGTGAGCCAGGCTTCGGTGATTAAGTATTTCGGTCCCCAGGCGAACAAGTTTTTGGCTTACGGGACCGCCTCGGTTTCGGGGGCGATATTGGCGGTGTGCTCCTGCACGATATTACCGCTTTTTGCGGGAATCCGTCAGCGGGGCGCGGGATTGGGACCGGCGACGGCTTTTTTGTATTCGGGACCTGCTATCAATGTGCTGGCGGTGGTTTATTCCGCGCGGCTGTTAGGGATTGATTTAGGCGCGGCCAGAGCTGCGGGGGCGGTGGTTTTTTCGGTGGTGATTGGTTTGGTGATGGCGGCGGTTTTCAAGCGTGAAGAGGAGGCGATGCAGAACCATTCCGGTGATATCGCCTTTACCGAAGAAGACAAAAGACACCCTTTAGGGAAGACCGTAATATACTTTGCGGTGATGGTGGCGCTTTTGGTTTCAGCCGCCTCTATCGGTCTTACGCTCGGCTTCCATTCGACCGGGTCTGGGAGCGGAGCTTTGGAACTGGCGGGGAAGATATTTCCTGCGGCGCTGTCGCTGCTTATGCTGGCGGTAGTAATATGGCTGTCTAAAGTGTGGTATAACCGCGGGGAGCGGGCTGATTGGATGCGAGAGACATGGAAACTGGTATGGAAGATATTTCCAATACTGCTGGCGGGAGTGTTCCTGGCTGGTATGGTCAAGGTTTTGCTGCCTGAAGCGACGGTTCAACGCTGGGTGGGGGGGAATTCGATAGGCAGCAACCTGCTGGCGTCGGTGTTCGGAGCGTTGATGTATTTTTCCACGTTGACCGAGGTTCCAATCGTGAAGGCTTTGATGGATTTGGGGATGGGTAAGGGGCCGGCGCTGACGCTGCTGCTGGCGGGGCCTTCGCTGTCGCTTCCCAATATGATTGTCATCGGGCGGGTGATGGGGGTGAAGCGGACCGCGGTTTATGTTGCCATCGTGATTGTGATGTCGACGACGACGGGTTGGATATTCGGGAATATTGCCTGATTATCGTATCATTATCCGCCAGGAGCTTCAATCAATATGTAACGATGAAGAGTAATGGTTAAACAGTTATCATTTCTCGACCGTTTCCTGACTCTGTGGATTTTCCTGGCGATGGCTTTGGGTGTGGGGTTGGGAGCGGGGGCGCCCGGGTTTACTCAGGCGATAACCAGGCTGTCGGTTGGCGCAACCTCGATTCCAATCGCTGCGGGGCTGATTCTGATGATGTATCCTCCGCTGGCTAAGGTGCGCTACGAGGAGCTGGGGAATGTGTTCCGCAATTTCAAGGTTTTGGGGCTGTCACTGGCGCTGAACTGGGCGGCGGGACCGGTTCTGATGTTCGCCCTGGCGATAGTGTTTCTTCCCGGCTACCCGCATTATATGACCGGGGTGATTTTAATCGGTCTGGCTCGATGCATCGCGATGGTCATAGTTTGGAACGATTTGGCGGGGGGCGACCCGGAATATGCTGCCGGTCTAGTGGCTTTCAACTCCATCTTTCAGGTGCTGTTCTTCTCTGTTTACGCCTTCGTTTTCATCACCATCCTTCCCACCTGGTTCGGGTTCGAGGGCTACATCGTCGATATCACTATCGGACAAATCGCCCGGAGTGTTTTTATTTACCTGGGAATCCCCTTCATCGCGGGATTCCTCACCCGCTTTATCCTGGTAAGGGTAAAGGATAAGGAATGGTATCACCGGCGCTTCATCCCTAAAATCAGCCCGGTGACCCTCATCGCCCTGCTATTCACCATCGTAGTGATGTTCAGTCTGAAGGGGGATAAGATTTTAGAACTGCCTTTGGACGTGGTGAGGGTGGCTATTCCGCTGCTAATTTACTTCGTGACGATGTTCATAGCCGCTTTCGCGATAAGCCGTAGAGCAGGGGCGGACTATCCGGTTTCCGCTTCGCTTTCTTTCACAGCCGCCTCCAACAATTTCGAGTTGGCGATTGCAGTGGCGGTGGCGGTGTTCGGGATTCACTCCGGGGAGGCGTTTGCGGCGGTGATAGGGCCTTTGGTGGAGGTGCCGGTACTAATCGGTCTGGTGAATGTTGCGTTATGGTTTCGGAAGAGATACTTCGGCAGCGGTTGAAGCGGGATTCGGAAGAGTCTATAATAAAACAACTTCTTTACTTAACCAACAATATCTTCTGCGTTAGCGTCAAGTCTCCGGCGGTCAGCCGCGCGAAATACATTCCTGAAACCACCATAGAGGCGTTCCAGACTACTTGATGTGCCCCCGCTAGGTAATATCCCTCCGCCAACACCGCAATTTCCCTTCCCGTAATATCATACATCGCCAGTTTGATTTGACCTTCGACTTTTAATTTGAATCTAATATCTATCGTTTGGTTAAAAGGATTAGGATTAGTTTCGAGGGTATAGAGTTTAGGATTTAGGGTTTCTTCGTGCCGCAGGATCCCCGCTTTCTGCGACATTGCAGACGAATAGTCAAAAAAGCCTATTAAAAGCCAGTCGTCCAACGTCATTCCGGCGCAGCCGGAATCCTTCTTTCCCCCCTTTTCTAAAGGGGGGCAGGGGGGATTATCATCTTTTTTGCGATGCCATTTTTGTAGGAGCGGTTCGCGAACCGCCCCTATTATATAGAACAATTTCCAAAGGGCGTGTTGCCGAAATACACCAAGCGCGGAATCGTAGGGGCTTGATTTATCAAGCCCGTTCTTAAGTTATTTTATTACAAGGGATTTGATAAATCAAATCCCTACATTACATATGTGCTGTCGACTCTCCGCAGTCGACAGCATATTAAATAATAATAAATACTTGGTGTCGAGTGCGGAGACTCGACACCACGGTAATTTGATTTGGGCAACACACTCCAAAAAGGATGTCATATGATTTGTCACTCCT
>CAYQZD010000150.1:0-8065 GCA_964421875.1 uncultured bacterium
AAATATTTCTAAAGAAAACCGATTTGGGCAACACGCCCTTCAAGAATGACTATAAAAAAGGCGGGGCAAAAACCCCGCCTTGACAGCGAACGACAGTTCTCTTCCGATACTCCTTCCCTAAGCCCCCGGAGCGGATTCCCGCACTGCGTCCGACACTTCGTCTTCAAACTGTTTGAAATTTTGCTTGAAACGGTCTGTCAACTCCCGCGCCTTCCTGTCGTACTCCGATTTGTCCTTCCAGGTTTTGCGGGGATCTAACACTTCCGGAGGAACACCGGGACATTCTACGGGAACCTCCAGCCCGAAAGCCGGATCGCGCCGGAATTCCGCCTTGTCCAGTTTCCCCTCCAGCGCCGCGTTCACCATCGCCCGCGTGTGAGCGATTTTCATCCGCGAGCCGACTCCGTAAGGTCCCCCGGTCCAACCCGTGTTGACCAGCCACACCTTGACCTTATGCCGCTCGATTTTATCCCCTAAAAGGCGGCTGTAAACTGTGGGGGGCAGCGCCATAAAGGGCGCTCCGAAGCAGGCGCTGAAGGTCGCCTTGGGCTCACGGCCGGCTCCGGCCTCTGTCCCCGCTAACTTTGCAGTGTAGCCCGACAGGAAATGATACATCGCCTGCTCCGGCGACAACCGCGCTATCGGAGGCATCACCCCGAAAGCGTCCGCAGTCAGCATAATGACGTTTCGCGGATGCCCTCCCACTCCCTCAACCACTGCGTTGGGGATATGAGTGATGGGGTAAGCGGCGCGGGTGTTCTCCGTCAAACCGTCGTCGTCCAAATCGATGCGCCGGCTGGAAAGGTCGAAGGCCACATTCTCCAGGATGGTGCCGAAACGCCGGGTAGTCTCATAAATCTCCGGCTCAGCCTTGGGATCCAGGCGAATGACCTTGGCGTAGCAGCCCCCTTCGAAATTGAACACCCCGTCATCCGACCAGCCGTGCTCATCGTCCCCGATGAGGGAACGCGCAGGGTCGGCGGACAAAGTGGTCTTACCTGTCCCCGAAAGTCCGAAAAACAGCGCGGTGTCGCCGGCTTTGCCAATATTAGCGCTGCAGTGCATCGTCATCACGTTCTGCTGCGGCAGAAGAAAATTGAGGATGGTGAAGACCGATTTCTTGATTTCCCCGGCGTAGCTGGTGCCCCCGATAATCACTAACTTCATCCCGAAGTTGACGATGATGAAAGCCTCGCTGTTGGTGCCGTCCAGTTCCGGCACCGCGTGGAAATGGGGCACATTGATAACCGTGAACTCCGGGATATGCTCCTTGCGCTCGCCCGGGTCGTGAACCTGGCGGAAAATATTCCGCGCAAACAGCGAATGCCAGGCGGTCTCGGTTATCACCCGGATGGGCAGCCGGTATTTTCTGTCAGCCCCCGCGTGGCAGTCCTGCACATACACCTCCCGCCCCTGCAGGTAAGCCTGCAGGCGGTGTAAAAGCGCCCTGAACCGTACCTCCTCGAAGGGGCGGTTCACCTCCCCCCACCACACTTTCTCCTCGCTCACCGGTTCCTGAACCGTGAACTTATCGTTGGGACTGCGCCCCGTATGATAACCGGTGCGCACCGATATCGGTCCTAAATGGACAATCTGCCCCTCCCGCCGCCGCACCACCTCCTCGTAAAGCATCGGAGTGTTGGGATTCCAATGAACCTCGCACAGGTTGATGATACCCAGCGCGTCCAGCCCCACTTTCGCGCAATTACCCATAGTAAGTTCCCTCCATAGATGGGTTAATGGTTGAAATTTATATAAATAAAGAAAGTATTAAGTGTATAAGTGAAAAAGTATAAAGTTGTAGGGTGGGTTTCAACCCACCAAGAAAACAGTTGTGTAAAGAGTGAACTTACCGCCACCGATGTGCCCGCCGGGTCCCCGCACCCGGCGGAATAAGATACAGCCCTACCAGTATCCTGGTGTTCAATTGAACGCCCCTACCGGTAACCGTTACTTCCTCCCCACCTCCCGGTAAAGCTCCGCCATAAAATATAGCAGTGTGTAAAAACTAAACGCCGCAATAGTGAGGGCTGCCGGCAACAACTTCCGCGCCAGCTCCGCCGCCCGCCAGGGCTCGCCAAACGCGATATACCCCACGCAGGCTGATACCGGCAGCAACAATCCCGCCGCCGCCCCTATCGCCGCCCACAGCGAAGCCTTCGCCAGCTTCGAATTCCCGCTTGTCCGCATCTCTCCCCAAAATAAAGTGAAAAACGCCAGCGTCAACAGCGAACTGAGCAGCGGCGCAAAACCGTCGATGTAGTGCGATCCCGCCAGCGTGGACATGAAAAGCGGCGGCAGATACCGGTGGAACATAATCATCAGGTATTTCAGCGACACCAGCAGGACGATGACCGAACCGATAACCGCTAAGCCGGAGGCGACTTTCAATCCTTTCTGATCTTCCTCACCGTACCCATAATACAATACGATGAAGAAATATAGAATAGCTGCGCTGGCGAGGAACGAGATCACATACACTGCCTGAAACAAAGGCGTGATTCCCCCAATCCCCAGGTCGAAAGTCCATACCGTGCGCAGGATGAATTTGACACTGAAAGCTATGATAGCCAGCAGCGCCGCGGTCTTGAGGCGCGCTTTCCAGGGATTTTCCCCCTCCGGTTTAGGGGGAAGCTCCTCCACCAATTCAACGCCGCAGTCCGGGCATTCCGCGACGCCTTCGCTGTATGCGGAACTGCATTGGGGACAGAACAAATTTAACTCCTTATCTTGTTGGTCGTAGAGGGGAATCTTATTCCGCCGTCTCTAATTTTATCATCGATGCGCCCGCCGGGTCCCCGCACCAGGCGGGATTCTAACTCGTAGGGTGGATTTCAATCCACAAAAAGGACGACCCTTTATGGATGAACCAGTTTTATCTGACTTTCGGAACCTGGCTCACCAATTCCTGCAATCTCTCCAGTAAGCTGAGATAGCGAGTGTAGTATATCCGCGCCACCCGGCTGATGATGTCCAATCCGGCAGAGCAATTCGCCTGTAGAATCCCCCGGAATGGTTTAGCCTCAATCGAAAGAACCTTGGTAGGTTCATAGCATTTAGCCGTAGCAGGGTAAAGCGGTGAATTTAGCAGAGAGGATACGCCGAACAGCTCTCCCTTCTCGATTTCTGAGATGACAAAGCTGAATTCAGGCTGGTTTCCAGGCAGCAGCAGGAACACTCTGCCTTGCTTAAGCATATAGAAATGCGAACAGGGTTTGTTTAAGGCATAGATAGTATCGCCCGCTTTATACTCCTTCTCAGAAGCGAAACCGCTGAGCCGGTGTATTTCATCCACGGTTAATCCTGCAAACAGCTCATGGCCTCTAAGAACTTTGTCCTGAATCATGATCATACTCCTTTTTTAAGTTAGTGCCATGTTTCAGCCTTTTTTCACTGCATGCTAACACCCAAAGATAATATACAAAACTTGCCCAAGCAATCAAACGTGCTGTAAAATCCCCGCTCCAAAGCATTCCTCAGCGCATGTTAGGCGGGAAATTCATCCCAGGCAATTTTCCATCGATGAACGAAACGGCTATCCCCCAGAGTTGGACTAAATTCCGTTCAACTGTTTCACCAGTTCACCGTATCACTATTTATACCCAATCGCAGGATACCCCACCCAGTGATGAAGGTTGTTGGGAGCGGTCGCTCCCATCCCCTCCAGCTTATCCAAATCCAGCGAAGCCTCGCTAACACTGGTGCCGTAATCCAGCAGGAATCCCTCTAAAATCCGCCCCTCCAGCGCTTGAACCAGCCGGGAGGCGACACTCAGCCCCAGCGGGATGGAAAACCTGCCGCACCAGGTGATTTTGTAGTTGGTGATATCGGCGCTGTCGGCGCAAGTGTGGAGGAAATGCCGTAGCTTCTCCGAAGTCACCGGCCCGCAAAGGCACTGCTCCGTCAACTCCGTATCACGCTCGACCGCCTTCCGGTAACCTTGGATGTCACAGCCGAAATCGGCGTAATTCCGCCCGCCCCAGCCCGCGTCGCCGTAATGCACCGCGTCGGCGGAACAGATTATCGCCACATCCTCCCCCAATATCCACCCTTTCTCCTGGAAAATCTCCGCCAGCGCCCCCGCCAGCCGCACTGAAAGTTCCTCCATCCGCCCCCAATCGATGTAGGGTACCAAAATGGAAACGATTTCCACCTCGCGGTTGTATGACTGCAGGAAGTTCACAATCGCCTCCACCGAATGCTCCACCGTCTGCATCTCGTTATCCGCCGCGTAATCTCCCTCCGGCAATCGCTTCAGGATTTCCTCCCGCAGAGGCGACACTTTCACCGGCCCGTAAGAACCCCGCCAAAACTTGAACCGGTTGAAAACCAGCTTGTCGCGCAACCCGAAAGTCCGGGCTCGGTGAAACACGCCGAATATTATCACCCGCTTCGCCCTGATATGCGGCAGCAACAGAGCGTAAAGCCTGCCCGCATAGTAGTAATCGTCGTGAGGACATACTCCGGCGATGAAGGGAGCCTCCCCCTCCCAGCCGTACAATCCCTCAAGCTCCTCTATCCGCGGCGCAGCCAGTTCCCGGCGCTGCGCCAGAACCTCGTCCATCTGCTCGACGGTGTGAGCGAATCCAACGGTATCCATCTGCCCCCGAACCTCCCCTTGAGGCTTGATGCCGACTTGGTCGAGCAAATCCCGGACTGATTGGCCGAACGCCGCCGGAATGATTCCCCCAAAAAAGACGGCGGCAAAGGATAACCGGATAAGCAGATTTCGTAATTTCATAGTATAGTCTATATGTCGATGTTAGTCAATCTGCTTTAGTAAATAATGCCTACTGGCCGCCTTCATACTTAAATGACACATTGATTCTGGCGCGATAGAATTCAATTTTGCCGTCCTTAAGCTGAAGGTCGAGTTGGACCACTTCAGCGATTCTTAGGTCGCGGAGGGATTCGGCGGCTTTGGCAACCGCAGCCGCAGCCGCTTCCTCCCAGGAATCCTTGCTGGTCCCCACCAGCTCGATTACTTTGTACACGCTGTCAGCCATGATACTCTCCTTAAAATAATTGATAATTAGAATGAACTCGATGCACGATACTCGTAACTCGATACTCGCTATGTGTCACTTCTTTATATTTCGCGCCGCCCGAACCACCGCGTCGAAATCTTCCCCTGCCGAAACCTGCGAAACGCCCTCACTCCCCTGCTTGAGTTCGCACTCACCGGTGGGACACTCATCCCCGAAAAGTTTGTCGCAACTCCAGCACCCCGCGTTCAAATCCATTCCCCCTCCCCCCTCACGCAAACGATACAACTTCTCCACCTGCTCCGGTGAAAGCGCCACCTCTCCCCCCAACTGACGCGCAATGAACAATATATGCGCGTAGTGTTCAATGCGCTCCATCTTATAATAAGCCGCCATTAAATCCCCGCTCACCGTCACCGCCCCATGATTGGCCAGCAATAACGCGTCGCAGCGCTTGATAACCTCCCCCACCGCCCGGGGAACCTCCTCGGTAGATGGTGTGCCGTAACTGGTCAAAGGCACCGAACCGATGGTCATCACCACCTCCGGCAGCACACACCGGTCCAGCGGCATCCCCGCCGCGGCGAATCCGGTGCAATAAGGCGGGTGTGCGTGCACCACCGCGTTTACATCCGGCCGTATCCGGTATATCGCCAGATGCATCGGCAATTCCGAAGAAGGCTGATGCTTCCCCTCCAACACCGCACCCTTATCGTCGATGACGATGAGGTCCGCGTTGCTCAAATCCCCCTTGCAAAAGCCGGTGGGGGTGGCCAAAAAACGGTCCCCTTCCAACCGCACCGTGACATTGCCGTCGTTGGAAGCGGCGAATCCCTTGCTGTAAATCCGGTGGCAAACATCCAGGAATTGGCGGCGGAGGGTAGGATTGTCTGTTATTTGTTCTGACATATAGATATGTTTGTTATTATGTAAGTCTTCAAGTCGACAAGTCTGCAAGTTTGCAGGTCACTTTTTCTGAATCGAAGCCTTCAAATGAATGATAAGACTTTGCAGCATCGATGATATTTCTGTGCATTCTATCAAATATGAGTCGATGTTCGCTTGCGGTAGTAGATTCATAGCTTTGAGAATATACAGTTGTGTTCTCAGCTCGCCCGCTGAACCTTTCGCAATCAATAGAAATCGTTTGAACTCCGCATCGGAATCCCTCTCGTAACCTTCTGCTATGTTAGATGGAATTGATAGACCTGATCTTCTTATCTGCTCTTTTAGACTCCAATCATGTTCCAATTCCTTAACATTTGTGAGCTTGTAAATGTCCACTGCCAGTCTGCATCCTCTTTTCCATACTTCGATTTCCTCAAGTCTCTTAAACCCACCCATCACAAACCTCCAAATTAGGTTTAACTACGCTATTTTAATCGACTTGTTGACTTGCTGACTTGTTGACTTGCTGACTTATTTCACCCCAGTGAAATTTCCGTAAATCCCGTATATTCCACCAATACCTTCGGCGCCATCACCGTCCCCAAATCCGTCTGATAGTTCTCCAACAGCGAAGCCATCAGCCGCGAGGTCGCCAAACCCGACCCGTTCAAAGTGTGCACATAACGGCTCTTACCCCCGCTTTCAGGCCGGAAACGGATGTTCGCCCGCCGAGCCTGGAAATCCTCGAAATTCGAGCAGGATGAAGCCTCCAGCCACTTCTCGTTCGCCGGGCTCCAAGTCTCCAAATCGTAACACTTAGCTGCCGCGAAACCCAAATCCCCCGTGCACAACTCTATCCGCCGGTAGGGTATCTCCAGCAGTTCCAGCGCCCGCTCCGCATCGCGTGTCAATCCCTCGTGCTCCTCGAAAGAACGCTCGGGATGGACAAATTTCACCAGCTCCACCTTGTTGAACTGGTGCACCCGTAAAAATCCCCGCGTCTCCTTCCCGTAAGAACCCGCTTCCCGCCTAAAACAAGCGGTGAAACCCGCATAGCGCATCGGCAAATCGCTTTCCCGGAAAGTCTCGTCCCGGTGCATATTGGTGATAGGAACTTCCGCCGTGGGAATCAGGTAAAGTTCATCGTCACGGCAGCGGTACATATCCTCCTCCAGCTTCGGTATCTGCCCCGTAGAAAACAGCGACTCCCGGTTCACCATAAAGGGCGGGTAAATCTCAGTATAACCATGCTCGCCGGTCTGCAAATCCAGCATAAAATTCCACAAAGCCCGCTCCAAACGCGCCCCCTTCCCCACATACACCGGGAAACCGCTCCCCGCCACCTTCGCCCCCCTTTCGAAATCCAAAATCCCCAAATCCGTCCCCAACTCCAAATGGTCCTTCACCGGGAAATCGAAATCCGGCTTATCGCCCCATACCTTGACCTCAACGTTACCGAATGCATCCTTCCCTGACGGGACGCTTTCGTGCGGCAGATTCGGCAGCCACGATATTTGCTCGTTCATCTCTCCTTCAATCCGCTTCAATTCCTCGTCGAAATCTTTAATCGCCTCGCCGATACCGCGGACTTCTTCCCGCATCCCCGCAGCTTCGTTCTTACTGCCCGCCTTCATCAATTCGCCGATTTGCCGCGATTTGACATTGCGTTCCGCCTTCAGTTTTTCCACCTGGGCGATAATCTCACGCCGCTTTTCGTCCAATTCAATTATGGGATCGAGCCTGCCAGCTTCGCCCCGCTTTTCCAATCCGGCTCGAATATGCTCGGTGTCTTCGCGTAATTGTTTCAAGCTGTACATTATTAAGTGTTTACCTGTCTTTATCTTGTTGGGCGGACTTAAAATCCGCCAGTCTTAAAGTTATTTAAATAAAATGTGTACAAGTGTACAGGTGGGCAAGTGTACAAGTCCCCCCTCGAAAAACTCCCTCTCTATGTCCACAAGTCTGCAGGTCTGCAAGTCATCAAATCCCGCGCGGGGAGCCGCCCGAATTTCTCTGAATCGCAGATTAGCGCAGATTGACGCTGATGACGCAGATGAATCCCACCTTGAAAACCCCCCTCTGAGTTTACAAGTTGGTAAGTTAGCAAGTTCCCGCAAATCAAATATCACAAATCACAAATCGAAAATCAAAAATCACAGCCGTAATAGCCTTAATAGCCAGTGAATCTTCTT
>CAYQZD010000151.1:0-7994 GCA_964421875.1 uncultured bacterium
TTGGATAGAGAGCAAAGTCAAATACTTTGAGCCACAAATTCACAAAGAGAACCATCAATAAAAATATTAATCACTTGTAAAAAAATGCTTCGCCCCTGCTGTTCCAGCATGTCTATTCTTCGCTAAAGACTTAACTGAGCTTGAAAGGAACATACGATGAACCGGAAACACCGCCATACCATCTTTCTATCTATCCTTCTCGCATCATTTTTGTTTCCCTTCAAACTTACGGCCGGGACAAGCGCGAATGACCGTTTTGGCAATATCTTCCTGCTGAAAGTCAACTATATGGGCCAGGAGGAGTGGCGGAAAACGCTGAACATCGGCAGCGTCGGTGAGGCGGAAAACTGTATCCTCATCGACGTTGAGGGAAATCTCACCGCCGCGGGATTCTACGGTATCGGCATCGATGAAGTGAAGATTGTCAAAATCGATCAATGGGGCAGGGAAGAAATAAACCAGCGAATCCGCCAGTTGAACTGGAAGCGCGCCTCTAATCGATTGTTCCTCCAGCCTCACCCGGACGGGGGATTTATATTGGCGGGACAAAGCGACCGGGCTTTGGAACTTATAAAGACCGACAAGTACGGCATTATCCAATGGACAGAATCGGTTTACTGCAATCCCCAGGTTTACGCCCTCGATTTCGCGCCTGCCGCTGACAGCGGATTCATAGTCTTCGCCGAAGAGCGCCGTCGGGACGCTAAGGGCGTAGATTTGCTGCTGATAAAAATAGACCGGCAAGGCGATGAAATCTGGTATAGGCGGTATGGCGGGGACGACGATGAAAGAGGGGTGCGGATGCTGGCGGACAGCCTGGGATACACGCTACTGGCGGAGAGGACGCCTCGTTTTAACCGGGACACCAATATTTTGATTCTGCGGACCGATACCTATGGAGAGGTGAAATGGAGCCGGGATTTCGGCGAAAAACTCCAAAACGAAACCGCCGCCGCTATAATGACGGCTGAAGCCGGAGGCTGCGCTCTCTTGGGAAACCGCAGGGACTATCGAACCGGAGAATGGAACTCATTTGTAGAAAAAATCGATTCCTCCGGCAATGAGCAATATACCGCTGACCTGGGCTCCGCCGGAAACTATTATGGAAACTCCCTCTGCGACGCGGCAAATGGAGGATTTATCATCGCCGGTTATGGCAATCCAGCGGGCAGTAAGGACAGCGACTTATGGCTGACGAAAATAGACGCCTACGGCCGATTAAACTGGGACCACTTCTACGTGACTTCACATCGGGAAAGCGGCGTGTTCGCGCTGAGCCTTGAATACGGGGAATGCCTAATCTTGGGGGAAATTTCTGCGGAGCGCAGGCTTTTCTTGACAGCAATCGATGAGGCGGGATTGCGGAAATGGATTAAAGACTACCAGACGCATACCGAAAATTTTTCTGGCGAGAGAATCTACCCCGTCCCCGCCCCCGACCACGGCTTCATCATCGCGGGAAAAACCTGGATAGAGGAAAAGCAGTCTAAAGCGCCTAAGCCTCCCCCGCCTCCGCCTCCCAAAGAAGACCGGAAACCTAAAAAACCGCCGGATAAAACCAACGATTGAAATTCATTTCTATTCATAAACAGCCCGCGCGCCCAGGGGAGGCTGCCTGAAAAACCGCTGTATTTCGAATTCAGCTTGAATTATAAAACAGATTTCTGTATATTATTAATCTTTGGGATAAAACTTCACCGATTTGAAGCGCTCTCGACATTCCGGCTGCGCCAGTTTGAGTCTTTTGTGACTTGCAGACCTGCTGACTTGCAGACTTGTGGACATGGCGACCTGCGGACTATCACACAGCCTATAGCCGATTATATATTTACCTTTAACCATTTGGGAGTATTTCCTATGCGCCTTAAGAACAAGACCGCTATCGTCACCGGAGGGGGACGGGGGATTGGCGAAGCCGTATGCCACCTCTTCGCAGGGGAAGGAGCGGCAGTGCTGGCCGCCGATATCGATATCGAATCCGCCGAGATAGTGGCGGATTCCATCAAAACCGAGGGGGGTAAAGCCGCCGCAGCGCAGGTGGACATCACCGACAAGGCTTCTGTAGAAGCGATGGCGGCGAAGTGCCTGGAGGAGTTCAATCAGGTGGACATCCTCATCAACAACGCCGGTATCAACCGCGACGCTTTGGCGGTGCGGATGAAGGAGGAGCAGTGGGATCAGGTAATCGCCGTCAACCTCACGGGAACCTTTCTCGCCTGCCAGGCGGTCATTAAACCGATGAAGGACGCCGGAGGCGGTAAAATCGTCAACACCTCCTCCATCGGTTCACTGGGCAATATCGGTCAAGCCAACTATTCCGCCTCCAAGGGCGGCGTGATTTCCCTCACCCGCACCTTAGCCCTGGAACTGGCGCGCTTCAATGTCACGGTCAACTGCGTCGCTCCCGGCGCCACGATGACTCCGATGTTCGAATCGGTGCCGGAAGATATGCGGGAAACCTTCAGGAAGATGATACCGATGCGCCGTTTCGCCGACCCCGCGGAGATCGCCGCCGCGCACCTCTTCTTCTGCGCCCAAGATTCGTCCTATGTCACCGGACAAACCCTCTTCGTGGACGGCGGTATCAGTCTGGGATTGTGATGGTGGAACGGTGAACTGGTGAAGTCGTGAAGTCGTGCAGTGATTGGTAGGGCGGGTCATTTAGACCCGCCGGTGATATGAGTCGGCTTTAAATAAGCCGACCTACATTGCTCCCCCCTTTCTAAGAGTATCATCCCATATTCCCCCCTTTCGTAAAGGGGGGCAGGGGAGGCATAAGTGCTAACTTAAGTGTTAAGTCTGTTTTTGTAGGGGCGAAGCATTTTAGTTAAAGTAATGAAAATATTGTTGTTGAACAAAAAATGCTTCGCCCCTACTGAGCCAATATAAACCAAATTATTATTTAAATTAGCGCCTATGGGGCAGGGGGGATTAAAATATAAATTGTGATACAATAATGTCTGTCGAAATCATATTTTGTCCGAAGCGTTAATAGAGTGTCGGCGATGGATAACAACTCCATACAAAATTCTCTTTTCGATAACCGGGATTTGCTTCCGGCGATTGCCAGTGACCTTGTATTTAAAACAAAACGACTGCTTCGCAGCGCTAAAACGGAAGAGGATTTAAGAATTGGTTTTGAAAAATTCCTCGAACCGATACTGCGCAAACTGGGAATCAAGCCCAGCCCTCGTTATGAAAAATCGATATTCAACGCCGGCAGGTCGGACGCTCTTCACGGTAAAGTGGTCATTGAGTACGAAGCGCCTTTGTCCTTTCGTTCTTTGACAGCCATAAATCACGCCAAATCGCAATTAATAGGTTATATTCAAGGCCTGTCCGAAGCGGAGAGAGAATCATTATTCGTATTTGAGGCAAAGTTTATCGGTGTTGGTTTCGATGGCGAACAGATTTTCTTTGTCCGATACAAAGGCGATATTAACAAAGCGAAAACCGGTTTAGCCGAAGACGACTTTGCGCTGATTGGCCCTTTAAGTTTCGATGAGAACAGCGCGCGGACTCTGCTCACACACCTTCGCGCTTTATCCCGCCTCCCGCTAAACGCCGATAATCTGGCGGATAAATTCGGTCCTAAAAGTGAGCTGGCGCCTAAAGCGGTTTCCGCTTTCGCCGACGCTTTGGAATATTGGGGCGACCAGACTAAAGTGAGAACCTATTTCGACGAATGGAAACGCCTGTTCGGAATCGTCTATGGCGAGCAGTTCAGCGGATTTCAAGCCAAAGAAACCGAAGCTCTCAATAAACTATACAAAGTTGGGAAAGAAACCGATTTTCAAGAGCTTCTGTTTGCTATCCATACTTATTTCGCCTTTCTAATGAAACTTATTTCCGCTGAACTTCTATCGCTGAAAGAAACAACCTTAATGTCTTCGCTCGCTTCCGAACTTACTCATCTTCCGGAAGATGAACTGAAAAAAGAGTTAGAGGACATAGAAAGCGGAAGTATATACACCCGAAAAGGAATAACCAATTTTCTGGAAGGCGATTTCTTCCGCTGGTACCTTGACGCTTGGTCGCCAAGACTAAAGGAAGCGGTCCGGGAAATATCACGCGCCCTTTCCGAATTCGAACCGGCGACCAGTATTATCGCCCCCTCAGCCACGCGCGACCTTTTGAAACGGCTCTATCAGTATTTAGTCCCCCAGGAAGTGCGCCACAGCCTGGGAGAATACTACACTCCCGACTGGCTGGCGGAATTCTTGATGAATGAAACAGGATACAAGGGAAACACTCTAAAACGATTCTTAGATCCCGCCTGCGGTTCGGGGACTTTCTTAGTTTTGGCGGTTCAGCGGGCTAAAGAACACAGCATAAAGGAAAAACTGCCTCCGCTGGAGACAGCGAAAAGGATTAAAGAAAATATCTGGGGATTCGATTTGAATCCTCTGGCGGTGATTGCCGCCCGGACCAATTACCTATTTGCGATGGGTGATTTAGTCGATAAGCTTGAAAGTATGGAAATACCGATTTACCTCGCGGATTCGGTTCTATGGCCCGAACAGGTCGGCGGTCAAAGTGAATTCAACTTTCACGGCGTGGAATGTTATAAGCTGAAAACCTCGATAAAGGACTTTTATGTTCCCTCCGTTTGGATAAGGAACAAAGGTTTTTTAATGAAAGACGCCGCTCCGATAATAGAAAAATGTGTAAAAGATGGTTTTGAACCGGAAACCGCCTTGAGGCATTTGAGGAAAAGAGGTTTGGTTTTCCCGCCTTATGAGGAAGTGGTAAAGGAATTTTACAGCGAAATCTACGAACTGGAAAAACAGAATAGGAACGGTATCTGGGCGCGCTTTCTGAAAAACGCTTCCGCCCCCATGGCGGCGGGGAAATTCGACTTTGTGGTGGGAAATCCACCCTGGGTGAGGTGGGGATACTTATCTAAGGAGTATCGGGAAGCGACTCTCCATTTGTGGAAAAAATACGGGCTTTTTTCGCTAAAAAGTCACGCCGCCCGTCTCGGAGGAGGGGAAAAAGACTTCTCTATGCTTTTTGTTTACGCTTCGGCTGATTATTATCTGAGGGACAAGGCTAAACTGGGATTTTTAATCACCCAGGAAGTATTCAAATCCAAAGGCGCGGGAGAAGGCTTTAGAAGGTTCCAATTGGACGATAAAGAATACTTGAAAGCGGTGAAAGCTCACGATTTAGCTTCTGTGCAGCCCTTTGAAGGAGCGGCGAATAAAACCGCCCTGATAGTTCTTCAAAGGGGAAAGAAGACAAAATATCCGGTATCTTATACAGTCTGGAAACGACATAAGGGTGTAGGTAAGATTGCTACAGATAAATGCCTGGATGATGTTTCACCGCTGTTAAAAAAGAAAACTCTGTTAGCAAAACCTATCGGCGCAAAAACCGGAGCCTGGCAAACGATTTCTAAAGAGCAGATAGATTTGGCTATTATTGAAGGTGAAAATCCTTATCGCGCCTTTCGCGGCGCTAGCACTGAACCTTACGGAGTATTTTGGCTTGAAATAAAATATGTTCTTTCAGATAATAATATTATTGTCCGCAATCTGACAGAGCGAGGTAAACGCAAAGTGCCGCGAGTAGAAGAAAGAATTGAATCTGATTTAGTGTATCCCGCTGTGAGCGGCGCGGATATTGAAAGATGGGGCGCGTCGCCGCATATTTATATTCTAATGAGCCAGGATCCCGCAACCAGAAAGCCCTTCCCAGAAGAGGTTATGAAAAGCAATTGGCCCAGAACCTTTAGTTATCTTACAAGATTTAGAGATATACTCCTGTCCAGAGGCTCAAACACAATCAGGCAATTAGCCGAAAGAACCGCTTTTTACGCAATGTTTGGCATCAGTTCCGCCACTGTGGAAAATTATAAGGTTGTATGGAAAAGGATGTCAAATGACTTATATGCGGCGGTAATAACTCAAAGTAAAACACTATTGGATTATAAAACTATAATTCCTACGGATACAACATCGTTTTTCTCAACTAACCACGAACCCGAAGCCCACTACCTCTGCGCTATTGTCAATTCCAATCCGGTGCGTGATTTCATCAAGTCTTTCTCCTCCGCCGGGCGGGGTTTCGGCGCGCCTTCGGTGATGCAGTATATTGGCATTTCCAAGTTTGATCCTGACAACGCGCTTCATAACGAACTTGCGAAAATTTCCCAAAAATGCCACCAACTTAAGCTGGATGGTAGTGAAATCAAAATCAAGGAACTGGAAATTAAAAATGACAGACTGGTTAAAAAGCTGTTCAATATTCAAACATAGTCTATCGACTCAGAAATAATAGCGTTAAACTTAACTATGCACTTTATACTTTACACTTGAGAAATCTATGAAAATCCCCCTCAAATACCATATCGCCCTCCCGGCGCTGTTGTTAGTGTGCGTTCTCTTCTGGTTGAATTTCGGCGATAAGCTTTTCGCCCGGGACACCGATCTGGAGGGTCAGCTCCGCAAGTTCAATTACCTGCTTTACCAGATTCGAGAGAACTATGTGGAGGAGTCGGAGCTTTCCAGCCTTATCGACGGCGCTATCACCGGGATGCTGGAATCGCTCGACCCGCACTCGATTTACATTCCCGCCGAAGAGCAGCAGCGGCTGTCCGAGCAGTTCCGGGGGGAGTTCGAGGGCATCGGCATCTCCTTCGTGATTCAGAACAAGGTGCTGACCGTGATTTCACCCATCCCCGGCACCCCCGCAGACCGCCTGGGAATCCGCGCCGGCGATAAAATTGTGGAAATCGAAGGGGAATCGGCCTACGGTATAACCAACGAAGAGGTCTTTCGCAAACTCCGCGGCCCCAAGGGGACTCAGGTGCAGGTGACTATCGCCCGGGAAGGCGCGCCGGAACCGCTGAATTTCACCATCACCCGGGACAAAATCCCCATCCACTCCGTGGAAACCGCCTTCTTGCTGGACGACAGCACCGGCTACATCCTGCTCAACCAGTTCACCTCCAACACCTCCGACGAACTCGACGCGGCGCTGGCGGAACTGCGCAACGCGGGAATGACCCGGCTGGTGTTCGACCTGCGGGGAAATTCCGGAGGTTACCTCGACCAGGCGGTGAAGGTCTGCGATAAGTTTATCCCCGGGGGAGAAATGCTGGTATACACCAAGGGGCGGAACACGAGCAGCAGGCGTGAATTCTACTCTTCCGACAGTAAAACCCGCAGCGACCTGCAGCTTATCGTGCTCATAAACCACGGCAGCGCCTCGGCTTCGGAGATTGTAGCCGGGGCGGTGCAGGACCTTGACCGGGGACTGGTGGCCGGCGCCCGCAGTTTCGGCAAGGGATTGGTGCAGACTCCTATCCCCTTTGAGGACGGTTCGCTGGTGCGCCTCACCACCGCCAAGTACTATACCCCCACCGGCAGACTGATTCAACGCCCCTATGACGGCAGCCTTTCCGACTACTATCGAAGCGCTTATACCGAGGAAGATACCGCCGCCGCTCCCGCAGACTCCGCCCGGGAAATGTTCACCACCAAAGCCGGCCGTAAAGTCTTTGGAGGAGGGGGAGTTACCCCGGATGTGAAACTGGAATCGAGATACTACACCGCCTACACCTCCAGACTGCTCAATCTCCGCCTTTTCTTCGAATACGCCGCAGGCTACGCCTCTGAACACCCGGAATGGGGGGTGGACTTCGAAATGTTCCTGCGAAAATTCCAGGTGACCGACAATATGTTAGCTGATTTCCTCAAACTGGCTGATTCCAAAGAGATTGAGTTCAACGAAGAACAATACCGCAAAGATTTGGACATCATTAAAAACTTGATAAAATCGGAAATCGCCCAAAACCTCTACAACGGCAGAATCTTTTACTACCGGGTGCGCATTCAGGGCGATTCGCAGGTTCAGGAAGCGGTGAAGCTGTTCCCCCAGGCGCGGGAAATTATGCAGATGGGCATGCGGGGCTGAAGCGGACGTCAAAGTTATAGGCTCTTCGCTGAATTGTATGGGTAATGACAATCACGATTGAGGATACAGGGCAT
>CAYQZD010000152.1:0-7905 GCA_964421875.1 uncultured bacterium
AAGATACCAGGAGAAACTCAACAGGTATTTTGTTTTAACACAGAATTAAGGAATTAATCTTTACGATTAGATTTCATCCGGGAAAGCGAGGCTAAATCAACACATCGTAATTTGAAAACACACAAGTAAAAACGCATTTTTTGCACTTATTGTGAATAATATGCAGTCGTTTCAGCGTAAACCATCACGGATGGTCTTGGCCGTGACCATCCACAACTTAGGATGAAAATTCACTTCTCGCGTATAGACGCTGCCGCTATTCTCAGGAAAAACCTATTCGGTTTTAAAGACTAAATTCCGATTTCCCCTTGAATTCCGGATTTGATAGAGTTTTTTTAGTGTCGGGAAGTTCTCCGGGGCGACCTCGGAATTATCGAGCGACTCTTTAATTGTGAATTTCAGCGTCTTACCGCCGTCCTCCACCTTTATGATAGCGGAGCCAACCTCAGATTTAAAGACTAGATCCTTTGGCGCAAAGGCCAACGACCATTTTTCCGGCATCTCCACTGTCATCTCCAGCGACTGGGAACCGGGACCTTTGAAAAAGACGGGATTACTCCGCTCCAGATAGGAGGTATGGAGCCCGGACGGTTCCAGAGCGGTTATATTGAAAGGCAGCTCCGGTATATTCAGAGTCAGGTAACCTCGGACGGTTTCACCCAGCTTTTCCCCCTTGAATTCAAACTGGAATTCCGATTCATGACAGCAGAGCCGTATCGCTTTTCCCTTCTCAAATTCGAGGTTAGGCAGAAGTTTTTTCATCTTACCTTTAAGCCACCCCTCGGCGCCGTCCTTATCAGCGGTAACTTCTTGGCAGGGGCTGAAATAGCCCGCGGCTTTAAAATAACCGGAACCTGTATAGGAACCGTCATCGGCGATTTCCAACTTGAGTTTCATAGCGAGGCAATTGTCATCTGGTGTGTTTTCGGGAACGACAACGGGTTCAGCACCGGTGAAGCTCATTGTAAAAACAGCGTGTCCTTCTAAATCCTTGCGGGAACTGGAAGACAGCGGCTTTAGCGGGTCCAGATACAACTGTTTACCGCCGGATTCAGTCACTACCCAGAAGTGGTCGAAATTGGACAATACGGGCACTGTGAAATCCTTCTGGTGAACTTCAGCAGACAGCGCCACCTCGGCGGGTAATCCCTGCGTTTTCAGCATAGCCGCCAGCAGAATGGCTTTATCGAAGGGATTGGCATATCTGGTGAGGAGAGTGCGTTCCGCGTCGCGATGATAAGTCCTGTACAAATCATAACTGTGGTTGACAGTCCTGACGTTTTTGCGAACATATTCCGCCAGTTTCAGGGGGATGTCGCCGGGTTCAAAAACTCCTTCAGCCGCTTCTTCGGCTTGGGCTTTGACGCTTTCCGAGGCGGCGGTAGCGCTCTTTATTTCCCGGGCAAAGTGCGCGGAGGCGGTTTTCCAGTCAGTGCAGGTAGAAAAGATAAGTGTAGGGGTGAAATTCATCCGATAATGATAAGCGTCATCCCTGACGATATGGGGAACGTTGCTCATCGTCCAGGTCCAGGTTTTGGTGTCGGTCCTAACATCCTGTTTCAGATTGCCGTTGCCGTGGAAGAACTTGAAATGAAGTTCGGTTCCGGCGGGAGCGGTGATTTTTACTTCCTTATTAAGGATGTATTCACCGGACTGGAAGTATTCAATCCCTTCCAGCCAGGGCTGGAAGGGTTCTTTGTCCTCGATAGTGTAGATAAGTTCGCTCTTGGAGCCGAGGGGGCTGGTTTCGCTCCATTCCAGTCCGACGTGGGTGATGACCATTTCCTGGAAGCGGAGGTAATCGGGGGCGCCGCCCAGGGCGCGGGGTGTGATCTGATTGAAAGCGTTTTCGTAGGAATCGGCGGCGGCGCCGTCGATGAGGTAGCCCCGGGCTCGTTCAATCTTCAATTCCTGCTTGTCATTGCGATAATTCACGAAGATATCTCCGTGCGCGTCGAGGGCGTTTTCGGTGAAGAGAGCGCGGACGCGGTGCACTCGCTGTGAGATTCTTCCGTCGGGATAGAGGGTATAGTGAATCCCTTCATAGAGGACGACGGATTCGTCCAGGGGGTAATCAGCCTGGGAAACATCGCTCTTAATCAGGCTTTCCACATCCACCGCGGCGGCTGATAACGCCAGCGCCGACAGGAGGAAAAGCGTTTTTAGTATGTATTTAAAAGTCTTGACCATTGTTTACTTCCTCCAAATATGGATTTCTTTGCCGGCGAATTCGTTGATCGCTTTCACCACCGCCCTCACCTGGGAATATTCATCGCCGGGTTCGACGTTGCGTTCGCTGACAGTGTACTTATAGGAAACTTTGACTCCCCGTTTGCTCATTTCCACCGAAGCGTCGAAGTCGGAAAAATCTCCGCCGGCTTCAATCGCGTCGAATTCCTCGAGTTTTTTGTAGCCCCTTGGGAGCTTGACGGTCTCCTTAATCACAACTTGTTCCGGGGCGTAGATAAACAGCGGATTGTTCCGCTCCTCCATTGTGGCGTATCGCGTTATGGGCCGGACAAAGTATGCCTTAGTCTGGAAACGTCCTGCGGGGGAACTGAAATGGAGCCCCTTACCGTAAAGCAGGGCATATCCGGGAACGCGGTAGGAGACGGTTACGGGGAAGGGATGCCAGTAATCGGATAGATTCCCGCCCTTGTAGCTCACTAATTCCGCGTTGGGGGCGATATTTTCGATGTAGCGGCTGATGCTGTTGCGGAGGTATTCCACGCCATGCTGGTAGGCGAAGAGCCGCCTCAAGCGGGAGTCCGGGGCGCCAATGGCGTTGAAGACCAGGGTTCCGGTGAGGTTGCCGTCCTTGTCGATTTCGGCGACGGAGGTGATGGTAAGGCGGTTTTCTTCCGGGGTGAAGACGCGGATGGCTTTGAGGTCCTCGCCTTGGGGGCCTCCGATGACGATGTGCTGGTCGCCTTCATAGCGGGACCAGATGTCCATCGAGTTGGGGGCCCAGGTGGCGTCGTACATTTCCCATTTGGTTCCGGGGAGGGCGTCGGATTCGATGCCTTCATCCGAGATGTCCACCGCCACCACGCAATGGTTGAACTGGTCGGCGGGGATGCGTTCCACGCGGGCTCCCGCCATAGTCATCGTGGGAAAGGCTTTATATCCCAAGGCGCGGAACATCTGCAGGGACATTGCGGCGATGTCTTTGCAGACGCCGCAGCGATCGCGGAAATTCATATGGGAGGGGTGCAGAGTATAGCCTTCGCCCTTACCCATCGAGATGCCGGAGTAGCGAATATGCTGGGCGCACCAGTGCAGGATGGCTTTGCGCCGGTCAACATCTGTTTCGTAGGGGGCGGCGATTTCCTCGGCTTTGGCTTTGACATCCGGGGGAATATCGAAGGGTTTGGCTTTTACGCCGTAAACTTCGAGCACGCTGTCCTCGTTGGCGTGATGGAACCAGAGGGATTTGTCATACCAGTCTTTGACGGTAGCCAGCACGACTTTGGGGATATAGTCCGAGCCATAGGGAGAGCGGTATTCGTATTTATAAACGGGGATGTCGGATTTTTTAAAGACGTAATGATTGTAGCCATCATCGAAGGTGGACTTACACATTACATTTCCGTTGTAAACTTCGAATTGGACGGGCACATTCCTCAGGGTGCGGAGGAGGTAAACCTTTTCCCGGATGGGGTGGCCGGCGCCGAAGATGATGGAGTCGTAGTAGTGGCCCCGCATCGGGGGGATATAGCGGGAATCGTCCTCCTGGTCCAGGTAGGCGATCATAAAGCCTTTTTTGTAATAGGCGATTTCCACCGCGTCTCCTGGTTGAAGGCCCGGGACATTGATAACTTTCATCCGTCCGCCCCAGTAAATCATATAGGCGGTGGCGAATTCGTCGATAGCGGTATTAAGGTCGATTGGTTCGACTGAACCGTCGGCGCGGTGGATGGCGACTTTTTTCAGCTCAATCATATTGGAGGCGGGGTCGTAGTCGAACCTGCGTGTGGAGAGGTCGATGGCTCCCGCCGGTTTCAGCGCCTTTGCCAGAGTGTGGATGTCGATATGAGACAGTCCGGATTCCTCTACATCCACGACGGTGGAGTCGAAGACGGTGACGAAATCCGCATCCTCGTACTTCTCCTCGGTGATTCCTTCCAGCAGGGCTTTATAGGGGCTTTCCTGCGCCTCGCTGATGAGGATGATACCGAGCATCAGCGCGAGGTAGAGGAGAAATCCGATTACTGTCCTCAGTTTTAGTCTGGTCATTGGTTTGGGTTCCTCGAAATAATTTTATAATCGCTATGTATTTTTATACTCTTAACGGCGGTATTAGTGCCCGGGAAAGTTTGTCGGTCGGAACCTTGTTCCGACATTCTATCTTGCCGCCGGGTTTCCGTATCGCTGGATAAACACTGGATGAGAATCACGCTCCGGGCTGTTCCGCTTCTTTCTTTTTCATCTTTTTCATCGCGCCGGTGAATACGACTAATCCGGGAATCCAAATCGCTATAAATCCTGGGACTTCGATAACGCGAGTTACCATTAAAACCGCCAGAATGATAGTGAATCCGATGAATATCAATCTTGCGATGTTTTTGTTACTCATAAACCTAAAACCTCCGGTTCGATGGTTATTAGCCGTGTCCCTGCGCCGGCAATTAAATTATCCCGATTCAATAGCTATCTAACCGGGTGGATTGAGATTCTGTTTTCGGTCGATGAAGCGGTACGCTTTTCCAGACTACTATCTCATCCATATCGGCGTATTTAATATCAGGGATGCTCAAAACTCGTTTCACAATTTCATCATAGTGCGGGGAATCCTTGCAGACAAAGTAGATTTGGTGAATACCTCTCCACCTTTGAATTACCGCCAAAGCCTCGAAATTATTCTCCCGCATATAATCGTTGATGATGATTTCAGCTTTGTCCTTTGGCTTTTTATACATGTCCCGCACCATCAGCATAATGAACTCCGGTTGGAATCGGTCGAGAATATCTCTTGAAAATCCTTTATGCGCTATCTCCTCGGAATTCAATCCATACCAGTCTATGGCTTTCCATTTCGAGTAGTAGGGCACCGCGCCGGAGCCGATAACGAACATTCTGCCGTCGATACCGGCGAGACTTTTACCAATCTGCACCCGGTCGTGTTGATTCCGAGCCTTGGCTTGAAATACCGCATTCGGTATAAAGCGCAGAGGCCAGTAAGCGAATAATAACAAAAGAATGATGATAACGGCTCGCTTTCGAAGAATCGGGATATCCTTAAGATTCACTTTTGCATAAAGAATCGACAGAATCAGTATGAACACCGGATATACCGGGTAGGCGAACCGCCAGAGATGCCCTTGAATCGGTTCCACGGTTGTCAAATAAAGAATGAATGCAATAAATCCGCAAATCAGCGGGAAGGTTTTCCGCAATCCACCTTTGTCGAGATATTTGTATAGCATTAACGCGAAAACCAGATATGCGGACAATATATTCAGGATAAATGATACTGCATATTTGATACCATATCTTCTTAAGATATATTCCCCGGAGGAGAATTTCAAGTAACCGGCAGTGGGCAGAAGGTAGCCAAAATAATGCAATTTCCAAACCGCATAGATGAGAAGAATTACGGCTGTCGCCAAGCCTAATAATACTAATCTTCCAAACGTAGCATAATTTTTGTTTTTCAAAGTTATAAACAGCATCGCAAGGTAAGCGGTTCCGTTGAACACGATGGTGTCCGGCCTGGCAAGAAAACATAATACGAAAAGCACAAGTGTCAGGACGAGGTTCAGCGTTTTCTCCGGTTTGTCCATAAAAGCCAAAATTGTCAGGCTGCTCGACAGAACCAGGAAAGCGGTTAAAACAGTCTCCATTCCCTGCATCGATAAAAAACCGAACACCGGGCTCAGACAGAATGCGCCTAAGAAAATACACTTCAACCTGAAATCGACAGCGCGGGTGGAAGATATCAGAAGCCACAATATTCCTATTCCGGCGATAAAACTGACAATTTTGGAGAACACCACAGGGTCGATACCGAGTAGAATGCCTCCCGCGTTCAGCAGCATCCATAACATACTGGTGAAGCCTTCAACCGGGTCCTCACCGAGGTTCCAGATAATTTCTCCGCTGCGGACAAGGTTTTCCGAATACCGGAAGGTGATATAAGCGTCGTCCAATACGAAATTGATAAAAGGCAAGGCTGCAAGCGCAAACAATAATCCGGCAGCCACAAACAGCAGTATGTCGTTAAGAGCTTTTGCTGATGAATCGGACTTTTTTAACATTAGAAAACCTTTATCGTTAGCCGCTGAGTGCGGGGACTCTCGTAAGGAATTGATTTATGGTGGGTTAAGAACCCACCCTACTATTGGAAATGTCAGGTCTCCGCTGCGACAAAGACCTGACATAACGCAGGATTGTCGTTACGGAAAGATTGCTTCGCTTCGCTCGCAATGACAATAGGATGGTGTTGGGTTGAAACCCACCCTACATAAAGTAAGTATCAAGTCTCAAGTGACAAGTAACAAGTCCCCCCCTGGAGCCATGCTCTGGATTCCGGCATGCGCTCGGAATGACAATTGAATGACGGCAGGTTAAAATCCGGCAAAAATAAATTTTTCCGGCGGATTAGTTTTTCCGCCCGGTGTCGATTTTTCGGCGCACTTCGCGCTTGACGATGGCGGGCAGGACGGTTTCGTGCTCTTTTAAGAATTTTTCCACCGGGGCGGTATCTACTTTCGTCAGTTCCCGCAGCGCCCAGGAGAGGGCTTTAGCGACCTTGTCATCCTTGTCGGCGGCGACCATTTTACAGACGGCAAGGGTGCGCTCCGGGTCGCCGGTTCCGCCGGAGGATTTCTGGTTCAAGGGGACGGTGCAGACCACTGCGGTGCGGCGGCGCCAGCGGTCTTCGGACCGCGCCCATTCGAAGATGGTATCGTCGGGAATAGTTCCCATCCGCCACAACTGCCCGCCGACATAGACGCAGAAGACATCGACCGTGGCCCAGTTGTCCATCACCTTCATCAGCGGTTCCAGGTCATCAAGCGTCATCTTCTGCAGGACGCCGGGGCATTCATTGATAAGAGCGTATCCGGTGTGCAGCATTGTCAGCACGCCGGTGTCGGCGAAGGCTTTGGCCAGGGCGATGACGGTTTCGGGAGGTTCCCCGGCGATTTTCGTTTTCAACTCAGCCATCACCTTCTTAGCGTCGGCGGTGGTGACGCCTATATGGCGCAGGACGCTGGGGAAGTATCCTTCTTCCCACTGGCGGCGCTTTTCATCGGCGACCGCCTGGTAGGCGGCGAGGGTTTCTTTGACTAGTTGGGAGATGGGGGGCATAGGGGGCTCGGGTTTTATTAGTTTATTAATTAAACAAACAAAAAAGTTCAACCTAAAACATTAATCCGATCGAGGCAGTCCCAAAAACATTATATTTCTCATCTATCTTATTCAGCGGCCAATTAATTGGATAAACCTTTATGAAAAATTCTAGATGTCTTACCGGAACCGCTGTACCTAATCCAAATCTGATCGTATCTATATTTAAAAATAGTATATTGCGATTATTACTTGGACTGACTTTATATATGACAATATCAGTAAACATAGGTAGAACATAATTCCATTTAACTAGAAAACCACCTCCAAAACACCCCCTAATTCTCTGTGGAAAATCCTCACGCTTATCATAAATACCAGTTATACTTATTACTAAATACACTGATTTATAATTAATACCAAAGACGTTAGTATTTAATATCAAAGCGGATGAAAATGCAAATACTGGCCATTCACCTGCACCTTCAGAATAATATAAAGGTATATCAATAGCTATATCAGTATTATTATTACTATTAGTTATTTCATGATTCGCGCTATCTGCATTTAATGGCTTATCTAAAATATATTGATTATCACATATATTATTATCAT
>CAYQZD010000153.1:0-7879 GCA_964421875.1 uncultured bacterium
TTAAAAAAGGAGTAAGATAAATGAGATTTCTGATACTTTAGTCTTTACCAAATCCTTCCTCTATAAGTAATATACTAAAAAGCTGCACAAATGTCAAGTTTATAGGGTAAAAAAGTGTAATATGCATTCCCACGCCGGAGCTTGGGAACGAGTCAATTATTATCGGCTTGCTGGATAAGCTCCCGCTATTTTAAGGAATACTACTGCGGCAATATTTGATTTTCACGCCGAAATTAGTTAAAATCTTAAGTAATTGAATTTTGACACCAACGCATAGGTTAATCTATGGACAAGCTCAGTATTTTAATTTTATGCCGGGGAAACATTACCAGAAGCCCCTTCATCGCCGGCTATCTTAATCATCTTCACCGCAACTCTGACCTCGCCTATAAAATCCACCTGGACATCGATTCATCGGGTATTGAAGGCAAGACCGATCTGCCGGTACACCCCAGGATTTTAGAGCAGGGCTTTAAACTTGGTTTCGATATGGCTATGTACCGCAGCAAACACGCCAACCTCAAAGCCCTGGAACGCGCCGACATCATCCTGACCACCGACCGCAAACAAACGGGAAGAATATATAGAACCTATCCTCATCTGAAGGATAAAACCTATCACTACTATGAATTTGGTAGAGTCGGAGAATTTGAAATTATAGATATGGATGATCCCTCAAGGAGTGATTCGACAATTTCCTTCGAGGAATTTTTCGAGACTACTGTTCCCGAAGTCAATAGAATCTATGAATATATTGCCGCGACTTACACCAGAAGTATAGATGAACAGGGTGAATTCAATTCCAAAATCTTAAGAAAACAGATTTCCGAAAAACGCAAGAGTGTCAAGCCCTACAATTTTTTAACCAAGCGAAGTTATCCGGTCTGCCCCTTCTGCCAATCGAAACGGTTAAGGCGTATCAAGCGGAAAGGTATCCTGCAGCGGCACCTCTGGCCCCTTTTCAACGGTTACCCCTATCACTGCGGCCACTGTAACCGCAATATCATAATGTTCATCGGCTCGAAAATCGACGCCCGGTTTCGTCGTGAAAGGAAAATGCAGAAATGGAAAGAATTTCTTGAATCCGACACGGAAAAGAATCCGGAGATGAATCGGGCTGAGAGCGGAAGCTCTCAGAACTCGGCATAAGCTTAGGGGATATTAGTATAGATATAATCCGCTTCAAACATCATCTTAAGACCACAATATCATTAGTTGATATTTACCCCTGCCTATCAGACCTCTATTATAATCTAATCTGTGCTGACAGAAATCTTCCTCCCGGAAGTTATCCTCTTATAACCTGAGATGCCATAACACCTCTCCACAATATTGAATTATTAGAATATTTTGATTACTTTAAATGTTCATACATAATACACGTTCTCGAAACTCGGCGATTAACTGTCAACAATATCATAGCTTATTTCTGAGTAAAGATTTTTTGAATCGCTGATTAACGCTGATTTCACAGTTGCATATTCAATTAAAACTGACATTTGAGTCCATATCATAGGAATTATATATCACTTTAGCTTGATGAAGTTAATGACATATATGTATTTGTTTATTTGGAGCTTATATTCACAACGGATTAAGCGAATTAAGCGAATTTCAAAAAGGTATATTTTTAAATCTATAAGAATGTATAATTATGGAAGTTAGCTCCACTTCACATCGATAAGGAGTTACCGAAACTCGATTAAAATCCTGCAAGGATAACATTGTTTATCACAATTTTCCTAAGCATTAGCCCCTGCAAACTCAACGGTATCATTAGATGACGCTATGGGCGGGATTGATACTCGGATTGATAGTCCTTACCTGGGCGGACTATCGGCTGGAGAAGGGACGAACTCTCACCACCAGGCTTATCACCCTCAGAGTCCTCGCCTGGATAACGCTGGCGCTGGGATTCAACGCCTTCGTTCTGCTGGAATACGGGCAGCAGAAAGCCCTGGAATTCCTCACCGGATACATCGTTGAATACTCCCTCAGCGTGGACAACCTCTTCGTTTTCATTATGCTCTTCGAATACTTTTCCGCCGACCCCAAGCAGGAGCTTAAAGCGCTGCAGTGGGGAATCTACGGCGCGATGGTGATGCGGCTGGGATTTATCCTATTCGGCGTGACTTTAATACACGTTTTTCATCCCGTTATCTATGTGTTCGGCGCCTTGCTCCTCTACACCGCGTACAAGATGCAGTTTTCCCGTCATTCCGCCCGCCCGCCGGACCAGCTTCCGCTGGTGAAATTATTCAAGAAAGTCTTTCCGGTCACGGATGATTATCATGGCGACAATTTTTTTACCCGAATCGAGGGGAAGTTGTTCGCTACTCCGATGGTGGCGCTGGTGATTGCGGTGGAAAGTTCGGATGTTATGTTCGCTATCGACTCCATCCCGGCTATCTTAGCGATAACCACCGACCCTTTTATCGTGTTTTCCTCGAACATTTTCGCAATACTGGGACTGAGGGCGCTGTTTTTCTTGTTAGCGCGGATGATGAAGTATTTCAAATACCTCAAAACCGGGGTGGCGGTCATCCTCGCTTTTGTGGGATTGAAAATGCTGGTATCGGGATTGTTCCATATTTCGACACCGGTGTCTCTGGGAGTGATTTCGTCTGTACTAGCCTTATCTATCGTTGTGTCCGTTTTGGACAAGCGGGGGAATGCCGGCGGAAAAATATAAGGCTTACACCTATGAGATTAACTTTCTAAATTCCATCCGTTTGCTTCATCCGCTGTACGGCGGATTCGCAATGATAGTCTGAATAGGTATCCATTCCTAGGCGGCAGCATGCAATTAAGAGACTCGCAACTCGTAACTCGTAACTCGAAACTAAATTATGAGCTTCGTTCATCTGCATAATCACAGCGATTTCAGCCTGCTCGACGGCGCGATAAAAGTCGAGGACCTGCTGGAACAGGTAAAGGCCTATAAGATGCCCGCGGTGGCTCTCACGGATCATGGAAATATGTTCGGCGCCATCGATTTTTACCGCAAAGCTAAGAAGTTCGGTGTCAAACCCATCATCGGCATCGAAACCTATCTTTCGGCTGAAGACGAATTGACATTCGAAGGCGGTCCCACCACGCTCTATCACCTGGTGCTCCTGGTAAAAAACAATCGTGGTTATCATAACCTGATGAAGCTCTCCTCCAAAGCCTTCCTCCAGGGATTCTATTACAAGCCGCGCATCACCCGCGCCTGGCTGAAGGAACACAGCGACGGTCTCATTTGCCTATCCGCCTGCGTTAAAGGTGAAATTGCCCACAACCTTTTGGAAAACAATCCCGAAGGCGCTCGGGACGCCGCGCTTTTTTACCAAAACCTGTTTGCGGAAGACTTCTATATCGAGATTCAGAATCACGGATTGGAGGCGGAGGATAAGGTTTTACCGAGTTTGCTCCAGCTTGCTGAAGCCCTTCGGATTAAGACCGTAGCCACCAATGACTGCCATTACCTTAGAAAAGAGCACGCCAAATCGCATGACATCCTGCTTTGCATTCAGACCGGCTCCAATCTTGACGATGAGAAACGTTTGAAATACAAGACGGAAGAACTCTACGTCAAGTCTGAAGCGGAGATGCTTGAAACTTTTCCCGACAGCCCGGAATCACTGGAAAATACGATGGAAGTGGCGGATAAGTGCAATCTACTGCTGGATTTCACCCAGATGCACCTGCCTAAATTCCCCCTTCCGGAGAACAGCTCCGCGCGCTCCGTAAGCGAACATCTTGCCCAAACCGTCCGTTCAGCCGCCAAACTCAAATACGGCGAACCATTTTCGGAGGAAGTGGAAACGCGCATAAACCACGAGTTGAAAATCATCCGGGATATGGGTTTTTCCGGCTATTTCCTGATAGTGCGGGATTTCACCGACTTCGCTCGTTCGCGCGGTATTGCAGTCGGTCCCGGCAGGGGTTCCGCTGCGGGAAGTCTGGTCTCCTACTGCCTCGGTATTACCAATATCAACCCATTGAAGTATGGCTTGCTTTTCGAACGCTTCCTCAATCCGGAGCGGGTGACAATGCCCGACATCGACATCGATTTCGCCGATGACCGCCGTGATGAGGTCATCCGCTACGTAAAGGAAAAATACGGCGAGAACAATGTCACCCAGATAATCACCTTCGGCAAGATGCTGGCCCGGGGCGTGGTGCGGGACGTGGGGCGGGTTATGGGTATCCCTTACGGCGAGGTGGACCGGCTGGCGAAGAAAATCCCCCACCTCCCCGGTATGACCCTGGAAAGAGCTTTGACCGAAAGCGTCGAACTTCGCGAGGAAATCGAAGCCAACCCCTCCTACGGGGAGATGATGAAACACTGCCTCATCCTGGAAGGTCTTCGCCGCCAATCCGGCACTCACGCGGCCGGCGTGGTCATCGCCCCGGACGATTTGACCAAATACACGCCGCTTTCCAAACCGAGCGATGGGGAGGTCACCTCTCAATACGAAATGGGCAGCCTGGAGCACATCGGCCTGCTAAAGATGGATTTTCTGGGGCTCAAGACCCTGACCGTTATCGAAAACACCCTGAAGTTACTGAAACAACGCGGTGTGGAAATTGACATCGACAACCTCCCCCTGAATGACGAGAAAACGTTCAAACTCTTTCAGGATGGAAAGACCGTTGGAGTGTTTCAGTTCGAATCCTCCGGGATGAGGGATAATTTGATAAAACTGAAACCGGAACGGCTGGAGGACCTCATCGCGATGAACGCTCTCTACCGCCCGGGTCCGATGCAGTTCATCGACGATTTCATCCGTCGCAAACACGGTAAAGCCAGTATCAAATACCCCCATCCCCGCCTTAAATCCATCTTAGAAGAGACCTATGGCATCATCGTTTACCAGGAGCAGGTGCAGCGCATCGCTCACGATTTTGCGGGATTTTCTATGGGCAAAGCCGACATTGTCCGCCGCGCTATGGGGAAGAAGAAGAAGGAGGTGATGGAATCGATAAAGGCGGAATTCGTTGAGGGGGTGGTTAATAACGGCATTGAGGAGAAGGTCGGCGCTGAAATCTATGAACTGATAGAGAAATTCGCTCAGTACGGATTCAATAAGAGCCATTCCACCGGCTATGCCTGGATAGCGCATCAAACCGCCTATTTAAAGGCGCATTTCCCCGCCGAATTTATGGCCGCCACAATGACATCGGAAATCGGGCGCGATTCTTCGCGGTTCATCGTCCTGGTGGACGATTGTAAGAAGCTGGGGGTGGAAGTCCTGCCGCCGGATGTCAACCGCAGCGGCCGCGATTTCACTGTCAGCGAAGAGGGTATAAGGTTCGGCCTTAAAGCCATCAAGAACGTGGGGGGAGCCCCGGTTGAATCTATTCTGGATGCGCGAGAGCGGGTGGGAAGGTTCTCCTCCATCTATCAGTTCACCGAGGAAATCGACCAACGCTCTGTCAACCGCAAAGCGATGGAATCTCTGATACAAGCCGGGGCGCTGGATTCCATCGAGCCCAACCGCGCCCGGCTCTTCGCCTCCACCGACTCCATCATCAGTTACGGCAATGCGGTGAGCGACGAGCGGGAGCGGGGGCAGTTTTCCATCTTCGACACCGGCGGTTCGACGGAAACCGTTTTTCCCAAGCCGGAACTGGCGGAGGTCGAGCCCTGGAGCCGGGCGGAAAAATTCAGCCGCGAAAAAGAGATGCTGGGGTATTACATCTCAGGGCACCCGCTGGAAAAATACCGCGCCGAAGTGGAAAGCTTCTCCAATCCCCCGATTGAAAAACTGGATGATAGCTCCGACGGGACTAAAGTCAGATTGTGCGGCATCATCACCGCCGTGCGCCGGCAGGTCACCCGGAACGGGAAGATGATGCTGGTTGTCCATCTGGAAGATTTCACCGGTTCCGCGGAAATCCTCTATTTCCCCAAAGAGGACGACACGGAGTATGCCAAAATCGTCACCCCGGACGCGATGGTAGTCCTCACCGGAAGAGCCACCACCAAAGAGGATGAGCCGGTGAAAATTATGGCTGACAGCTTCATCCCTCTGGAGAGCGCGCGGGAAACCTACACCAAATCGGTGCAGGTCAGCTTCGACAGCGATAATTTCGATTCCGCCCGCCTGAAAAAGCTGGAGGCGGTGGTTCAAGCTCACCCGGGTGAAGCCCTGCTGGGATTCATTATCCGCTCCGGGGGAAGGATTCTCAGGCTCAAATCCAATAAGTACACAGTCTCCCCGGACGACCGCCTGCTGAAAGACCTATCGGACCTCGCCGGCGCTGAGAATGTCCGGCTGGGGCAGTGAACCGAAGACAGAGAACTGAGAACTGAGAACCGATAACTGAGAACAGAAAACAGAAAAACGGCGGCCAATGAAAATCATCCTGCAAAGAGTCCTTGCGGCCCAGGTGAAGGTCAAGGGTGAAACTGTCGCCAGTATCGGCAAGGGATTCCTGCTATTGGTGGGAATCGGGCCGGAAGATAACGAGGCTGCGCTGATAAAAGCCGCAAAGAAAATCGCCAACCTCCGCATCTTCGAGGACGATGATGGTAAGATGAACCTCGACCTCCGGCAAACCGGGGGAGAAATCTTAGCCGTGTCCCAGTTCACCCTCTACGCCGACTGCCGCAAAGGCAACCGCCCCTCCTTTATCGGCGCGGCGGAGCCCGGCAAAGCGGAAGCGCTGTTCGATAAGTTTGTGGAAATCCTCATAGGTCACGGTTTCAAGGTGGAAGCCGGAGTATTCGGGGAGCGGATGGAGGTGGAATTGGTCAATTGGGGGCCGGTGACGATTTTATTGGAGTATTAAGAGATTTATACTTTTATAATGAGCGACCTTAATTATTGTCCCAATTAGAATTCATCCCATAGTAGGGGCGAAGCATTTTTAATTTATCAAGAATATTTATAGCGATTTATGCTGAATGCTTCGCCCCTACCAAAAAGACAAACTTCAATATCTTTATATCAATAAATTCAGAGATTTGTTTTTTCCCTCTAGGCACATATTTAACAGAAACTGTCCAATGTCGTCAGCCAAAACCATATTCCTGCTGTTATCGCTACTGCCGTTTTCTCTGACCTCCGCCGGGGAATTGAAACTGATTAGAACTCTGACACCGGGGAATAGAGCAATGGATTTAATCATACCTGATGAAGGTTATGTTACCTCTTGGGCAGGTTTACCTTCTTTTCTCTCACATTCACCTGATGAAAAAATCTGGATTTCAGATCCGAAAAATTTCAGGATTATGGTATTTGATTTAAAGGGAAATTTTATTAAAACCTACAATCACCCTCGAGATGTGCATGGATGTGCCCCTTTAGCTATGATTGGTTTTACCAGCGAGAATGACTGTTATTTCCATTATTATGGGACTTACATAGACGGAAACTTAATAATCGGCAGATGGGATATTAAAGAGAATATCCTTCACAGAATCCCTATAAGTTTATCAAATATCGACCTTAGCCTATATTACGATAATCCCGACCATATTAAAAGTCGACAAGGGCTTTTTGGTTATCCTTATGTGCAAGGCAATTATATCATTTATAAACAAAGTGATCCATCGAAGAACGCTCCGATATTCGCCTTGGATGGTCGATATGTAGGGCAGGTTCCTTTTGACTACTGGTCTAATGCCGGTGTGGGAGCGAGATTTTATTCTATAAAACCGACTATTTTCTATATTACTGAGAACGCTAATATAAATGGAAAAATCGAAAAGGAAATAAAATTTAATATTAGTGATGTCATTAACTGGAACACCTTCCTTTTCAACGGAATGGATGAGGAGGGGAATGGCTATTTTATGGGTGTCAATCCCTATAGTATGAATTATGAACTGGGAATAATAAAATTTAATCCCTTCACTCAGAAAGTGGAAAAGGATATAATTTCTTTC
>CAYQZD010000154.1:0-7870 GCA_964421875.1 uncultured bacterium
AAAACCTCAATTCACCAGGGAATTCCCAAATTCATCGAGTGGTATCTTGATTATTATAGAGTCGAACTATAATGAACCAATTGCCGGCAGAAGGAAGAGTCGTTTGGGATTCCTCAGGTCGAATAATTTGGAATTTAGATGCTTCCAAAACAATTTTCAACCATCATGCCAAATAACTTGATAAATAATTGAAAATTGTCTATATTGTATATCTTAATTCCACTGTATTCCTAAACATCAGATCAAAACTGAAACTTATTCCTGCTGGATTTAGTAGAATACTTATTAACAATAACATATCACTCTACTGGTAACACTTTACCTATCTGAAATCAGTATTAACACTGCTGTCATTCCAGCTTGTCTGGAATCTGACAGTAGAATAATTAAGGTTCGGATTCCCGACGCGTTCACTTCGTTCACTTGCGGGAATGACAGATTAGGTAGGCGCTTCACATATCTAAAGTGATATCTCTACTAAATCAAGTCGGCTAAATTGCCAGGGAAATACTTTGTCACGAAAATATTGCTCAGTCGTTTCTGTTTTCCTAATCTGCCTTATTATGGTTCCCATCGCCGGTTCAGCGGAACAATTCATCGCCGTGGGCAATGTGGTGAACATCACCGTGTTGGGCTATCCTGAACTTTCAAAATCGGTGGTGGTTCGTCAAGACGGCACCACAGATTATCCCTTGTTGGCGAATATACCCATCGATGGTATGACTTTAACGGAATTGAAAGAACTCTTGTTTCCTCTTCTTACTCGCTATGTTGAACGACCTCGCCTCTTCATAAATATTTCCGAATATCTTATGATACAAATCAGGATTCAAGGCGAGGTTAAGAATCCCGGACCATACCAAGTCCAAGGCCCCATCGACCTTCAAGGTGTAATCTCCATCGCCGGAGGCGCATTGAATACTGCGAATCTAAAGGAGATTCAAATAATAAGGCGCGACACAGAGGGAAAGAGGACAATCTCCATCGACTTATATGATTATTTGAAAGACGATCGTGCGGCGCAGCTCCCTGAAATTGCCAATGGAGATATTGTTATTGTGCCGATGTTGACTACAGATTCTTACGTTAGAGTTCTGGGTGCGGTCCGAATACCGGGGAATTATCTTCCGGTTGGTGAGAATACCAATGTAGTTGATATGATCAACCTTGCCGGTGGTGTTCTCGCAAGTGGAGATATGAATCGAGTCTATTATATTCCTTCCGAAAGGACTGGATATATGCCTGAATTGATTAAGGTTAAAAACCTATTAGCTTCCGGGCAGCTGGAGGCTATTCCAACGGTTAAGCCCGGTGATGTAGTTATAGTAAATGAGTATAACCAGTGGCAAAGGTTTTCCTGGTGGGTGCAAGTGGTGCGAGATGCAGCGATTATTATTTCATCAGCAGTGGTTTTCTACCGCTTATAATAACCGGGAATCAGAATTATTTTGATAAGATAGTGAATCCAATAAGGACACTCGCGTGAACATGAATCATAGAGAATTTGAAGAATTACCTGCTCAAACCGATGACCAGCTGGAATATTCCGGCCGCGGTATCACATTGATGACAGTCTTGTTGGCGGTGCTGAAACGCCCTTGGATTGTTTTCGTTTCGTTGCTTGTGGTTATGTTGCCTCTGATTTATTATTTGCTAAGCATGGTTCCTATATATATGTCCACTGCCACCGTGATGGTATCGGTGAAAGGAGTGTCCTTCCTCGATGCAGTTTCACTTGTGGAAGGGTCCAAATCCACGAATAAAACTCAAAAATATTATACCTCTATCTTGGATAGCCGCGAATATCGTGATGATATTGTCAATCAAGTTATAGCAACTTTCCCGGAAATGCCGCGAGATTCTGTTGCAGGGGTCATAAATATCGAATACAAAGCAAATCCTCGCGAGGAAGGCTTCCTAAATATTAGCGCGATTTCCCAAAAGCAGAAATTCGCTTTCTTCCTGGCGCAGGCTGCCGTGGATAATTTCCGCAATCGTTCCATTTACCTTGAAAGGCAAGATGCGGAAAATGTGTCGAAGTTTATCGGGGAGCAGATTGCTAATGTAAATCAGAAAATGGAGAAGGCGCAGGAGGCGTTACAGTCCTTCTTAAGAAAAAATAAATTCATCGCCTCTGAAACTGAAATGGGCGTCGGTCAGGAACTGTTAGACCTGGAAAAAAACCTGTCAGATGCTGAAGCCGGTCTGGAAATGATTACGATGAATATTGATTCCTATGATAAACAGATTAAGGAATTATTATCTCAACTATCGTCAACCTATAAAGAAGATTATAATCAGGAAGATGTTACGCTCAAGGCGCGCGTGGAAGAAATAAGAGATAGACTAGGAAAAGCATCTGCCCTGGGACTGACCGCTGATGAAATTGAGGAATTGCGGAAGGAAAGAAATCAGATTGTGAGTCAGATTGTCCGTTCTGTATCATTGACTGCTCCAAATGGCGAAATGGGAAGCTCCTATTCGGGAATGAATCTGCTCAATCTGGAAAAAGAGTTGGAAGCGGCCTTAATCGAGGAGGAACGTTATAAGAATCAGGTTAACTTTTATAAAATCCAAATCGACCGCTTTATGGAGGAGCATCCTAACATCTCCAAAGATATCCTGGAATATGCCGGACTTGTCCGAGCGCGGGATGTACTGAAGAGCACTATTGATATCCTATTAGAAAAACGGGAAGAAGCCCGAATTCGCGTCGCTTCGGAACAGGGTGGGGTTAAAGTAATCGACAAACCTCGACTTCCCAAATACCCGGTTCCTCGAAAAAGGTCGATGAAACTCATAATGGGCATCATCGGAGCTTTGGGACTGGGAATCATTATTTGTGTCATCATCGACCGTTTTGACGATAGCGTAAAGGATGAAAATGAAATCCAGCAGCTTGGTTTGCCGGTTTTCGGTACTATACCGCTAATAACTCAGTCAAAAAGCGCCTCCGAATCATTCCTGCAGATGATCAAAAAAGATGGAGACCCCGGCAAAGAGGAGATAAGGCTCTTAACCAGCCATTCCGAAAAATCCCCGGTCGCAGAAGCCTATCGCTCACTGAAAACCAGCCTTTCTTTCATCGCCACAGATAAATCGAAGAAGATCTTTGTTATATCAAGCCCCGGAAGCTCCGAAGGAAAATCGCTCACCACCGCAAACCTGGCGATATCTTTCGCCCAGGGAGGTTCTAATACGCTGATTATAGACTGCGACCTCAGGCGAGCCACTCAGCATAAATACTTTGAGATGGAACGGAAACCCGGTCTGACTAATTATCTTTACAGTGAAGTCCCACTCCAAGATATCATAAAGAAAACCCCCTTACCCAACCTTCACTTGATAACCGCAGGCTCTTCACCCCCTAATCCGGCAGAACTTGCCGCATCGGGAAAGATGGCCTCTTTCCTGAAGGAAATCCGGTCTGAATATGATATTATTCTCATCGATACACCACCGATAATGGCTTGTGTGGATTCCAGAGTTTTAGCGGGGAGAGGTGACGGAATGATACTAATCGCCAAGGTTGAATCGACCAGCTATAAAGCTGTTCTGCATGCTGTCAATCTTTCGCGGCGATTGAATGTGGAAATCTTGGGAGTTATACTTAACCAAACGGAAATGCGCTACGGCTATGGCTACTATTACGCCTACAGATACTATAATCCCTACAGCTATTATTACAGCGGATACAGTTATTATTATCAGGAAGATGAAGCTACCGGCGAAAGAGTGAAAAAAAGAGCGAAGGTTGATAAGCATAAATAAACTTTTCAACCGGAATAGCTGAAAAATATAGTCATTACTGAAGGAGTTGTCGCCGCGACTTTCTGAGAATTATATAAATGCGCTTCTTATCGTGTCGCAGGGTCTCCGCACCCTGCGACATATGCCTATAAATCAATTGGTTGCTATCGACTGCCCGTATAAACCGTTAGGGAAGAATCCCTTTTCTAATCACTAAATTAAAAGATATTCCCTCACTTCAAAGCCGACACAATGGTATTGACGTTCGCCCTCACCATCCCCAGGTAGTTGTCTGCCCCGCTGTCGGGAGCGCCCATAGCGTCGGAAAATAGCGTCCCCCCGATTTCAACCTCAAATCCCCGAGCGCGTGCCCCCTCGTTGACTGCATTTAACGAACGCTGCGGAACGCTGCTCTCCAGAAAAATTGCCCTAATCCTACGCGCCACAATCAAATCAACCAGACGTGTCACATCGTTGACGCCATATTCTGCAACCGTAGATATTCCCTGGAGACCGACAACCTCGATTCCGTAAGCCCGGCCGAAATAGCTGAAGGCGTCGTGAGCGGTGACCAATGCCCGATGCTGAACGGGAATGGAGCTGATTTGATCCCGAACCCAAAGGTGTAATTCCTTAAGCTCGCGCCGATACTCTGAAGCTTTGCCTGAATAGTATGCTCCATTCTCGCCGTCCAGATGTTTCAATTCTCCAGCGACTAAATCCAGGGTCTCCGCCCAGAGTGATACATCGAACCAAATATGAGGATCGTAGGCGTCCTCCGTCTGGCGGAGCTTCACCAGTTTTTCCCGCGGAATATCGCGCGACACAGGGACTACCCTTTTCTTCCGGGACATCTTCTCCAATATCTCTGTCATCTTACCCTCAAGGTGGAGACCGTTGTAGAAAACTATGTCAGCCCCGGCTAACTTTTGCACATCCCCCTGAGACGCCTTGTACAAATGGGGGTCCACTCCAGGTCCCATCAGTCCTGTAACTTCTGCCTTATCCCCGGCGACATTCCGCGCCAAATCGGCTGTCATTCCGGTGGTGCATACTATCTTAAGCCTGCCGGAATCGACTGTTTTGTCCCCGCCCTTCTGAACGCCGCACCCGGCGACAAGCAGCCCCCCCAGGATTATTACAATAAGAAGTTTATTACTATTCATTTGCCAACTGTATGATTAATAGGCACATATGATTTTTATCCCGATGTCAAGTAACACCTAACTTATATGAAGCGTATTCGTCATTCTGGCTGCGAAGCAAGCCAGAATCCCTCTTCTACGGAAGGATTCCGGCTGCGCCGGAATGACCATAATGTGTGCTGTCGACTCTTCGTAGTAGACAGCATGTTCAATATTAATAGTCGTATGGAGTCAGGTTCGGAAACCCGACACAAAAACAGCAACACCCTCATTAAATTCGTCCGCAACTTCACAAACTACGATTTTACGAATTCACCATTTCACCATTTCACTATTTTACCAAAACCAGCTTCCGCGTCTGTCGATAGTCCTTCGCGGTTAAACATGCGAAATAAATCCCGCTGGACCTCCCCCCTCCGTCGAATTCGCCGTTGTAGGTCCCCGCTTGATGATAACCGGCGGCGATAACCTCAACCTGCCGGCCCCGGTTATCGTAAATCGTAAGGTTCACCAAGCCCGGCTCTGCCACCTGATAGATCAGGATTGTCTCGTTGTTGAAAGGATTGGGATGCGCCGGCATTAGTTCGAAAGAGGCCGCCGCCGGCGGGGAATTCAAACTGCTGTAATCATCTTCCCAACCATAGACCGCCCAACCTTGTTCATCATCCTGATAATGTGATTCGCCGGGAATTTTTACGAACGAAAGACTGTCCTGGTAGATGATTGAATCTGGACTGGAACGAATGACGGCGTAATATGTATATTCGCCGGAAGGCGCGCTCCCCGGCACATACTGAGTCACTTCCCGTTCAAACCGAAATCTTGGTGGAAATGTCAGATTGTTTATCTGCAGCAAAGGTCCGTATCTGCTCCCGCCGGGAAGCAGGGCTTCGGTCCAAAAATCGCCGCTAAGCGGATTCCGGGAAATATTCTCGATTAGAATATCGAAAGTGAAAGAACCTCCGCCTGCAGGTATGTAAACCGGCGGATTGTGCGGAGTCAAGGTGATGAAAAAGCCGTGGCGGAAGTAGAAAGCTCCCATATCGCTCACTGTGCTGTCGGGATCGAAGGGGCTCGAAGGGTCGCCGGCGTCGATGCAGGGTGAATTGAGAGTGAGCCGGAATCCTGAATCCCCCGCGGTGGAATTGAAACGCGGATTGAGGAAGATATTGAAATAATTATCGCAGGAGTCGCCGCGGGCGTTGACAGAGTTCAACTGTCCTAAATTAGGCGGCGGAGAGCCGGTGAAACTGCCCCGAAGATTATCATAAAAATCGCTGTAAGAAATCGATATGGTGTAATTGTCTTCAAAATATATGCCTCCGTTACCCTCGTTGCCAAATATAATGGAATTCTCCACTGTCAAAGCTGAACCGCGGCAGTGAATCCCCGCCCCGCCATAGGATGAATTCCTCGCGATAGTACAATTCCGAAAAACAGGATTTTCCGAATTATTGACGGAGATACCGCCGCCCATAATCTGTGCGGAATTATAGGAAATGAGGCATCCGATAAATGTGGGAACTGAAGAGTAAACAGCGATTCCCCCGCCATTCTGCGAGGCGTTCGAGGTTATAACACAATCTATCACTCGGGAACTGTCGGAAGCGTAAAAATCTATGGCGCCCCCATTGTAAGGGGAGAAGTTGCCCTCCAGCCTGCAGTCCATAATTACCGGATTGCTGTTCAATACCGCGATCGCCCCCCCGGTATGTTCGGAGAGGTTATCGGTGAAGGTGCAGTTGCGGATAATCTTCGGCGCGGGATTACGGCAGAATACTGCGCCGCCGCTGGAGACTGAAGCGTTACGAATTATATCGCAGTCCGAAATTTCAGCGCTGGTGGAATAACAGTAAATCGCTCCCGCGGAACCACCAGCCGAATTACCCAAAAACAGGCAGTTGGAAATCGTAATGTGGGTGGTAGCCGACACGCTCCAGAGACCCGCCCCGCAAATATTGGAGGCGTTGTGCTTCACTACACAATTGGTGATAACCGGATGGGACTCGTTGGCGAAGTGCATCCCGCCGCCCATATTCCCAAGGTTGCGCATTATCGAACAGTAAATCAATGTGGGATCGGAGTATTCGCCGTATATCCCCCCGCCATTAGCGGAGGAATCGTTTCTAACTACGCAATTGGATATGTAAAGGTCGGAATGGTCGAGATATATTCCACCCCCATTGGAATTGGAAGCGTTATCGGAAATGACGCAATAGGATAAAACCGAATTCGAATAACTGCAGTAAATCCCGCCGCCGTTATTGCCGGTGTTGCCAATGATAAGACAATTGGAAATCGTGGGACTGCATCTGATGATATCCAAACCGCTGGAATGACTGCCGGTGATGACGCAATAGTCCAGATAACAGGAATCACTCGCAGAATCGGAGAAATCCAGCCCGTACCAGGTCTGACCGGCGATTCTGGACTTGAATATAACACTATCCTCAGCCGTCCCCACGGCGTAAAGATAGCCCCGAATGTCGAATTGCACCCCGCTTTCGAAAAGAAATGTGGTGCCGGGATTGAGATGAAGCGATTCGCCAGAGTTGACATAGATGTCGCCCACAACAGTGTAGGCGCCGGGACCTAGACTGTCGCGTAAAGCCCCTGAAAGCTGCGCAGCCGCGGTTAAATTCATACAGAATATAACGATAGCTGCGGCGAGTATGACCAATGATTTCCGCATTTCTGCCCCTCTACAGCTTAGTTAGTGATGGTTCGGTTTCAAGCGGATGTTAAAAAACTGAAATATTATCGCGAAACGCGGGATTGTTAAACATCTATCAGATTATTATGTAATAAAATCAACGCTAAAAGTCAAATAGTTAGTACCAAATTTCAGTCCATACTCAGAAAGGTGAAATCAATCAGGATTAATGAAGCTGATAACCTGTATCTACTGTGCTGCAGAGTCCCCGCACTCTGCTGCATTAATGTTATGTCAGGTCTTTAGCGCAGCGGAGACCCGA
>CAYQZD010000155.1:0-7753 GCA_964421875.1 uncultured bacterium
TTAAATGATTAAATATCAATGAATAAGCAGCATCCTGACTTAACTGGATAACCGATTTTGAGTTTATTACTTTCTATAAGGATATAACAATATGAATTCTCTTGTTTTAGAATTACAAAAGGAATCCCTTGATTCATCAATTCCAATAGGTGATTTACTTAGAAAAGCTCTTGTTGTGGCAAAAAAACTAAAATTGAAGGATTTTGAAGAATGGATAAAATCTGAAAGAGATGGCTATTGGGGGAAGGAGAAGTTTCCAGACTACCGAATGGTTAGAGGCGAAGTTAAAGCGTGGAATCCATATCATGGATGGACTCCTTTTATCGTTAAAGATGAGGAAATATCTAGGACAATGAGTAGTAGATATATTGCACAATCAATAATTGAACTTGAGCAGATTGCACTTAACAAGAACTCTGATGAACCTCTTCAAGTTCCATTACCTACAGGGGCTATTGCTACATTAAAGAAAATCTATAGGTTTGATTTTGTTCCGACTCTATTGGTTAATAAATCCACAACTAATGCAATTGTGGAAGCAGTCAGAGCCACCATTTTAAATTGGGCGTTAAAACTTGAAGAGGATGGAATACTTGGAGAAGGATTGTCGTTTTCGAAAAAAGAAAAGGAAACTGCGTCCAATAGCAATCTAAGTATAAATTATTTTATCAATCATATGAGTCAGTCACAAATTCAACAGGGTATGGATAACTTACATCAAACACAGACATTTTCTAATTTTGACAATGAAAAGGTCGAGAAACTCATAATTTCATTGGAAAAAGAGATTGAAACGCTCGGATTAGATAAAACTCATATCTATGAAATGAGGGCGGAAATTTCAACGATTAAAGCTCAATTATCCTCTCCAAAGACAAAGAAAAAAATTATAATTGAAAGCGTTCAATCAATTTCAGCAATATTACATAATGTCGCCAGCAATGTAGCCGCAAATGCGTTGATTCAACAAATTAATTCTCTATTTTCATAAATCCTGTTCATCTTTAGCTTCTTCATTATTTTCGCATTCTCTGTCATTTCAACCATTTCCGACTTTTAGCTTGCCGACCTGCCAACTTGCAGACTTCTATAATTGCCATTTTCATTCCATTTCACTATATTATCAGTTCGATTTATACCGATTACTATATAGATATCCTATAAGAAGTAACTCCTGCGTAAGCAGGATTCCATTATCTAATACAAATACAAGAAGATGGATTCCCGCTTTCGCGGGAATGACATCATTTTTTCGTCATTCTTTTCAAGAATGGCTGTACAATCAAACTTCAAACTCAACTGCGAAATCAGATTGAAAGAACCACAAGTAACCCTGGAACTCGCCCTGGAGCATGGTTTGAACGAGGAGGAATTCGAGCGCATCTGCGAGATATTGGGCAGAGTTCCCAATTACACCGAGCTGGGGATTTTTTCGGTGATGTGGTCGGAGCACTGCTCTTATAAGAATTCCATCGCCGAACTGAAGAAGCTCCCCCGGGAAGGCGAACACCTTTTGGCGGGCGCGGGCGAAGAGAACGCGGGATTGGTGGACATCGGCGACGGCCTCGCGGTCGCCTTTAAGATAGAGTCCCACAATCACCCTTCCGCGCTGGAGCCTTACCAGGGCGCCGCCACCGGGGTAGGGGGGATAATGCGGGACATTTTCACGATGGGGGCGCGCCCGATTGCGGCGCTGGATTCTTTACGGTTTGGGCCGCTGTCGGACCCGCATACGCGTTATCTTTTCGAGGGGGTGGTGTCTGGTATCGCCGATTACGGTAACTGTTTGGGTATCCCCACCATCGCGGGTGAGGTCTATTTCGAGGAATCGTATCACGGCAATCCGCTGGTGAACGCGATGACTGCGGGGGTGGTCAAGGTTGAGCGCATCATCCGCGCTTCGGCGGGCGAAGCGGGCAATCCCGTCTATATCGTGGGCTCTTCCACGGGGCGGGACGGCATTCACGGCGCCACTTTCGCCTCGGAGGAACTGGATGAGGATTCCGCGGAGGACCGTTCTTCGGTGCAAGTGGGCGACCCTTTCACCGAGAAGCTGCTGCTGGAAGCGACCCTGGAAATCGGCAAGCGGCGCATAGCGGTGGGAGTGCAGGATATGGGGGCGGCGGGGATTACCTGTTCCACCTCGGAAATGTCCGCCCGCAGCGGCGCGGGGATGACCATCGACCTCGACCTGGTCCCGCTGCGGGAGACCGGGATGACGCCTTATGAGATTATGCTTTCCGAGTCTCAGGAGCGGATGCTGGTAGTATGCAAACCGGGCCGGGAGGGTGAGCTTCTGGAGATTTTCCAAAAATGGGACCTCCCCGTAGTTAAGATCGGCGAAACTACCGGGGACGGCAGGATTAAGGTTCATTTTCAGGGTGAACTCGCCGCCGATGTTCCCGCCTGGGATTTGGCGCTGGGGGGCGGGGCGCCGGTCTATCAACGTGAATACCGTCAGCCGGACTATATCGAGGAACTGCGCGCCTTCGATCCGGATTCACTGCCGCCGGTTAATCCCGAAGAAGCGTTCCGGAAACTGCTGTCTCACCCGGACATCGCCGATAAAGGTTTCGTTTTTCAGCAGTACGACCACAGCGTCCGCGCCGGGACTTCGCTTGAGCCCGGTTTCGGAGACGCCGGTATTGTGCAGGTTCCGGGAACGGACCGGGGATTGGTTCTTAAGACTGACGGCAACGGCCGTCTGACCTACCTCGCCCCTTACATCGGTGGAGCTTGGGCGGTGTGTGAAGCCGCCCGGAATGTGGTCTGCGCCGGGGGAAAACCTGTAGCCATCACCAACTGCCTGAACTTCGGCAATCCATATAAGCCGGAGATATTTTTTCAGTTCCGCGAGGCGGTTCGGGGTATGGGGGAGGCCTGCCGAATGCTGGGAACGCCGGTGACCGGGGGGAATGTGTCTTTTTACAATGAAAATCCGCAGGGTGCGGTTTATCCCACGCCGGTAATCGGGATGTTAGGCTTGTTGGAAAGCCTCGCTCACTCTACCCCTTCAGCATTCCAGCGGGAAGGAAACGCTGTGGCGCTGCTCAGCGCCGCGAAGGACTTGTCCTTAGGGGGAAGTTCTTACTTGAAGGCGCTTCACGGTAAAATCGCGGGGAGGCTGCCCGAACTTGATTTGGACGCGGAAAAGCGTCTGCAGGATTCGCTGCTGGCCGCCATCAAGGCGGGGATTATCAATTCCGCGCACGATGTATCGGATGGGGGGCTGGCGATAGCTTTAGCGGAATGCTGCTTAACCGGACGAAGGCACCTTTTGGGAGTTAAGGTAAAGCTTGAAGACCTTTCGGCCTCCGGGCTGTTTTCGGAAGCGCCTTCGCGGGTGATAGTGTCGCTGGAAACGAAAGACATAAGCGAATTGGTTGAAATCTGTCGTAGTAGTGGTATCGAGTGCTTCGAAATCGGTGAAACCGGGGGGGATTCGATGGAAATCGCAGGATTTCTCACTATAGCAGTTACTGAAATGGAAGAGCTGTATTTTAACCGGTTCGAGTGACACTTTAAGTGGTGATTGGTGAATGGTGGTTAGTGATTAGTGGATGATGGATGGCAATTGGTCGATAGCGGATAATCCGCCTCTAAATAAGAAACCGGCAACTGGTAACTGGCAACAGGAATAAATGACAGAAACGATAATCGAACATTTAGCGGGAATCCCGGCGCACTGGGTGACCTTCATCATCGGGATGCTGCCCATCGCCGAGCTTCGGGGGGCGATACCTTACGCTATCTTAGGGGCGCAGATACCCTGGCAGGAGGCGGTTTTATGGGCCTTTTTGGGCAATACGATACCGATAATACCACTATTGTTATTGCTGGAACCGGTGTCGAACATATTACGTCGCAACCGGACGATGGATAAGTTCTTCACCTGGCTGTTCGAGCGCACCCGCCGCCGGGGGAAGAAGATGATGGAGAAGTATAAGGCGCTGGGGCTGACCCTTTTTGTGGGGATACCGCTGCCGGGAACGGGAGTTTGGACCGGTGCGGTGGCGGCTTTCGTGTTTGGAATCAGGTTCAAATACGCCCTGCCCGCCATCTTTGCCGGGATGTTGATTGCGGGGGTGTTGATAACGCTGGCGAGTATGGGGATACTGGGATTTTTACGGTTTTTACTGTGAAATCATTGGTCATTTGGCATTAGTTATCCTAAATCGAAGTTATTTGTAACACTTTACCTATATGAAGTTAGCAACAATATTGCTGTCATTCCAGCTTGTCTGGAATCTGACAGCAGGAATATTGAGGGACAGATTCCCGACGCGTTCACTTCGTTCACTTGCGGGAATGACAAATTGAGCGGGCACTTCTCAAACCTAAAGTGATACAATTATGTCAAAATTAAGCCGGCGGTTGAGAAAATTATTCGGCTGCGACAGACTATATTACATAGAGAAGAAAACGGTTACCCTGAACGATTTCGAGGAATTGAAACGCGTCTTTGGCTGGCGCAGCGGCCCTGAAATCATCGACGATCCCTCGGTTTTCCAGTATGTTTCCTCCGAAGACGCCAATCAGCGTAAGCTGCGGGACGCTGAAGCGATTGGAACCGTTGTGAAGAACCTCAAGCCGAAGAATTGCCTGGAAATTGGGACGGGACTGGGAGTGTCCACCGCGTTCATCGCATTGAACGCGCCGGAATCACGGATTTACACGGTGAACATTCCCCCGGAGGATTTCGCCCGCGCCGGGAAATTCGCCACCGGAAAGCTGAGCCGGGAGGAAATCGGCTCTTATTATCGGGAGCACGGGTTGGGAAACATCACGCAGATATTTGCCAATACGGCGGCATGGAAACCAGATATTCCCCTGGTGGATTTCATCTACATTGACGGCTGCCACGATATGAATTTCGTGGTCAATGACACCATCAAGGCTCTCCAGATATTAAAGCCCGGCGGCTTCATCCTCTGGCACGATTTCCATCCAAGCCTGCGGGGCAAGTATTCTTGGATAAACAGTGTCTGCCGCGGCGTGGATATTCTTTTTAAACGCGGAATTTTTAAGGGAGAATTATTCCATATCCGTGATTCCTGGGTGGGAATTCACCGGATATCAGATTAGGCTACACCAAGCCAGTAACGAGTAACCAGTAACGAGTAACGAGAAACAAGACTAACCACGATGCCTGAATATAATTTCAAAGAGATCGAAGCCAAGTGGCGGCGGATTTGGGAGGAGCGGGGCGACTATCGAATCGACCTTGATTCGCCGGAGAAGAAACTCTATTGTTTGGTGATGTTCAGCTACCCTTCCTCGCTCAAGCTGCACATCGGACACTGGTATAATTACGGTCCTACCGATAGCTGGGCGCGTTTCAAGCGGATGCAGGGGTACAATGTCTTTGAACCGATGGGCTTCGACGCCTTCGGTTTACCGGCGGAGAATTATGCGGTCAAGCAGGGGGTTCATCCTGCGGTAACTACGGCTGAGAATGTGGCTCACATCACCGAGCAGCTCAAGCAGATCGGCACAATGTATGATTGGTCTAAATCGGTGAACACCAGTTCGCCCGATTACTATAAATGGACGCAGTGGCTATTCCTTAAGCTGTATGAACGCGGTTTAGCTTACCAGAAGCAGGCTCCGGTCAATTGGTGCCCGGAGTGCCAAACGGTTTTAGCCAATGAGCAGGTTTTAAGCGACGGTGAATGCGAGCGTTGCAGCGCCAGGGTGACCAAACGCGACTTGAAGCAATGGTTTTTTAAGATAACCGCCTACGCCGACCGTCTGTTGGAGGGACTCAAGGGGCTTGATTGGCCAAAGAAAACAGTCACGCAGCAGTCCAACTGGATAGGGCGGTCCGAAGGGGCTAATATCCGATTCCCGCTGGCAGGTCGGGAAGGGTATATCGAAACCTTCACCACCCGCGCCGATACACTGTACGGCGTGACTCACCTGGTGCTGGCGCCTGAACACCCCTTGACGATGGAGTTGACGACTGAAGAATACCGGACTTTAGTAGAACGGTATATCGAACAAGCCAGGGAAGCTTCAGACATAGAGCGAACCTCTCTGACCCGGGATAAGACCGGTGTTTTCACCGGGGCTTACGCTCGAAATCCGCTTTCCGGCGAGGAGTTTCCGGTTTGGGTAGCTGATTATGTTTTAGCCACTTATGGCACGGGTGCGGTGATGGCGGTTCCCGCGCACGACCAGCGCGACTTTGAATTCACCCGGAAATACGGCATCCCCATCAAGCTGGTGATTCAAAATCCGGAAGGTTCACTCAAGGCTGAGGAAATGGATTCCGCCTATACCGATTACGGGGTAATGGTGAATTCCGGCGAGTTCGACGGACTGGGGTCGGAGGAAGGGATGCGGGCGGTGGCGGAGAAGCTGTCAGCGATGGGGCAGGGGGGACCTGCAGTAACCTACCACCTTCACGACTGGCTTATCTCTCGGCAGCGTTTTTGGGGCGCTCCGATACCTATTATACATTGTCCCAGGTGCGGTGCGGTTCCGGTAGCGCAGGAGGATTTGCCGGTGCTTTTACCGGAGGGGGATATCGATTTCAAGCCTCACGGTAAATCTCCTTTGGCGGCGGTGGAATCATTTATGAATGTCCAGTGTCCTTCCTGCGGAGGTTCTGCAAAGCGCGACCCTGACACGATGGACACCTTTGTCTGCTCATCCTGGTATTTTCTGCGCTATTTAAGCGCTTCCAATGAAGACGCGCTCTTCGACAGCGGCGTTGTCAACCGTTGGATGCCGGTGGACCGTTATGTGGGGGGGACGGAGCATATCAACGGTCATCTGCTCTATTCCCGTTTCATCACCAAGGCTCTTTATAACGCGGGACTGGTCAGCTTCGATGAACCATTCAGGTCGCTTCGACATCAGGGGATTATAACCAATCAGGGCGCTAAGATGTCCAAGTCCAAGGGGAACGTGGTAAATCCAGAGGACTTTATCGAGCGCTTCGGTTCAGATGTTTTCCGGCTTTATATAATGTTTATGGGCGATTATGAGCAGGGTGGGGATTGGTCCGACACCGGAATTGTTGGTATCGAGCGATTTGTTAATCGTATCTGGCGTTTATACAACGTATTATGGCCGATAGATAGGGGAAATGGTAAAATACCCTCCGACTTAAGGCGTTCCTTTAACTTCACTATCAAGTCCGTTGAGGAGGATATTGAGGATTTCAAATTCAACACCGCTATTTCGAGAATTATGGAGCTGGTGAACGGGATTTACGGTTACATCGGCGACATTCCTGTTGAGAAACGCGATTCTGCCTTCCTGAAGCGCTGTTTAGAGACATTACCGTTGATAATAGCGCCTTTGGCGCCGCATTTGGGCGAGGAATTATGGTCTATAGTTAACGGTACCGTATGCTCGATTTTCGACGAGACCTGGCCTGAATACGATTCGGAAGCTTTGACGGAGGATGAAGTTGAGATAGCGGTTCAGGTGAACGGTAAACTCAGGGGAACAGTGAAGGTTTCCAGAGAATTGGACGAGACCGGAGTATTTTCCGCCGCTTCAGGGTTGGAGAATATCAGGAAGCATATAACCGGTAAGGATGTCATCAAGAAAATATATGTGAAGGACAAACTTATCAACATTGTGGTTAGATAGGATTTTTTTGAGTAGAAATTCTTCGCTCCGTCTGCGGCGTGCTCAGAATGACAATCTGGCGATATCCAATGGTTAAGAGTAGGGGGCCTGTAGATTTTTCGCAGCCCCATTTTTTTAAACATAACTTAACATAATATTTATTATGCGC
>CAYQZD010000156.1:0-7712 GCA_964421875.1 uncultured bacterium
CGGGAATCTGCTTGAGGTTATCCCTTAATGATTGACCGAGTCTTAGGCATCGTCTTTTCCCAATACCCTGCGGATTTCCTTGAGGATGTTTAACATTTGATAGGGTTTTTGTAGGAATCCTTCAACCTTGTGTTCCTCAAGAAACTCCAATGTCAACTCTTCGGAGTAACCGCTGGTGAGAATAATCTTCAGATGCGGATTAATCTCTCTGATTTTTTTCAAGGAACTGAAGTTAAATAAAGTTGGTTCCACTACGTTCAGCAGTATGACCTCGACCGCATCGGGCTGTTGTCGAAGCGCAGATATTCCCTCCGGAGTATCTGAGGAAATTATTACCGAATAATCATATCTTTCCAGAGTCTTTTTAACTATACCCGCTACGTTTTCTTCTTCTTCAACCACCAAGATTACCTCCTTCCCTCGCAGGTTGTGCTGCGATGACTGTTTTGCGTCTTTATTATCAGTATGCCTGTCGCTAGGGGGAAAGAGTACAACTATGTCGGTTCCTTCACCGGATTTGCTTACGACCTTTATCGCTCCGCTATGTCCCCTTACAATTCCCAGCACAGCCGCCATACCCAAACCTCTTCCGGTAAACCTGGTGGAAAAGAAGGGATCGAACAATTTATCCAGGACCATCTCATCCATACCTGCGGCATCGTCTGCAATCTCCAGAAACACATATTGCCCTTCAGGCTGCGCTTCATAGTAGTAGGTCCCTTCCAGGTATTTTTTATCACACCTTTTCACCCCGGTGGAAATCTTAATCGTTCCGGCCTCACCATCGTAGGCTTCGGACGCGTTTGCCATCAGGTTCACCACAAGCTGACGGATTTGGCTGGGATCAGCATCGATGTAAGGCAGTTCATCCTCGAGGTTGTAAATCACTCCAATCCTATTCGATACTGCAATTCCAATCAGATGGTCGGTTTTCCGTATCAACTCTGTGATATTGACTGATTTGACCACAAACCTTCCTTTCCCGGAATATGCCAGCATCTGATTGGTCAATACTGCGGCTTTTTGCGCAACTTTCTCCAATTCCTCGATATTGAACCGGACCGGTGAGGCGGGTGACAAATCCATCAACGCTATGTTGGCGTTTCCAATGACGCCGGTAAGCATATTATTGAAATAATGAGCAATTCCTCCGGCCAGCACCGACAGACTTTCCAGCTTTTGAGACTGTTGAATCCTCGCTTCAAGTTTGCGCTGTTCCTGCTCCGCCTTTTTCTTTTCCGTAATATCCCTTTTAATCCCGAGAAGTAAGTTTTCAGCGCCGAATTTGATGGGGGTCACGGTCATATCGACCCATATTTCGCTTTCATCCTTGCGCTTCAATCTTATCTCGGGAATATCAATCCCACTGCTCTTGATTTCTCTGCCTAATCTAAAGGCCATCTCGAAGTCTTCGGGGAAAAGAAGCGTTTCTACATTAGAATTCAGCAGTTCCGCTTTCGCATAACCGATCATCTCGCACCCGGCGGGATTGACGTCAACGTAATTTCCCTTTTTATCGGCCAGGAACATCCCCTCCTTCGCCGATTCAAAGATTGTCCTCAAGCGGGTCTCGCTGTCACGCAAAGCCAGCTCAGCTTTCTTCTTATCGCTAATATCTTCCACGGTGCCTTCATAATATACCGCATTCCCCGTATTGTCCCGCATCACTTTAGCGCTTTCACGAACAAAAACGGTTGAACCATCTCGCCTTTTCCAGGGTGTTTCCAATCCTCTAATCACATCTTTATCTTCCATCGCTTTCTTAAACTTATCGCGAGGGAAATCCAATTCAAATCCCTCCTTCTCTAGGTCCCGCTCAGCCAGCTCCTCGAAGGAATCGAATCCGAGCATTCTCACCAAAGCGGGATTTGCCATCAGAATCTGGCCATCAGGGGTAGTTCGGTAAAGACCAATGGTGGAATTCTCGTAGAGACTTCTGAATCGTTCTTCACTTTCCCGCAAAGCTTCTTCCGCTCGCTTCCTCTCTGTTATATCCCGAACAACAGTGATTATACGGTTTACCTTGCCATCAACGACAGAGGGTATTTTCCTGGTTTCAGTGATAATCTCACTTCCATTAATGTCGTATGACTCTTCAGTCACCAAGGTCTTATTATTCTCAAAAACCCACAAATACTCTTCAACTACGCTGTCGGCAAGGAAAGGAAAAGCCTCGAGAACCTCCTTGTTTATGATATCCGTAGATAAACCCAGTTCTTTTATCCATTCAGCAAAAGCTTGATTGTATAGGCGGATGTTTAAATTCTTATCGACTACGTGAATAGCGTCCTTCATTGAATTCAAGGTTGTTCGATAGCGGGATTCCGATTCTTCAAGGGCCTGTTGAGCATTAATTCTCTCGGTAATATCTCGACCGATTATATGGAAACCGATCGGTTCATCGTTTGATGTCCGGAGGTTAGCGCTTTGACCCAGCCACACGGTTTCGCTATTGGCGGTTTTGATGGGAAATTCGATGTAGGAGGAGAGCTGGCGGTTTAGATATTGCCGCATATAATGAATCTGCACTCGTCTCCGGTATTGCGGATGAACCACATCCAAATAATTCATCTTCATAAACTCTTCCAAAGGGCAACCGACGATTCTACAGCCTGCGGCGTTCATCAGCTGAAAATTTCCCAGTAAGTCGGAAGTGAAGATAATCTCGGAAGCGCTTTCCACAGCCTGACGGTACTTCTGCTCAGAATCCCGTAAAGCTTTCTCCATCCGCCTCATTTCTGTTACATCGTTCATCGTACAATGAATCAATGACGGACTAACTTTATCCCCTTCTTCAATTCTACAATTGACTGTCACATATACTGTTGAACCATCTTTAGACCTCAAGGTGCACTCGTCCACCAACAATTCACCAGAAGAGACAAATTTATTGAATCGCTTGGAAAAATACTCTTGGCATTCGGAAGTAAGAAATTCGGACACAGGTTTTCCCGCAACTTCATCCTCGCTGTAACCTAACATGCGCTGCCACATCCGGTTAACCTTGAGAATGCGGCCCTCTATGTCCATTATTTGATACGGGAGTGGGAAAAAATCGGGCAGGTGTAAACTGTCGGAGTTTAGAAAGTCAGTGGAGTTTTCAGCGGTTTGTCGTTGTGATTTTGAATTTTTACTTGATAACGCCCTGTCTGCTCGTTGGTCGTCTTTCATAACGAACTCAAATGAATATTTTCAGGATAAGTCCTCCCTTATGATTAAAGAAAACCTATGGAATGAGCCCCTCGCCGAGAGTCTCTGATGCAGCTTGAGCTCCCAATGAACTGAAATTTTAGCTCTCAAAGAAAGAGTAGAGTTAAAGTCATTTATGTAAAGAATGACAGAAAAGAAATAGTCTTTTCTGCGTAAGCAGAAATCCATATTGTTGTATTTATACGAGTTACTGGACTCCCGTTTTCTCGGGAGTGACAGTTCATAGGACAATCTTTTTTAGAATCACAATAGCTTCAGAATATGGAAAAAAAACCTGAAAAGCAAATTTGTGGAACAAGATAAACCTTTAAATCTTATCCTATAATATAGAAACTAACACATTGTTATTTAAGGTGTAAACAAATGTATGTTCCTCATAACCTCAATCAATCGTAGTGACGGTGAAATCGCCCTCGCAGAATATCCGCCCGGGTCTCCAAGCATAAGCCCTAAGTATAAAATCACTTTTTTATCATAAAAACTTGACAAATGTTCAGCAAATTCGCATATTACCTAAGAGGGGCATTTAAAAATGCCGGAGGCGCCGATGAGGGATTTCAAACGCTTCGCCTCTTCTTTATTATAATAATCATGATCATCATCTGATAAGCCGGAAAGTCTTATTTGACAACCTTGTGTCTAACGATTTCTCCTTCCACCAGGTAGATGACATCTTCCGCGATGTTGGTTATCTGGTCGGCGATGCGTTCCAGGTGCCTTGAGATTGACAGGAGGTTAATCAGATAATCCAATTCTTCTGTGTTTTCGCAGATTTTCGACTGAATCAGCTTGAACATCCGCCGGTTGAGTTCATCCACTTCATCGTCGGCCTCAATTACCTCCCGCGCAGCTTCAGGGTCCTGGTTGATGAGGGCGTCCAAACTGCGCTCCAGCATCCACTGCGCCCGGTTCACCATTATGGTCAATTCTTCGGGGATAGTTCCCCCCCAATCGTCTATGACTCGGACTCGTTCGGCGATGTTGACCGCCTGGTCGCCTATCCGCTCCAAATCGTTGTTAATTTTTAACACCGCGACCACAAATCTGAGGTCGTTAGCGACCGGGGTGTGCAGCGCTAAGATTTTAAGGCATTCCTCTTCAACTTCGACCTCAGCCAGATCAATATCGAGATCGCCTTCGATGACCTGAAGCGCAAGATCGGAATTTCGTTCCTTCAAGGCTCCGACCGCCTTTCCCAGGGCGTCCTCGACATTAGCGCTGACGGTGAGGATTTTCTTTTTCAGGTTTTCGATTTCACGGCGCAGATGGACGTTCATAGCGCACCCTAATAATCTTTCTTCTTATGCTGATTCTTGAAAGGTCTTTTTTTTAAAAAAGGTTTTCATACGCTGTCGGGTGCGGGGACCCGACAGCACGGTTACTTGAAAATAGCGGCGGCGTAGATACGCGAGCCGTGAATTTTCATTCTTCGTTGTACGATGATTCGCGAAGAGAATCCATCGAATGATGGTTTACCCGAATCTTCCGGTAATGTAGTCTTCGGTTTGTTTAAGCTTTGGCTTGGTGAACAGTTCCTTGGTGCCGCCGACCTCGATGATTCTGCCGTCATAAAAGAAGGCTGTGATGTCCGACACCCTGGCGGCTTGCTGCATATTGTGAGTCACAATCACGATAGTATATTTAAACTTCAGTTCCAGCATCAATTCTTCGATTTTGGCGGTGGCGATAGGGTCGATGGCGGAGCAGGGTTCATCCATAAGCAGGATTTCCGGCTCCAGGGCGACAGCTCTGGCGATACACAAGCGCTGCTGCTGTCCCCCGGAAAGCGCGGTTCCGGGGCTGGCGAGTTTATCTTTAACCTCATCCCAGAGGGCGGCATGCGCCAGCGCCTCCTCCACTCTATCGGTCAGCTCGCTTCCCTTTATTTTAAAGTTCATCTTCAGCCCGTAAGCTACATTGTCGTAGATGCTCATAGGAAAAGGGCTGGGTTTCTGGAAAATCATACCGATGCGTCTTCTGAGGTCAATAGGGTCCACATCTGGCGCAAAAATATTCACACCTCCCACCAAAATTTCACCTTCAGCGCGCTGATTTCGATAGAGTTCAAAGATTCTGTTATAGACACGGATATGGGTGGATTTTCCCGAGCCTGAGGGCCCAATGATAGCGGTTATCCGGTTGGCGTAAATATCCAGATTATTGTCAAACAGAGCCTGGGAGTCACCATAATAGAAATTCAAGCCTCGAACTGAAAGCTTGACATCGGGCGCGGTTGGTTTCGAAGTACTACGATGTTCTCTCAGACTTATATTAGAGATCTCATTCAAATCAAAATCCACCTTTTTGATATGTTGAAATTCCGATTTGTCTATTGCTGAATCCGATTCTTTTGTCAACATAATCAATCAAATAATGCTTTGTGTGAGAATAATGCTCTGTGAAGCCGTAAACAGGATAGTCATTCCGGCGAAGCCGTAATCCCTCCGAAAAGAAGGATTCTGGCTCGCTTCGCGGCCAGAATGACGCATTCGCTTCAAATCGGTAATGTGTTACAGCCTTATTCATTTTACAGACTTACCTTTAATAGCAATGCGGGCGGCGATGGTCAATAGCAGGACACCCCCCATAATCAAAAGCGAAGCTCCCCAGGCTTTCTGCACCCAGTCTGAATAGGGGGACATCGCGTAGTTGAAGATGGTCACGGTCAAATTGGCGATGGGTTCGTCCAGGGAGCGGAGCCAGTATTGACTGTTCAGTGCGGTGAAGAGGAGGGGCGCGGTTTCCCCGGAGATTCTGGCAACGGCGAGCAGGACTCCGGTGAGCATCCCGCTTTTAGCTTCGCGGAAGACCAGGCCTATGATGACCCTCCAGCGGGGGATTCCCAGGGCGAGTCCCGATTCCCTCATCGCGTCCGGGACCATATTCAGCATATCTTCGGCAGCCCTGACGACTACGGGGAGCATAATCACCGCCAGCGCGACTGCTCCGGCATAGCCGGAGAAGTTTTTCATCGGCACCACCATCAGGGTGTAGATGAACACTCCGACGATGATGGAGGGCACGCCTATCAGCGAGTTGGTGATGAACCTGACGGCGGCGGCGAATTTGGAACCTTTGCCGAATTCGGCGAGGTAAACACCGGTCATAATTCCCACCGGGGTGGCTACCAAAGCCCCCAGCAAGGTCAGGAGTACGGTGCCCAGGATGGCGTTAGCCAGTCCGCCGCCTTCGATTCCCGGCGGGGTGGGCAGTTTGGTGAAGAAGCTCAGGTCATAGGCTCCCACACCCTTTTTAACCACTTCGTAGATTATCCAGAGCAGGAAGAAGAGTCCGAGGAGCGCGCCCAAGGTGGAAATCACTTTTACTGATAAGTCCAACGCTTCGCGTTTCTTCAGAGACCGGGTCCGCAGATTATCCGTTATAGCGAGGTTCCCGTTCATAGCGCCGCCTTCTTTTTAATACTCCAGAGCCAGATTTGCGCCGCTGTCTGGAAAATAACGGTGATGAGGAAAAGGACCAGTCCTAATTCCACCAGCGAACTTAAGTAGATGGGCTCGGAAGCTTCGGTGAATTCGTTTGCCAGTGTTGAGGCTATGGAATTACCGCTGGCGAAGAGGGAGGCTGAGATGCGGTGGCTGTTGCCGATGACGAAGGTCACCGCCATAGTTTCTCCCAGGGCTCGCCCCAGCCCCAGAAATCCCGCTCCCACGATGCCGCGCAGGGCGTAGCGGAGGGTCACGCCTCTGGTAACTTCCCAGTTGGTGGCGCCGATGCCGTAAGCCGCTTCCTTAACCACAGGGGGAACCATTCTGAATACATCTCTGGTGACGGAGCTGATATAGGGGAGAATCATCAGCGCCAGGATAAATCCCGCAGTGAGCATTCCGATTCCCATCGGAGGTCCTTGAAACAGCGGGAGGAATCCCAGAGTATCCCCCAGAAAGGGCTGAACATAGTCTGCCATAAAGGGGGCGAAGATGAACAATCCCCACATTCCGTAGATGATACTGGGGACAGCCGCTAAGAGTTCGATGGCGTTCCCGAAGAAGGCGCTTAATTTGGGTGGAGCCAATTCTACTAAAAACAAGGCTATCACCAGTCCCAGGGGCACGGCGATCAGCATAGCTATTAAAGTGGATACCGCGGTGCCGTAGACTGCGCTGAGCGCGCCGTAGTTTTCCGTGACCGGATTCCAGGCTGTGGAGACCAGGAAACCCAGCCCGAAGCGCTCCAGTGAAGGGAGGGAATTCCGTATCAGTTCAATCAGAATCCCCGCCATCAATAGCGGCACCATTGCGGCGGAAGCGACAGTCAATCCTTTGAAGGCGAGGTCGCTTCTTTTTCCGTAGGTTTTAATCACTCGTCGAATATCATTTTATTCGGTCGATCCAAATTTAGGGTTCCTCGCTGTTTTGTATGGGTAATTAGACAATAGTATGTTGCTAGAAATCCCCCCTGCCCCCCTTATTCTAAGGGGGGAAACCGGAAGTCCCCCTTTGGAAAAGGGGGATTTAGGGGGATTTGTTTATAGACAGTCAAGC
>CAYQZD010000157.1:0-7662 GCA_964421875.1 uncultured bacterium
ACAAGATACCAGGAGAAACTCAACAGGTATTTTGTTTTAACACAGAATTAAGGACAGTGTATCTAAGAACAATAGCTAGTCAATGGATTTCTTGTCACTTCCATTTTTTTCACTGATTTCTTTAATGCGGTCTGTAATATAACCCATCGCTCTTTTACAATCTCGAACATATCGGTGTCGTCTTCTGCTTTCTGGGAGCTGTCCAATACGACTGACTACAGAAGTCATCGCTTTCTCAATCAAATTTATCTGATTCTTTGATAAATCATTTGAATATCTATTGAAAAAGTCCCAATACAAAATCGCGACACTATAAGGATAGTGAACACGCTCATTCCTCATTTGCCGATCAATGATAACCTGGGCTTGTTTGAAGTTATTGATAGCTAGTTTATAGTCATTCATCTCTACTGCTTCTTTTAGCAGATAACGTGCATAATGGTTGTCAATCTGGCGCGGATCCCAATTACGATCCTTGGCAAGTGCGTACGCAGTTTCAAAATACTTCCTTGCTCGAAATAGCTCATCAATAGTTGTACAAGCGATCGCATACTGAAGCCAAAAGAGAGGATTGTACTTACAGCCTTGTAGTTTTTTTATAGATTCAAAATAGCGTAAAACTGCAGTATTTCGACCCTCTTCAGGGAGTATTAATTGAAGACTACTAAACCTCATAAGGCTATTAAAAAGGCTACGATATCGTTTGGATATTTGTACAAGCTCATTGACTCTCGTAGCAATACGTGTAAGGACTGTTACTGTGGTCGAAGCATCATAGATTCTCCTAAGGATATATTCAGCAGCGATTGATGATCTTACAATAATTTGATAACGATTAAAATCGACTAGTTGGCGTATAATATTATTTTTCTTAAAATTAATATCTTCCAATATTAGCTCACCCCATATATCGATTAATGTGTCTACACTACAGGATTGGTTAAGTACCTTTAGTACAAATATACTTAATATAACTTCCTTATAATCACGATGTATTTTCAACTTTTCATAAAGCGATCGGAAGCGTCCGCAAATATCGGGTGAGTCTAGAAGCTTCAATAAAATTGCATGTATTTGACCACTACAACTTTCCCTAAGAAATCGGTTTTTTCTATTCCTACCGTATGCAGCATACTCACCCCAAAGTCCATATTCATTGAAAACATCTACAAACCAATTGATTTCTTCATCATCCAATTTATCTAGGTTTATTTCAGGCACGCTATCAACTTTCGCAACAGATGCTAGTTCATCTATAACTACATCATGTACTGCATTTCTAGCTGTAAGAAGTAGTATAGCTTGGTCAGAACAATTTGAACGAAAGAGTCTAATTTCGCTCATCCATCCTTGATACTCCTCAATAATTACAAGTACTTTAGTATGCAACTTTGCAATTTTATCTAACTCTTTTATTGTTTCATCGTCATGTTCACAAACCTCAAAAACCCTATAACCTTGTTCAATGGCGCGATATACAAGCCCTTTAAGAAAAAGACTCTTACCATTACCAAGTTCAGAACAAACAGTTATAACATTATATTTTTTGTCAACAAAATCGAAAATTCTATCTACAGCATTTTTTCTTTCAAGGAAGTACTTATCACCATATCTAAGAGATTTAGATATCATTCCTTCTCTATAATCGCCTAACAGAAACATATCAATGAATGCACGATCCGTAATTCTCACAGAACGAGAAATTTCTTTTTGTTCCTTAATCGATAATAATGAAATCTCGTCTTGCTTAATAGGTGAATATGTATGTTTAATATTATTTATTTTTTCAGATAACTCCATGACAGATATTTGAATCGCTTTCCCAAATTTTTCCGCGCGACGAATTGTAGACTGATCTGGATTTGAACCGATAATGAATATACATTTCTCTCGCAAACTGGGAGTTTCAAAAAGTATTCGTTTAATATCGAGATCATATAGAGAATATCCAACAAAAAACACTGCTCTAGCTAACTGAATATCTTGACGGAATATTACTGACCACTCGGATTCCGCCAATGATGCCGTTAAGTAGCTTGAGTCCGTTAGTTTAAACTCTTTCCAAACAGTACTTCTATTTAGTTTGTCCACAAACCCGTTTAAATGAACACAGAGAGTGCCATATTTTGATAATTCATGTATTTTATCGCTTAGCGTGATAGGATTTAATCGTTGCGATGTTGATCCATAGGCTGCTTCTATGACATTATCGTAGTTTGTTGTATAAATGCGCTTCCATGGCACCATTGCCAATACCTTATGATGCTGTGCGATTCCTTTTACTGTGAATTCCTTCTGCATCTCCTCTATCAGCGCATCAATACCGAACATATCTGCGAATGTTTCACTTGCATCTTCAAGTGAAGTATTATTGGATAGGCTACACTTTTCAGACAAAAACGCCGCTAATTCCATTCCATTACGAAAGGGCTCATCCTTCAAGTTAGTAGCACCTGAAGAGCAACCGGCGCCAGCAAATAATAATGCATTACCATCAAGAGCCGTTTCAATTGCTTGTTCAAGTTTCATTTTTCTCCTCCTTACATTTGTTGATATTCTTAAATACTAAGATAATAATATGTTGAATTATAAATTTACTCTAAATTTATATTAATTTAATGAATCATATTTTGCTAAAAACACATATACCTAATAATATTATATATATTATTATTTGTCAAGTCAAATTATTCTTTTTTTTTGATTTTTCTTTGAAAAAAAGGTGAGGATAAAAATAAAAAAAAGGGCGGCTTTTAACAAGCCGCCCTTTGTATGCGGAAATGCGCCCGGTTACTTCAGCAGCACCATCTTCTTAACAGCCCGGAAATCGCCGGCGCTGAGGGTGTAGAAATAGATACCGCTGGACAGTTGAGGACCGTTGGTTATCCGGCTGTCCCAAACTACCCGATGATAACCTGCGGCGCGGAATTCATCCAGAAGCATTGTCACCAGCTCGCCCTTCAGGTTGTAAACCGCCATCTTCACTTTGCCCGCTTGGGGAAGTTCAAATTCGATGGCGGTCTCAGGATTGAAGGGGTTAGGATAGTTCTGATTCAGAGCATAGCTGCGGGGCAGACCCTCCCCATTGAAATCGAACCGGCCGCAGTCGATAATCCGCCCTTCGAGGTCTCGCAGGTCGTAGCCGATGGTAAATGCGGGGTAGGTATCTTCCGAGGTTTGGAATCTGAGTTCAGCGATGGTATTTCCCTCGGGCGCAGCCCCCGCCTCCAGCCTGGAAGCGTAGAGTTCCACCTTGCCCTCGGTATCGAAGTGGGTGAAGAAACTTTCGCCGCCGCTCAGGAAATCTCCTTCAGCCGCAGTCAGGAACTGGCAGACCTGCGGGTCGTATTCCACCGCTATCTCCGCGCAGACCGCCTGGGAGGCGTCATCCAGACTGATTCTAAGCTGATAACCGCCGCCGTCACGGCGGCCGTCGGCGGTGATAACGCCCGGATTGTCGATATATGCGGGAAAACCCCAGGCTCCGGCGGAAGAGGCTATGTTTTGACTCCCGTACCACCGTATCATCTGGGTGAAGGCGATGAGGTCGAACACATCCCAGGCTCCGTCGGGCGCGGAAACAAGGTCGGGAACAGTCCCGCTCGCAGGCCCAATATCCGCAATCGCATCGTGCTGTCCGCCCACTCCGTTCCAGCCCTTGGTGAAGGCGACCAGGTCTTCAAAATCGATGGCGCCGTCGGGATAGGGAACCATATTGGGCGGGTCGCCAACCGCGCTGTCCACCGCAGAGATATCTCCTAGATAGGCGAAGCGGAGATTGAGGTTATTCAAGGTGGCGTTGCTGATTACCTCCCCTTTGTAATCCATCATCCGCCCCTGCAAAATAGTGAACTCGCCGTAGGTGTTGCGACGCTCTAAGGTCACCGCGCTGGACATCACGCGGATTCTACCGGTGGCGACTATGTTCCTTCCTAAGTTAGTGAGTCCAGTATTAGACCCCAGTACCGCCGCGTTGATAGTGTAGGTCCCGGCGGCGCTGTCCCAAGCGGCGGTGAAGATGGTCGAGGACTGCTGAACCGAACCCCAGGCAGAACCCTCCGTAAATCCGACAATGCTGATGAAAGCGCTGGGATAGGTCCCCTGAAAGGAAACTCCGGTAACGCTGTCAGGATCGTCGATGGTTAGATTAATCACTCGTTCCGCCCCATTCTGCAGGCAGAGATAAGCGTCCCCGTCCAACGCGTCCAGCGCGGAAAGCCCTTCACCAACATCGGACTGTATCGTGAGCAGTTCCTGGCTGGTGGTTACATCCTGGTCCAGCATTGTTCCGATATGAGAATAGAGCCGCGCATAGAGGTAGTAACTGCCGTCCGCCGGTGTCCCGGAAGGAGTCTGGCTGAATATCCAATTAAAAGTCCCGTCGTTCGGGGAAACCTGGGTATCGGAACAGAGAGTGGGACTTGCGGCGTCTGCGGAATCGCTGAAAAAGAACTGCACATAGGCGCCCGGAGGGGGATTCAGGGCGAAAGTGGGATTGACTGCGGTGAATGTATAGGAACCGTCAGGTGGATAACCCGCAGAACTGATGTTACTGTAATCGAGGTCGATATCCGCTACCGGCAGCGCCTGGAATTTTTCCACCCACCCCCGGTCGGAATCCGCCACATAGACATCTACGTCAGTCCCGAAATCTACTGCGGCAATCCCCCTGGGACGGGTGAATTCACCTAATGTTGTCCCGGTGGAACCAATGGTGTAATTGTATTCAGGCGCGGCGGAGCCTCCCCCGCCTCCCAGCTCGCTTTCGGTGTCGCGATAGACCACCACCCGGTCATTTTCGGTGTCGCAGACATAGAGGAAAAGCTGTCCCGCGCCGTCATCCTCAACCGCGATACCGGTAGGCTCGTCCAAAGTATTGATAGTGGACGAGGTGTAATCCCAGGCGGTCACCCAGATGACGGAGGCGCTTCCCGGATTGCTCTGCTCTCCGGGGATGAATCTGAACTTAGCTATACGGTCGTTGCCGGTGTCGGCGACATACACATCATACCAGTCATAGTTGGTATTGTAATGGGCGGCGACTCCGGAAGGCGCGCTGAAATTCCCCTCGCCGGAGCCGGCAGAACCGTAATCCAGAACATCGATGCTCTCATCGTAAACCGCCAGCGCTGTGTCCCCCGCCGCAGGAATAGCGCCGAATACTCCGTCACCCAGCGTAATTATCTGCGAATCGTAATCGTAGGTATAATGCTGGTCTCCGGGGCCTGAACTGTGGAAATTGACCACTTGGGTCCACTGGGTTCGGCCGCCGGCGTTGCCGGTGTAGAGTTCAAAGCTGTTCTCCTCGGCCCGGCAGGCGGCGACGAAGGTCATCGTAGGAGTGGCGCCGTCGGAAATCCAGTAGTAATCGGTGCGCTGCGTCCCGGCGAAATAGTCGGCGTCGGTCCCGTTGGCGGCAGCCACTCCGTTCTCCGCGCCCTTGATGATTTTAATCCTGTCATTACCGGTATCGCAGACGAAGAGGAAGTCGCGGATGACAGCTTCGGTAGTGGCCGGATTGATAGTGGCGGATTCACCCACAACTGCAGACGCGGGAACCAGCGCCAGCGTCCAGGTTATCTGAATCCCCGGTATCACATTGTTGTAAACCACCGGACCCGCTCCGGTGGGAGCCAGGTAGTTGATGATGGTTTCCGTGGTGGCGTCGTAAACCGCCAGGGTCAATCCATCGAATGCGGCTGGGACGGGATTGGCGGTGAGCACAGTGAAGGTGTAGGTGTGGTTGGTCACCAGCGCGTTGTTGGTCACCGCCAGAGTTAGAGTAGGCGTATTGGCGGTAGTGAACTGGGTCACCGCAGAGGCGACGTAGAGCGCGTTATCGCCGCTTTCTTCAATGTCCACGTCCGCTGGATTGGTCAACGAACCCTCATAGGTCGAGACCCATTCGAAGGTCGAAGCGTCGCTGTTCAGCCGGTAGGAGAAGAGTTTATCGGTTGCGTCCGCCGCGTCCACCGCGTAAAAATCCATCACTCCCGCTCCGGCGCGGCTGGCGTTCACCGCCGCCGCCGACAGGTTTTCGAAGCTGGCCGGAGCTCCGCCGGTGGTGGGGTAAATCTCATCGATTTGAATCGTCTGCCCCTGCGCCAGTCCTCCCGCGGCGGCGGCTCCGGCTTTCAGATAATCAATGTCTCCGACGCCGTCGGTCAGGCTGGTGGAATTGGCGTATTGAATCTGAATGTCGTCGCCGTCGGCTAAACTGGCTGCGGGGAAAGCGGCCGCTCCGCCGCCGGCGCCGCCGGTGTAATCCATAGTGTAAACCCGGTCAGCGCTGGTGTATCCGGTCAAATCCTCCACCCGGCTCCATATGATATCGTTCACCGACAGGACTTCAGAGCCGGGGACGATGGTGTTAGCGGCGCCGGGGTCGAACCAGATTGCGGTGGCGTTGTACTGACCTGCAGCCGCGGGAACGCCGGGTCCCACCCAGGTGAAGGCAGTCTCTTCGTCGATGAATACATCGGAGAGGAAGAATTGAATCCGGTCGTTGACCTCGTCCACCACGGCAGTGATGTAATTGGTTCCGTCGAACCAAGCCGCCGCCGCATTGGATCCCTCGAAGGCGATGTCGATAACGGGCTGGTCAACCAATCCCAGCGCATAGCGTCCGTCGCCGTTCATAACGTGGTAATAGGGGCCGTTCCACTCCGCCACAGGTTCGTAATAGACCTCCTGCGCGATTGACGAATCCCATAATCCCACAGAGATGAACAGACAGACCAAAGTCTTAATGAAAGTCCTCATAATATTCGGCCCTTCATAATATTAAATAGTTTATATTTTTCATTCTAATATGATAATGGATACAGTCAGAGGAGATTCATCCCTTATTATCACACACTGTAAGCAGTCCCCCTTAGAATACAAGGCGATAGAGAAGTACTATTAAGTACTTAATTATAATATCGGCATAAAGGGAGTGTTTCTTAAGGCAAAATGCGACAAATTCGGGCAGGTTGGAAGTAAAAATGTTATATTGAAAGAGCGTAAGAACGAGTTGATGAATAACGAGTATTTGGAATGTCGGAATAAGATTCCGACCTACAATGCTAAAGGGTTGACAAAACGCTTGAGGATGCGATATTTAAAAGATTCGGCAACGGCGCAGATGATGATGATAATGATGATGAAGATTATGAGGGCGAAGCGATTTGAACTCTTGGCCGCTACTACCCTCGTTATCAATAGCCCCCTCACAGGTAATTTACGATTTAGGTGAACATTTGTCAAGTTTTCGGGGAAAAAGTGATTTTATACTTAGGACGTGTGCTTGGAGGCCCGGGCGGTTTTGGGAAAACAGGGTTTGTAGGGGGGTAAATGTCAGGGCTTAGGTGTGCTGAGGGTAAAACCTAACGCGGATATGCATTCCCACGCCGGAGCGTGGGAACGAGGAAACGGTTTTTACCGGGTGCGAATACACGGATGCACATTATAGCGATTCCTAAAGGATGTGTTGCCGAAACCAATTTCGACTCATCATTCTGAGTGGCGGGATTGAGACAACCCAGCCACCAAGCGGGGGCTTTGGAGTCGGGTTCGTCCTCGAACCAGACATAGATGTTTGGGCAACAGCTCCTAAAAAGATTGTCCTATGATTTGTCACTCCTGCGTAAGCAGGAGTCCAGTATCTAATATAAATACAAG
>CAYQZD010000158.1:0-7436 GCA_964421875.1 uncultured bacterium
GTCATTCTTGAAAAGAATGACGAGAAAAAAGGATGTCATTCCCGCGAAAGCGGGAATCCAGAGCATTGTTTAATAATGAATTATGATAGTCATTAAAATGCCAGTATCCGACATTCTTTTCGATAATCGCTATATATTGGTCGGAGTTGCTGTCCGATGAAACCCCTCCTATCATCGGATTCGCCGCTTCGACCTTTATTTTGAAAATGACGGCAACGTATCCCGCATGCTGATAATTTTCATCCTTCGTGGCGCGATGGTTCGCGAAATGAATCCATCGGATGATGGTTGGTTATGAGAATCGCTCCGTTCGATGGGATCGACGCTTATTTCCTCACTTCGTAATTGGGAGCTTCCTGGATGAGGGAGACATCGTGGGGATGGCTTTCACGCACCGCCGCCGATGTAATCCTTACAAAGCGCGTTTCCCGCTGCAAACCGGCGACGTCCTTCACCCCGCAATAACCCATCGCCGCTCTTAATCCCCCAATCATCTGGTAAATTATCGCGGAAACCTCGCCCTTGTAGGGCACACGGCCGGAAATACCTTCGGGCACCAGTTTCTTCGGATCCTGAACCCCGCTCTGGAAATACCGGTCCTTGGAACCCTCTTTCATCGCCTCCAGAGAACCCATTCCCCGGAACACCTTGAAGCTCCGCCCTTCGAACAGAACCATCTCACCGGGACTCTCCTTACAGCCCGCGAACATTGAGCCAATCATAACCGTATCCGCTCCCGCCGCGATAGCCTTTGCGATGTCTCCGCTGTAGCGAATGCCTCCGTCCGCAATCACCGGTATCTCGCCCTTTAAAGCTCCGGCGCAGTCGAGGACAGCAGTAAGCTGCGGCACCCCCACACCAGCAATAACTCTGGTGGTGCAGATGGAACCCGGTCCCACACCGACCTTCACTGCATTGGCGCCGGCGTCCCTCAGAGCCAACGCTCCTTCGGCGGTGGCGACATTGCCGGCGATCACCGGTAGGTTGGGATACTGCCGCTTGATGGACTTAACCATGTCCAGCACTCCGCGGGAGTGGCCGTGAGCCGTATCCACCCCCACCACGTCCACTCCGGCGGAAACCAGCGCCTCCAGGCGTTCAGATGTCTCACCGCCCACCCCTAACGCCGCCCCCACCATCAGCCGCCCGTGACCGTCTTTGTTGGCGTTGGGAAACTTGCCCTGGTTCTGAATGTCCTTATAGGTAATAAGTCCCTTCAAAGAACCGTCATCGTCCACCACCGGCAGCTTTTCGATGCGATGGCGTTGCAACAGGACCTCAGCTTCCTGCATCGTAATCCCTACCGGCGCTGTCACCAAACGTTTTTGGGTCATCACCTCCTTGATAGGCTGGCTCGGTTCCAATTCAAAGCGCAAATCGCGGTGGGTGAGAATTCCCGCCAGTTTCCTCCCTCTCACGATGGGGATACCCGAGATGTGATATTTCTTCATCACTTCCAGGGCGTCCCCTACGGTATTATCCGGTTCCAGGATGATGGGATCCAGGATAATGCCGGACTCCGACCGTTTCACGGTTATCACTTCGGAGGCTTGCTTTTCGATGGTGAGGTTCCGGTGAATAATGCCGATACCCCCTTCTCGAGCGATGGCTATCGCCATCTCCGATTCCGTGACCGTGTCCATCGCCGCCGATGTCAGAGGCAGGCGGATTTTCACACTATCCGTCAGCCGGGACTCGACTCCAACCTCTGAGGGGAGCACTTTGGAAGCACGCGGAACCAATAATACGTCGTCAAAGGTCAATCCTTCACCGATGATTTTATCTGTCATTTTCACCTGTATGAAGACAATTTTATATGTTATTGATTTTTATGTTATTAATAATAATTGACTGTTCGTGTTATTCATAATAATCCGGAAAAGAGTTTTCAGGTTGACAAGTTTGCATGTTTTCAAGTTGAAGACGCTTTGCGCTGTCGAGTTTCAGCAGGCTTTCCGAGAATAATAAAAACGCATTTTGTCATTGCGAGCGAAGCATCTGCATTTCAGCAACTCATTTATAAACAAGAGATTCTTCACTTCGTTCAGAATGACATTCAGAATTGTCAGATAGACTGTCCGTCGTCTGCAGCATTACATTCCACTTCCCGGTCGCAGAGTGCGGGGACTCTGCGACACGAAGGATCTAATGTCTTTCGTTCTTCTCCTTTTTCAAACAGACTGGTACAGTAGGTCGGCTTATACAAAGCCGATATTAATCCCCGGCCGGTCTGAATGATCCGCCCTATAAAACTGGTACAGCGGATTGTGCAAGGTCTCGAATAAGACCGCCGTATAGTTATTTATACTCCGGAAATCCTATATTTGTTCAAAATCACCGGTGATTTCGTTCCTTCTTCAACAGCGGTAGTTTTCCCGCTTCACAGCATCCCCTTCCTTTTCCTGATGAACCATTCCAGCGAAAGCAGAAATATCACTATTGCTAAACTCCACCAGCGGGGAAAAATTCTTACCTCTTTTCTTTCAACGAATGTCCTCGCCTCCGGTGAATGCTCCTCAAAGAATCTCTCGAATTCCCCCGGCAGATAGAAGCTCCCCCCGCCGGATTGCGCCGCGCTTTGCAGCAGCGCTGAACGCATTACCGGGTCGACCAGTTCCTGATTGAATGATTCCACCGTGAATTCCCCCACTGCCTTTATAGTATCCCCGCCGGCAGCCGCGAATGCGAGATAGCGGTAAGCTCCTGCCTCGATAAAACTGGTTTCCCCAAGGTACTCGCCCCGTCCGGAAGGATTCAAATCGAGAGGCAGATTTCCCCCGGGACTCATTATTTCCAGTTTTACACTGGCGCCTTCGAGCGGACGGTAGCTTTTATCATAGAGCCGGGCTTGGAAACGTACCCTAGAACCGCTGGAAAACACCCTTTCCCCGGTGGAAACCCGAAACAATTCCTCCTCCTCCCTCGTGGATAACCAACGAACCGCGTTATGCCAGAAACCGGTGATGAGTGAGTCGCTATGGCTGTGCTCAGGGTCTTGAAGGCTTAAGCGCCATAGGTCGTGGACGGCGAGCCCTAAGATTTTTACTCCGTCGATGTTGTTGAAACCGGCTGCAGGCGCTCCCTCTTCCGTTTCTGCGACTATAGCCGCGGAGGGACGAAAGTTTACCTGCCCCCGGTAAGTTCTGATTGGGGGAAGGCCGCTCCAGTCTATATTGTCGGGGAAAAAAGCGGTCAAGGGCGATAATTCGGCAGCGGGCGCAAGTTTTATCGGTATCTCCTCCCCCGCGGAACCAAATTCCGCTGGCAGAAGATGTTCTAGAGACCGAAGCAGGCCGCCGCGGAAATTATTCCCCGGCACCAGCGCAAGAGGTTTACCGTCCCGGACGCTTTGAATCAGCCGGCTGAGAAAATCGCGGCCGCTCGAGCCAGTGGGGTAATTCAGAAAGATGAATAAATCGAAATTATCCAATTCGAGCGGTTCGGAGCGATGATAGAAACCGCCGCCGGAACGTTCCACCATAGAGCTGAGTTGGATGTCGCTATTGTTCTCGAGGATGCGGTTCAGGAAGGCGAAATCGGAACCGGGAGCCCCGGCGATGAGGAGAACATTCATCCGGCTTCGCAGCGCTTTCACCGAAAAATGACGCCGGTTATTGTCAGCGATGCTCTCATTCTCCAGCAGATCGAGGGAGAGGGAATAGGTCCGGATTCCGGCGCTATCCACTGTAAAATTGAACTTCACCCTGGCTTCATTTCCCCCGCCGCTGAAGTTCACCTTCTTCCTGTCGATAACCTTACCTGCAGGTGAAACCAACTTCAGAACCGAGGAACCGCCCTCATAGCCGGAAACCGTCACTTCGACCGGAACTTCATCCCCCTCGTACACCAAGGGATTCACCCTGATATCGTCGATACTCAAATCGACCGGAGGCGTGGAATCCCCTATGCCCACTATGAAAACCGGCACCGGGCTGCGCCGCACCGCCCGCGCCGGACTCTCGCCGACATTGTAAGCACCGTCGGTCAATAGAAGCAGAGCGCCCCCGCGGATATCCACAGCCGTTCCCGCTTGCGCCACCGCTAACGCTATATCTGTGGCGGTGCCGGTAAAATCCAGCGAATCGAAGTCCCAATCCGTAACCTCCCTGACGGAATCGCTGAAATGAAAATACCGGAGACGATATATATCGTCAAGACGGAACCGGTTATCCCCGCTTAAAACCTCCGCCAGCGCGGATTTCCGCTCCCCCAAACCATCCTTCAACCCTATACTGGCGGACTGGTCTATTACCAGGGCTAATTCCGGCTGCAAAGTTATCTCCCGCTCCAATGTAATCACAAGTTTCAGCGCGATGAGGATAATTAGCAGAACCGCCAGCCCCCTCAGAACGGTCAATACTATCCGCCAGCCCCGGCTTATCGCCGGAACAGTCCGCCGGTAACCCCATATCACCAGAGCCAGCGCTCCGATGCCTATTGCTATCAGCAGCCAGGGATGCGCTGTATCACAGCTTATCGACAAACCGGCAAGTAACAAATTCATCAGCCCTTCTCCAGCGGCAGACCCGGCTCAGCGGTGACTTCCCGCCCGTTCTTCGCCAAACCGCGCGTCAGCAGTTTCTCCCCCAGGTAAGCCACCATAACCGCATTGTCGGTGCAGTTCGCGGGCGGAGGCGCATAGAGCTTCACTCCCTCCCTCGTCAGCAGTTCCCGCAGCCGCGAATTCGCCGCCACTCCTCCGCCCAGCGACAGTCGGTTCAACCCACACTTTTCCAGCGCTTCCAAACTCTTTAGCGCCAATATCTCCAGCGCCGCCTCTTGGAACGAAGCTAAAAAATCGGCGGACTTATCGCCGGTAAGGTATTCGGGATTCCGTTCTAAGAACAGCTTGGCGGCGGTTTTCAAGCCGCTGAAGGAAAAATTTAAATCCCCGCTTTTCGCCATCCCCCGAGGCAGCGGCGCCGCTTTAGTATCGCCCCCCAAAGCTAAGCGCTCGATCTCCGCCCCCGCAGGATAAGCGAGTCCCATCAGGCGGCCCACCTTATCCAACGCCTCCCCCGCGGAATCGTCCAGGGTCTGCCCCAAAGTGCGGTAGCGGTGGATGTCTTCCACCAGCGCCAGCGAGGTGTGCCCGCCCGAAACCAAGAGCGAAATGAAAGGCGTTTCTATCGCTTCTCCCTCAATTTCCGCCGCCCAGGTGTGCGCCTGCAGATGGTTGACAGGCAGCAGGGGGAGGTTCAGCGCATCGCAGATTCCCCGGGCAAAGTTAAGCCCCACTAAGAGCGCCCCCGCCAAACCCGGCCCGTAGGTGACCGCTGCCGCTTCTACGTTCTTCAGCATCAATCCCGCGCGCTCCAGAGCCAGATTCACCACTGGCAGCAGGTTCCGCAGATGCGCCCGGCTGGCTATTTCCGGAACCACCCCGCCAAAACGCTGGTGCTCCCACTGCGTCGAAAGCGCTTCGCTCAATACCCTCCCCTCAGACACAACCGCGGCAGCGGTGTCATCACAGGATGTCTCCAATCCCAAAACTATCATCGCTAAAACTCATCCATCATCAAGGTCATAAACACCGTGTCAGGCTCGAAATCGACCAATTCCACCCCTTCGGGAAGGGAAATCCCCGGCTCTACCCCGGTTATATCTTCGCTCCATGACGCGGGAAAATCCACATAGGCTTTGATGTCCTCTCTGCTTACTGACTTAATGATGCTGACAGCTCCCCTGACTTTGACTGTGATGTTGTCCGGGTCAAGATGAACCCCCAGGTTCCGGGGGGGATTGTTCACCTTCAAGGGAATCTGGCGGAAACGCTGTTCCATCAAACGCTCAATCCCTGCGCTTAAACTGACTTCGGTAAACTCAGATTCAAGTTTGGGATGGGGCAGTGAAAGCGCGATTTTTTCCCGCAGGCTGCGCCGCAGTTCGGTGTAGGTTTTACTCACTGTGCCAATATGATCCAGAGTGTCGAGGAGAGATTTCGGACCGGACAATATAATTGTAGCAGGGCTGACCCGCGCCCCGCTCACCAGCACGTAGCCCGGTTTGGTGGTGATTTCGACCTCAGGCTTAATTGGAAGCCGCTTCTCCGATAAATCGTCCAGCAGCGCCGTCACGCTATCGGGTTGCACTACCTCAATCGGCTCTACATCCAGCGCGGCGGATACCTTGACATAGTTCGTCGTTAGCTCGAATTCCTGCTGGTTTTGAGCGGAGGAAAGGTCAATTTCGATGTGGGCGTATTTGAAAGTGCTTAAAGCCACCAAAGCCCGGCCGCTGCCGCGAAATCGAACCAGGGCATCCGGAAAATCATCGCTGATTAATACCTTGTCAGCCCGAACGTTGTGAAACTTCAAAGGAACCCGCATTACTGTCTCATAATCGCGCCCGGTTATCACAAGAATCCAGAGCAGAATAGCCAGAAGCAGCAGATTGATTCTGGTGCGATAATAGCGAAACGACCTGGTATGAATAAACTTGATAAATTTAAACACCGGGATGAACCGTAAAATTAAGAAAATCGTATATTGAGAAATTATGAAAATCCCACAGCATCTCTTGGATAAGAGTATCTTTAAATATAAATATGATTTTAGATTATTTCAAAAGTGCGGTGGACAAAACTTGACAAATTTTAATAGAATTATTACTTTAAATTGAAAAATAGCTTTGTCGTTTCTTCGCGATACGTTAATCATATCCCTTGTTTTTAAGGTATGCGATAGAAACCTTCTGTGATGGTTTAATCGGATTGATATAATAACTGTATTTATAATAAACACATCCTGGATTATGATTAGGTATATTCTTTCAGCGTTAATCCTGCTGTTAATAATGACCCCGCTGACTCTCGCTCAAAGCGATGAGGTTACAGACCGAGCGTTACTGGACCTTCTTAAGCAGAGAGATGAAATCAAACAAAAAATGGCTCAAGCTAACGAAGCGGGCGACTACGACAAATACAAACAGCTGGAACAATCCTGGAACGAACTCGACGCTAAAATCACCCAACGTAAAGAACTGATACAAAACTCCCTGAAAGAAGCTCAAAGACTGCTGAAAGCCGCCAATTCTCTCATCAGAGACCGGAAATATTCTCAAGCGCTGACCAACTATCAAAAAGTCCTCACCTACCGCGAATTCCTCGATGAAGGAAAAATCCCCGATATTCACTACCGCCTCGGTTTCTGCCTGGAAAGGCTGAAAAAATATCCTCAAGCTCTGGAAGAATATTCTAAGGCGATAGAAGCCCGACCCAACTGGGCTAATCCCTACGCGGGGAGCGCGCGGGTATTGAGTGGAATGGGAAAAGATAACGAAGCCATCGCTAATTACCGGAAAGCCGTGGAAAACGATCCCGCCGACGCCAAAAACTATTTCTTTATGGCAAGGAGCTACCAGAAACTCCGGATGTGGAAAGAAGCCGAAACAAATTACGCCCTCGCCGGAGAAAAAAATCCCAAATATGATAAATC
>CAYQZD010000159.1:0-7130 GCA_964421875.1 uncultured bacterium
CCATACATCTTGTTTGTTCAGTGCACAAAGCCGAGTTTTTAAATATGATTTATGCTCCTTATTTTGTGAAAACAATGGTTCAGGTCCGACAATTTTATGTCTGTAAACACGGTTTTGCGAGTGATTTTTTTGCTTTTATTATTAGTTTTGATTATTATTAAGCTTATCATATTTTAAGACAATATAAATGCCGGTAAAAAAATTCGTTACGAGGAAAATGAAAGACGAAGCTAAAACTAAAACCGCTCTCATAGAAGAACTCGAAGGACTCCGTATACGCGTGAAACGATTGGAGGAAACCTCGGCGCAGCCCAAGAACAAACTTTCAAGTTCAGGTGAGGCAGACTTGATTTTGAGAGCTTTCTTTGAAAACAGCCACATTATGGCGGCTCTGATGGATTCGCAGTTCAACTTCATCTGGGTGAGTCCCTCCTATGCTCTGGCTGATGAAAAGGAGCAGTCTTTCTTCGAAGGTAAGAATCATTTTGAGCTGTATCCCAATGCTGAGAATGAAGCTATTTTCCGGGAAGTGGTGAAAACCGGCGAGGTTCATCATTATTACGCTAAACCCTTTGAATATGAGGCGAACCTGGAGCGGGGTGTTACCTACTGGAATTGGAGCCTCATCCCGGTCAAGGACGATGATGACGCAGTTAAGGCGGTGCTGCTCACGCTGAGGAATGTTACAGAGAGAAAGCGGATGGAAGCGGAACTAAGCAGAATCCAGGATAAATATGAAGCGCTTCATTCTGCAATGTCCGAGGGCGTTGCGGTGCATAAGCTGGAATATGACGCTTCCGGCAATCCTGTCGATTATACTATCATCGATGTGAATTTCGGATATGAAAAAATATTGGGAATTACCAAGGAAAGCGCCCTCCAGGCTAAAGCCTCGGAACTGTATGGGACGGGTGAAGCGCCATATTTAGAAATATTTTCTAAAGTTGCATTTACAGGGGAACCTGAAAGTTTCGATACTTTCTTTCAGCCCCTTAATAGACATTTCTTTATCTCGGTTTTTTCACATCGGAAGGGAGTGTTCACTACGGTCTTTTCCGATATAACTTCGACAAAGTTCGCTGAAAATAAACTCAAGAGAGTTAACCGCGCGTACCGAGTCCTGAATGAGGTCAATGAGAATCTAATCCGCGCGGATAACGCAATAGAATTTCTAAATAATGTATGCAGAATAATCATCGAGCACGGAGGTTATAGGTTCGCATGGGTGGGATTGACTGAAGAAACAGGCTCTAAAAAGGTGTGTCCGGCGGCTTATGCTGGTGATAAAGGGGATTTTCTTAAGGATTTGGATGTATCATGGGCGGACGATGAAAGCGGAAGAGGCCCAACCGGCAGGTCAATACGTTCCGGCAAACCTTATATTTGTAACGATATGAGGACCGACGAAGCCTTTAAACCCTGGCGGGAAAGGGCTTTGAAATTGGGCTATGTTTCTTCGATTTCAATACCCTTGTTTGAAGAACGAGGCCCCATTGGAGTTATGAATATATACTCGTCTGAACCGGACGACTTCGAACAAGAAGAAGTCATCCTTTTTCAGGAACTTGCCAAGGATGTCGCCTACGGTGTCGAGAAACTCAAAACGAAAACCGATTTAGATGATTTAGTCACTGAACTCAGCGAAAGCAGGAAAACGCTGACGAATATCATGAGTAACGTTCCGGGAATGATTTATCGATGCATAAATAATAGAAATTGGACTATGGAATTCGTTAGCGAAGGGTGCATCGATTTAACGGGGTATCATCCCTCTGAAATTATGAATGACAATGTCATTTCATTTAATGCCATTATCCACCCTGAATATAGAGATTATGTATGGAAAGAAGTGCAAAAAGTGGTTGAGAATAAGGGGACATTTCAAATAGAATATAAGATTATAACCGCTGAAGGAGAGGAAAAATGGGTGTGGGAAAGAGGGGTAGGAGAATACAATGAAAAGAATGAAGCCACGCATTTGGAGGGTTTTATTACCGAAATAACCAGCAGTAAAAAAGCAGAGGAAGAGCTCAAGGAGTCCGAATTCAAATATAGATCGTTGATTGACCGGATGGAAGACGGAGTATTTTTAATCGTAGGCGAGAGGGTTGAACTTTTTAATACTAAACTGAAGGAATGGTTCGGATTAGAGGATTCTGACCGGGGAAAAGAAGCCTTACCCTGTCTGGAAAAGTTTATGCTGCCGGATAGCCTGAAGCGCGCGCTGGAAGCTTATAAGCAGGTAATGAAAGGTGATGACGCTTCCCATCGGTTTGAGTTCACAGCGCTTTCTAAAGAAGGGAAGGAGATGCATCTTGAGGTTAGTTTATCTCCAGCGCCATCGGGGGGTAAACCGTCGATACAGGGGATTGTGAGGGATATTACCGAACGCAGGAAGCTGGAAGAGCAGTTCAGGCAGGCGCAAAAGATGGAAGCGGTGGGAAGACTGGCGGGAAGCGTCGCCCATGATTTTAACAATATGTTGACGGTGATATCAGGCAACACGGAATTAGCGACTATGATATTGCGCAAGGATAATCCGGTCAAGGATTACTTGGACCAGATTAAGCGAGCCGCTCTAAATGCCACTAAACTGACCAATAGTCTGCTGACTTTCAGCCGAAGGCAGAAGGTGGAACTGAGGGTCTTGGATTTGAATGTTTTGGTGAAGGATATAACTAAAATGCTCCGCTCTTTGATTGAAGAAAACATTGAACTTAGAACAAAACTGACCCCCAATATACGCCGAGTTGAAATTGATACCGCGCAAATCGAGCAGGTCATTATCAACCTTGCCGTAAACGCCAGGGATGCAATGCCGAACGGAGGTATTCTGACACTGGAAACGAAATCAGTTATGGTTGATGAAAAATTGTCAAAGAAATACCTCGACCTCGATGAAGGACAGTATGTGGAATTGACATTCAGTGATTCGGGAAGCGGGATGACCGACGAAGTGAAATCCAGAATATTCGACCCCTTCTTCACCACAAAGGAAAAGGGAAAAGGGACCGGATTGGGTTTATCCACCGTCTATGGAATTGTCAAGCAGCATGGGGGGAGCATTCACGTCTATAGTGAGGAAGGGTACGGCTCCACTTTCACTGTTTATTTACCGGTAGCTAAGGGCGAGAAGAAAGAAACGGAAAAAAGCCGCACCCAGTCGGTAATTCACGGCGGAGATGAAAACATTCTTGTGGTTGAGGATGAGACAGAGGTTAGAGAATTTATATTGAGAGTTTTGACCCGGTTTGGTTACAAAGTTATAGCAGCTTCAAACGGTAAGGAGGCGATGGAAATCTGCAATGCCGGCGAGATGGGTTTTGATTTGTTACTCACAGATGTAGTGATGCCGGGAATGAGCGGTGTTGAACTGGCAAAATTTTTGAATGATAAGTACCCCGGAATTAAAATATTGCTAACTTCGGGATATACCGAAGAGACAATAGACGAGAGGGGTGGTAAAGGTCTGAAGTATAATATGTTGAATAAACCTTTCTCCCCGATGGAGCTGGCGGAAAAAGTGCGGGAGAAGCTCGACAGTTGATTCCGATGATAACCTGAACCAATACAAAAATATAGAATGCCGCTTAATTATGAAGTATTTAGTCGCTGCAACAGGAAAGCGCCTCGATTCCAAGGTTGCCAAACGTTTCGGACATCCCGATTATCACCTGATTGTCGATTCGGTCTCAAAAAAGATTATTGTGTTCCCGGCGGCTTCCCAGAACGAACCGTCCGGGAGTTTAGCCAGGTTCGCCGGTTACGGCTTGTCAGGCGCAATCAGCGGTAATTTCGGCCCCGGGAAATTTGCCGCGCTGAAAGCGATGGGGATTAAGGCTTATCTCTGCAGAGGTATGAAAGTGGGTGAGGCTGTCGAGCAGGTTGAATCCGGGAAGGTGGAACCAATGGCTGAGCCTTCAATGAAAAAGAGCGTCCGAGGCGGCGCAGGGCAAGGCTCCGGTCGGGGCAGAGCTAAAAAGATATAATGCTTTACCTTGAAAATAACGGCAATGCATCCCGCGAGCCGATAATTTTCATGCTAAGTTGTGCGATGATTCGCGAAGAGAATCCATCGAATGATGGTTTATCCTCATCCCGTCGTTCTTCAATTATTCAATAATCCTTCAGTAATATACTGGGAAACATCACTATGAAAGAAATCCAGTATGCTCCTGTTTTAACTACGCTTTTTATTTTCATCTTCGCTTCATTTCTCCCTGAAGGTTCCAAAGCCGACCCCGCCCCTTTCCCCGCCGATTCCTTGATTTTAAGTCAGGTGGAACAGGTCAGCTTCGATAGTATGTACTTCAATGTATGCTCATTAGTGGATTTTCACACCCGTCATACCTATTCTGACACGCTGTCTGACACAGTAGGAATCGGCGCCGCCCGAAGATGGCTGCTTGCAAAGTTTCTCCAGGCCGGGGCGGATGCCGAGCTTTTTCCCTGGACCGGCTCCTGGAGAGGCCCCTATCCCTGTTACAATGTTCACGGAATTCTGACCGGCGGGGGCGGGCAGAGCCCGATAATAGTCTTGGGCGCTCACCTCGATTCGAGAACCTATTCCGGTAATGACACTGCGGGTTTCGCCCCGGGCGCGGACGATGACGGCTCCGGTATAGCGGCGCTGCTGGAAATCAGCAGGATACTAAGCGGGTCAGGGCGGAATAATGCAGTTACTATGGCCGGTTTTGCAGGCGAGGAACAGGGGCTTTTAGGTTCTCATGCCTATTCTCAAGCTCTGCTTGATTCAGGGCGGCAGGTGGGGGCGATGATAAATATGGATATGTTAGGGCACATAGTCCATCCGGGTGGGGCGGTGGATTCCAGCACAGTGAGATGCTACTCCGGAGGCCCGATGAGTTCCTCGTCACGTCAATTGGCGCGCTATCTCAAATGGGTGGGGGAATCGTATTCCGGGGGATTGTCGGTTACCTTGATTGACGCTTTAGACCGGCCCGGCAGAGGCGGCGACCATGCGCCTTTTTACCACAGAGGTTTTCCGGCGGTAAGGCTTATCGAGACGGCTGAGGACGCCGCATACCAGCACAATCCGAACGATCTGCCGGAGCATATGTCATTCTCCTATGCCCGAAAGGTGGCGAGACTGGCGTTGGGAGTCACTGCGGTCTTATCCCAGACGCGTTTAAGCGCCCCGCCGGCGCCGCAGGTTGTCAACGCGGGCAACGGACATAGCCTCATCGTTTCCTGGCCGGACACCCTGATTCCGCCGCCCGGCGGAGTTATCCGTATCGCTTATAGAATGAGTACTGAACTTTATTGGGAAGACATCGTTGCCACCTCAAATCCGCCGCCATTGACAATCTCAGGCCTGGTCGAAAATCAGCATTACGAGGTCAGCCTCTCTATCTCGAATGAAGATGACCTGCCATCGCCCTTCGGACCGGAAGCCTCAGGCACACCGCAGGCGGCGGTGGCGCCGCAAGGATTTGAAAGCGTTTCCACCCCTTCCGGAGTGGAGCTGAGGTGGATTCCCCGGCCGGAACCTAACACCTATGAATATATCATCGAGCGCGCTGAAGCGGGCGGTCAGTTTACCGCCGCCACAACGGTGGCGCATCCCGATTCCTTCTGGCGCGACAGCAGCCTGACGATAGGACAGATGTATCATTACCGGTTGCGGACAAGAACGAATGGGGGAATTGTAGGCGCGCCGTCGCCGGTTAGAAAGGGGATGCTCGCTTCGCACCATCTGGGAATAATGATAGTGGACGCCACTCCCGACGGACCCGGAGCGCCGAGTGCGCCCGGCGATTCGGAGGTGGATGAGTTCTATGATACGATATTGAATCCTTATCAAACATCGGGGCGCTGGGACCGCGCCGACAGCGTTGCCTCAAATGTTGAGCTTACTGACGCGGACCTTGCCGCCTATTCCATAGTGGTGACTCATATGGACGCGATGAACGCCGATATCGGCGAAGACACGATCGCCTATGGAAAATACCTTGAAAACGGCGGTAAACTCTTCATCTGTGGGTGGAGAATGTCGTCTTCAATAGAAGGAAGCGCGGGGTATGCGCATCGTTTCGGTCAGGGTGATTTCCTCTATGAACTCTGCGGTATCGATTCTATCAGGGTATCCACTCCCCCCACTGTCGAATTCGTGGGGGCGGCGGGGTTGAACGGGTATCCCGCAATCGCTTTGGACACCGCCCGTTTCCCCTGCTGGCGCGGAGAACTACCCTTCTCGGACGCTGTTTGGACTGACGTTTTTCACGGCAGTGTCCAGCCTATAGCCGCGTTCACCTCTGCGTCGGGGACAGGTTCGCCGTTTCACGGCAGAACCGTGGGGCTGTGCAGTGATTTGGCTAATCCCCAATGGATTATCCTGGATGCTCCGCTTTTCTATATGATTCAGTCAACTGCCGCCGATTTTATGGGTCACGCTATGGATCTGATGGGAGCGCCCCCGAATGCGGTGGACGATTTGCCGCGCGGAGCTATCCCGATGGAATTCAAGCTTTATTCGCCCTATCCCAATCCTCTGAATGCGCAGGCAGTCCTGAGTTTTTCCCTTCCAAAACAGATGTTTGTATCGTTGACTATATACGATATTCAAGGGAGGGAGGTTATTCGTCTAATCGATGGATTTTATCCGGGGGGCGCTCACCGCACCCGCTTCGACGGAACCGGATTAGCCAGCGGTATCTATCTGGCTCAACTCAGAGCAGCCGATATGCGTCGAACCATTAAATTGCTGTTGATAAAATAAAAGTAGGAGGAGACCACAATGAAAACCCTATTCACCATATTCATCCTCATCATCATTTTGTCTCCCTTCGCCGCTGCCCAAGTCGGCCCGCCGGATACGCTCTGGACCAGGAGATATTGTTGTGGAAATTACTCTTGGGGATTTGATGTACAGTTGACTAATGATAACGGATTCATTCTTACCGGTTGCACAATTCCACCTGGTCAGGTTTATCGCGATTTATATTTAGTTAAAACTGATGCCAATGGGGACACGATTTGGACTCGAACCTTTGGGGGAGCAGGTCCAGAAATAGGGTATAGTGTCAAACAGACCGATGACGGCGGATATATCGTCTGCGGCGAAGCCTACCCTAACGGTTCCATTTATTCAGATGTATATTTAATCAGAA
>CAYQZD010000160.1:0-7039 GCA_964421875.1 uncultured bacterium
CTGTCAGAAAATGAGCTTAAGGATTGTCATGCTGAACGAAGTGAATCATCTCCAATTAGTATAAACATAGTAATTATAGATTATTAGAATTGGAGATTCTTCGCTCCGATGCTTCGCATCGGGCTCAGAATGACATTCTCGGACAGTCTGTTCGCGGGAATGACAAATTCGGGACATTCTCGGCCAGACTGACAGCTGGAATTATACCTGAAAAGAAGGATCAGCCGTACGGCTGATGACGCAGGCGTTTCAAATCGGTAAAGAGTCACCTCTTTAATTAGTGGTCGTTAACAACCATATATTATCTAAATGAACAAGCTCAGTATATTTTCCGGCGGCGCCAGCATATCGCTTTCTCGGCGAATCGCCGCTTATTTGGGGACAGAACTGGGGGCTCTGGAACGGGTGAGGTTTTCCGACGGTGAAATCTGGATTAAGTTCAACCAGAATATTCGGGGGACCGACGTTTTTCTGATCCAGTCACTTTATCCTCCGGCGGAGAATATCCTCGAACTTTTATTTATGATCGACGCTGCGAAACGGGCTTCCGCCAGTCGTATTACGGCAGTGATACCTTATTTCGGTTATGCTCGTCAGGACCGCAAGGACCAGCCCCGGGTAGCTATTTCCTCCAGAGTGATCACCGACTTGCTGACGACAGTGGGGGCTGACAGAGTTTTGACGATGGACCTTCACGTGGACCAGATTCAGGGGTTCTTCAATATTCCGGTGGACCACCTCTACGCCTCCTACGTATTTGTGGACCCTATCAGGCAGAAGAACATTCCCAAGATATCGGTTGTTGCGCCCGACATTGGTTCGGTGAAGATGGCTTCAGCCTATGCTAAACGTCTCGAGGCGGAGCTTGTAGTGGTTGACAAGCGCCGTCCTCGTCCCAACGAATCATTTGTGGAGACCATTATCGGCGATGTCAAGGGTCGGAATGTTGTCATTGTCGATGACCTGGTTGACACCGGCGGTTCTTTGGTTGGCGCGGCGGCTAATCTTAAACAGCGCGGGGCTGAGAGCATCTACGCGGTTGTGAGTCACGCGGTTCTTTCATCGAACGCAGCGGATAAGATTCAGGATTCCCCTATCAGTGAGCTTCTGATTACTGACACCATCCCGCTTAAGGATTCCCAGAAATACAGTAAAATCAAGGTGATTTCCAGCGCGGATATGTTTGGCGAGGCTATCAAGAGGATTCATTTCGAGCAATCCATCAGTTCTTTGTTCGTTTGAATATTCTTTGATTTGTTTTTCGGTAAGATTATAGCTTTTTAGAAAAACTATAGCTATCTGAAGTGATGAGCGAAATGGTCATTCCGGCGTAGCCGGAATGACGAATACGCTTCATATCAGTAAAGTGTTACGCTTCTTCCTAATGAATCACTTATCTATCTGTTTATTTGGGGATTAGATTCACTGGCTATTAAGGCTATTTAAATTCACATATATCCCTAATTATTCGGAAGCGGCGTTTAAAATCATAATCACTAAATAGGAGTGGGGCATGCCGGTTAAATTCGGCGATGCGGTCATCGATATGGGATTTATTTCCCAGGCTCAATTGAATGAAGCGATTGAACATCAATTGAAGGGTCGCGCCCAATTGGGTAAAGTTATGTTGAACCTGCGATTGTTGACTCCTGAGCAGGTTCAGACGACCATTGAATTCCAGAATTCTTCGATCGGTAACACCTTGAAATTCGGAGACTGCGCACTTAAACTGAATCTGGTTTCTCCCGAAGGCAGGGATAAGGCCGTCAGGTACCAAATCACCTCCAAAGGAATGCTTGGTGAGATATTGATAGAATTGGGTTATTTGACTGTGAATCAGCGCGATGAGGTTGTTCAAAAACAGATTAAAAGTTAGAGGGCAAGAATTCGATTGAATACATTGTTATTAATAAATTTACGAAGCAATGGTTTGAATTTAGAAACACTTTAAGTTTTTTTAGGTTAAGATGATGGTCGATTTTAAATTATTGGCGACACCTCGAGATGAAAGAGGTAAGAACGCAATGCGGCGGTTGCGACGCACGGGCCGTGTACCAGGCGTGTTTTACGGTCCGCGATATAAGGACATTCCCCTTTCGGTCAATGTAAAAGAGCTGGAACGTGCACTTTCCACCAAGCGGGGATTGGTCAATTTGGATATTGAAGGTGTTGGTGAGTATGAGGTTATCGTACGTGAAGTTCAGCGTGATCCTGCCAGCGAGAAAATCCAGCACATCGACCTATTGGGGATAACCCGCGGCGAAAAGATCACTTCTACCGTTCCTGTCAAGCTATTGGGCACTCCCATCGGGGTTAAAGAGGGTGGCATTCTGGAATTTGTCCGCCGCAGTCTCCGTATCGAGTGTCTGCCTAAGGACCTTCCGGAAGAGGTTGATTTGGATGTTTCCCAGATAGCGATTGGTGAATCGATTCACGTGGAAGACATATTGGTGGAGAACGTGGTAATCCTCAACAATCCCAAGGGGGCTATCGCGACCGTTATTCCACCGACAGTCATCAAGACTGAGGTTGAAATAGCGGAGGAAGAAGCTGCAGAAGCCGAGGCTGAAGAGGAAGCCGAGGCAGAGAAGGAATCTACAGAGGAGTGATGGGCTTCAGTCCGATATTGATTGCCGGTTTGGGGAATCCCGGTCCGGAATACCGTGGCACCTGGCATAACCTTGGTTTCCGCGCCGTGGAGAAACTCGCTTCGGATTACAATGTGGATTTTCAAGCGGGGAAGGGTGAATTTTTCTTTGCCGCTCACAGGATTTCCGGGGGGCGCATCTTCATAATGAAATCCACCAGTTTTATGAACCTTTCCGGCCGTCCCATACTCGATTTTGTTGAACGCGAAGATCTTTTTCACAACAACATTCTTGTGGTATGCGACGACATCAATCTTCCTCTGGGTAAGATACGAATTCGCGGTCAGGGCAGCGACGGGGGTCATAAGGGTTTGTCTTCGGTGATATATTACCTGGGGACCGATAATTTTCCGCGTCTCAGGCTGGGCATCCGGCCCGATTTCGAGGTTGACGACCTCAGCGAGTACGTTTTGTCCGAGATACCTGAGAAGCTGGCTGAGCCGGTGGAGGATATGTTGGTGAAAGCCGCCGGGGCTTTGGATTGTTTCATCCGCGAGGGATTGACCCGGGCGATGAACCTTTACAACCGTTATGAAGAGCCCAGCGTGATGGAATGAATTAATTAGAAGACTAATCAAATAAAATAAACAGACTGGGGGAAACTAATGTTTAACCCGAGAGGTGTAAATGGGATTTAATCAACTACTCATCATCGTTCCTTTCTTCGGGATTTTAGCGTTGCTTTTCGCTTGGATTAAGAGCGGTTCCGTTGCTAAAAAAGATCCCGGAAATGATAAAATGCAGGAAATCGCCGGTCACATTCGCGAAGGCGCAATGGCTTTCCTGGGACGCGAATACCGTGTTCTGGCGCTGTTCGTCATCGTAGTTGCGGTGATTATGGCTGTAGCCTACTACAGCAAAGATCCTCAATCGGAGAACAGCTCACTCATCGCACTCTCCTTTGTGGTTGGAGCCATTTGCTCAGGTTTGGCGGGCATTTTTGGTATGCGTGTCGCTACCAAAGCTAACGTCCGCACCGCTAACGCGGCTCGGAAAGGGTTGTCCGGAGCTTTGAACATCGCCTTCGCCGGAGGCACCGTAATGGGTATGAGTGTAGTGGGGCTTGCGGTTTTGGGCCTTGGGCTGCTGCTGCTGGTTTACAAGGCGGTGTTTTTAACCGCTGACGGCGCTACAAACTTCACCAAAGTGCTGAACGTCATCACGGGCTTTTCGCTTGGCGCATCATCCATTGCGCTGTTTGCCCGCGTGGGCGGAGGCATTTACACCAAAGCGGCCGATGTGGGCGCGGATTTGGTGGGCAAGGTTGAAGCCGGTATCCCTGAGGACGACCCCCGCAATCCCGCGGTTATCGCTGACAATGTGGGCGACAACGTGGGCGACGTCGCCGGGATGGGCGCGGACTTGTTCGAATCTTTCGTCGGTTCCATCGTCGGGGCTATGGTTTTAGGCTGGGGAGTGTTCCAATCCACGGAATTGGTCATTCTTCCTCTGGTATTAGCCGGGGTGGGAATAATCGTATCCATCCTGGGCACCTTTGTAGTCAGGACTAAGGAGGGCGGCAACCCCCAGGCCGCTTTAAACACCGGCACTTTCGGCGCTGGAATCCTGATGGTTGTGGTCAGCATCCCCATCATCTGGTGGCTGGTGCCCAAGGGGCTTAGCATCAATGCTTTGGGAATTTTCATCGCCACCATCGCCGGACTCGCCGCGGGAATCGCTATTGGACTCACTACCGAGTACTACACATCCGAATCCAAAAAGCCCGCGCGGAACATCGCTAAACAATCCGAGACCGGTCCCGCCACCAACATCATCGCCGGCTTAGCCCTCGGAATGAGGTCCACTGCTCTGCCTATCATTTACATTGCGGCGGCCATCATTTTATCCTACTATTTTGCCGGACTCTACGGCATCGCCATTGCCGCTTTAGGAATGCTTTCCACTACCGGAATCCAGCTTGCGGTCGACGCCTACGGTCCTGTGGCGGATAACGCCGGAGGCATCACCGAGATGGCAGGTTTGGGCTCCGACGTCCGCGCCCGCACCGACAAGTTGGACGCTGTAGGCAACACCACCGCCGCTATCGGCAAGGGTTTCGCCATCGGCTCCGCCGCCCTCACGGCGCTTGCGCTCTTCAGCGCTTTCCGCACTCAAGCGGACGTGAAGATAATCGACGTGTCCAATCCCTATGTGATGGCCGGGCTCTTTTTCGGCGCGATGATGCCTTTCCTTTTCAGTTCCATGGCGATGAAGGCTGTGGGCGAAGCTGCTTTTGAGATGATTGAAGAAGTGCGCCGTCAGTTTAAAAACATCCCCGGCTTAATGGAGGGGAAAGCGAAGGCAGATTTCGCCAAGTGCGTTGACATCTCCACCGCTGCCGCTATTAAGCGTATGGTGATTCCGGGATTGCTGGCAGTTAGCATTCCGGTGATATTCGGCATCATTAACAAGTATGCGCTTGGGGGATTACTGGCTGGCGTCACCGTCACCGGGGTTTTGATGGCTGTTTTTCAGGCTAACGCCGGCGGCGCCTGGGATAACGCTAAGAAGCATATCGAAGGCGGCGCTTTTGGCGGTAAAGGTTCCGACCCCCACAAAGCCGCTGTGGTCGGCGACACGGTGGGCGACCCCTTCAAGGATACTTCCGGACCGTCTCTCAATATTCTCATCAAGCTTATGTCGGTAGTATCCCTGGTGATCGCTCCTTTGATTAGGTAGTTTGTAACACTATAGCTTTCTGAAGTAGTAGGCAAGATAGTCATTCCGGCACAGCCGGAATCCTTCCGGAGAAGAAGGATTAGCCGTACGGCTGATGACGCTTGCGTTTCAAATCGATAAAGTGTTACAGTAATGTTAAATTGAATCTTCAGCAGGCGGGGATATTGAAGTCCCCGCCTTGAATAATTAAGCGTGAGGTAGAAATGCTCGTTCTCACCACCCATAGTATCGAGGGTAAGAAGATAGTCAAGCATATTGGTCTGGTCACCGGCGAAGCCATAATGGGCGCCAATATTTTTAAAGACCTTTTCGCCGGTATCCGAGACATTGTCGGCGGCCGGTCCGCCACCTATGAGCGGGAACTGCGGCGCGCCAAGGACCTTGCGGTAGATGAGATGTCCCAGCACTGCCAAGAACAGGGCGGAAACGCGGTCATCGCCGTGGACCTCGACTATGAAACCATCAGCACCGGCGGCGGCACGAATATGTTAATGGTAAGCGCCAGCGGAACCGCCGTAGTTTTTGAGTAGTATTATTAACGACCGATTAATTAATTACTTATTAGAACTTGTTAACCCTGCTCCCGCTAAGGGGGCTGTGAATCCGAAGGGGTGATAAAAATGCGAAGGTATGAGACTGTATACATCATCGACAGTGGAATTGAACCAGAAAAGATGGAAGCGATCGGGAATCGTCTTAAAGAACTGGTCGCTGGCTTGGGGGGAAAAGTAGTTGAAGAGAGGAATTGGGGCAAACGCCGTTTAGCCTTTGAGATTAAGAAGAAGCAATACGGTAATTACTATATTGTGAACTATGACGCTCCCGCCGAGGCGATACAGGAGATCGAGCGTTTTCTCAGGCTGAACCAGAATGTTCTGCGATATCTGACAGTTTTTCTAAGCGCCAGGATTTTAAAGAAGATTGAACTTGATGAGGAGCGTAAGAAACGTGAAGAGGAGAAGGCGCTGGAGGCCAGCCAAACTTCTAATAAAAACGAGGAACGGTCATGAGTGAATTAAGGATGCCCGATATCAATTCGGTTACAATCGTTGGCAATTTGATAAAGGATCCCATATTTCGACATACCACTACGGGTACTCCTGTTACAAATTTTTACATTGCCTCCAATCGCAAGTTCAAGGATAATTCCGGTAATTGGAAAGAGGATGTGTGTTTTGTAGGAGTGGTGGCTTGGTACAAACTGGCAGAAAGCTGTTATGAAAACCTGCGTAAAGGCTCTGCCGTTTTAGTGGAGGGGGAATTGCAGAGCAGGACTTTTCGCACCGATGACGGATTCAATCGCAACGTAGTTGAAATCAAAGCGCGGCGGATTCAATTTCTTAATAGAAGAGAATATGCCGGGAACAACGAATTTTATACAGAAAACGCACGTTCGACTTATTCCGAATCGGCTACTGAAGAGGAAAAGGAATCGGTGGAGATTGAGGAATCCGCGGAGGAGGCTCAAGATGCCAGTACTGAAGAGGAAAAACGTCCCGACACATCTGAAAGTGAAAAAACAAACTTCGATTTCGGTTATAAAGACCTTAAACTGTAGGAGTCAGAGGGTGGATTCATAATCCGCGTATCACTTTACTAATATGAAGCGTATTTGTCATTCTGGCTGCGAAGCGAGCCAGAATCCTTATTTTCCGGAAAGATTCCGGCTGCGCCGGAATAACCATTTTATTTATGATTTCGGATTGGTATAG